>NZ_BAAGUS010000061.1:0-534 GCF_054781275.1 Nocardioides ginkgobilobae | reverse complement strand
GCATCCACCATGTGCCCTTCATAGCTTGTCTCACAAACACTCAACAAGAAACACAACTACAAAAGAAACAAAACAAAGACCAAGAACACCACACACCCACACACGCCACACTTCAGCACGCATGCACTGTGCGATGTCATTGAACTCTCGTATTGCTACAAGATGCTCGCGTCCACTATTCACAAACCAATATCCAGCCCAGTCCACCAACAAGACCACGCCCGCCATCCGGCGAAAGCGCCCCGAAGGAGACCCACACCCAGCCACACAAACCCTCACAGGTCCGTGCCCCAGATGCGATGTGAAGGAGTCTGATCCCTCAGACACCCAACAGTGTGCCAACCACCCAACCCCCACCACCACGACCAGGTTCCACGCCCACCCAACCGGGCAAGCAGTACTGAGGACGCAGATCAAGAAGCTGAACAGCGTACGTCGACGATTCCACTAGTGAGACACCACCATGCGCCACCAAACATTCGTTGATGGTCGGGGTGTGTGCTCCTTAGAAAGGAGGTGATCCAGCCGCACCTT
>NZ_BAAGUS010000060.1:0-535 GCF_054781275.1 Nocardioides ginkgobilobae | reverse complement strand
GCATCCACCATGTGCCCTTCATAGCTTGTCTCACAAACACTCAACAAGAAACACAACTACAAAAGAAACAAAACAAAGACCAAGAACACCACACACCCACACACGCCACACTTCAGCACGCATGCACGGTGCGATGTCATTGAACTCTCGTATTGCTACAAGATGCTCGCGTCCACTATTCACAAACCAATATCCTGCCCAGTCCACCAACAAGACCACTCCCGCCATCCGGCGAAAGCGCCCCGAAGGAGACCCACACCCAGCCACACAAACCCTCACAGGTCCCATGACTCGAGCGCGATGCGAAGGAGTCTGATCCCTCAGACACCCAACAGTGTGCCAACCACCCAACCCCCACCACCACGACCAGGTTCCACGCCCACCCAACCGGGCAAGCAGTACTGAGGCCGCAGATCAAGAAGCTGAACAGCGTACGTCGACGATTCCACTAGTGAGACACCACCATGCGCCACCAAACATTCGTTGATGGTCGGGGTGTGTGCTCCTTAGAAAGGAGGTGATCCAGCCGCACCTT
>NZ_BAAGUS010000059.1:0-654 GCF_054781275.1 Nocardioides ginkgobilobae | reverse complement strand
TCCAAGAGCGCCGCGACGGTGTTGATGCGCATCGCGTGGCGCACCGTCGGGTCGATCATCACCCGGGTCTGGGCCGATACCGGCGGATGCGTCGACCAGCTGGCCGGGCTGTCGCGGATCGGGATCGATGAGGTCTCCTACCGCCGCGGACGTCTGTTCTTGATGGTCGTCATCGACCACGACACCGGCCGGCTGGTGTGGGCCGGCAAAGGCCAGTCCAAGGCCACGCTGCAGGAGTTCTTCACCGCCCTCGGTCCCGACCGGTGCGCGGCGATCACCCACGTCTCGGCTGATTCGGCGAAGTACATCGCCGACGTCGTCGCCACCAACTGCCCCGACGCGGTCCAGGTCGCTGACCCCTTCCACGTCGTGAAGTGGGCCAACGACGCCCTCGGCGAGTTGCGGCTGCAGGCCTGGCGCGATGCGAAGAAGGCACTGCGGGCGAACCCCAAGCGCCCAGGACGCCCCGCCAGGCACGATCCGCCACATCTCGAGGCCCAACGAGTCCACGCCCTGACCAGGGTCCGCTACTCGCTGTGGAAGAACCCCGAGGACCTCACCGAACGTCAACAAGCCAAGCTCGAGTGGCTCGCGGTCAACGACACCCGCCTCTACCGCGCCTACCTCCTCAAAGAAGGCCTACGGCTGGTCTTC
>NZ_BAAGUS010000058.1:0-732 GCF_054781275.1 Nocardioides ginkgobilobae | reverse complement strand
GATCCGTAAGTTCTTGGCTGGCCCGGGAGGGTCGGGTGTGGCTGAGCCTTGATCGCCTTGCTGGTGGCTCCGGTGGATTGGCCGCCCGGCTTCTCCTGGGGCGCCTTGGCTGCTGATTGAGATGCGCGTTCTGGTCGCTGTTTACGGATCCGCCAGCGAGGAGCTCTTCGGGCCGATGATGGAGTCGAACGGTTCGAGGGGAGCGATGGGAATGAAGCCAGTCCCGCAAGGCTGGGCAGGAGTCGACGTCGGCAAGGGTCACCACTGGGTGTGCCTGATCGCCGAGGATGGGACGACCCTGTGGTCAAACAAGGTCATCAACGATGAGACCACGATTCTGGAGGCGATCGGCGAGGTCTGTTCTCGCGCCGAGCAGGTGACCTGGGCAGTGGACGTGACCGGCACGATGTCCGGGCTGCTGCTGGCGCTGCTCGCGGCGCATGACCAGAAGGTTAAGTACGTACCCGGCCGGGTCGCGAACAAGATGGCCGACACCTACCGCGGTGAGGCCAAGACCGATGCCCGTGACGCCTACGTCATCGCCGAGACCGTTCGCCAACGCGGCGATCTGACCGAGGTCGAGGTCGCCGCGACGCTGGTGACCGAGCTGCGGCTGCTGGTTACCCACCGCACCGACCTGGTCGCTGACCGGGTCCGGCTGATCAACCGGCTCCGCGACGTGCTCAGCGGCTACTTCCCCGCACTGGAGCGGGCTTTCGACTACGCCCACAG
>NZ_BAAGUS010000057.1:0-776 GCF_054781275.1 Nocardioides ginkgobilobae | reverse complement strand
CACCGCGCCGCAGTAGGGAGTGGATCAGGTCTAGCTGGTCATCAGAGATCGTCGGGTTCCGTGCCCACATGTCGCATCCCCTTGGGGGTAGGGGGTGTTGCGACATTCCTTTGACCTCACCGACCCGGCACTGATTCGACGGTGACCCGGCACTGATTCGACGGTGACCCGGGCTCTTCTGCTGCATGTGTGGGTGCTGTGATCGCGCCTGAATGAGCGCACGCCGTTCTCTGTCTAGGTTTCTGAGCTGTCGAAGAACAGTCACCAGGAGCAGGAGAACGGCGTGCGTGAACGCAGCCTATGGCGTGCCTTGCTGGGTATCGAGAAGAGCGTCATCGAAGCCGTCGAACACGACGAGGAACACGACGACGGAAACGGGTGTGTGGTCGTCCATGTCCGGCCGGTGGCGAAGTCGCGCAACCGATGCGGACACTGTCTACGCCGGGGCAGGGTCTACGACGCGGGTCGTGGTCGACGCCGGTGGCGCTCGCTGGACCTGGGCACCGTCACGACGTTCATCGAAGCCGACGCGCCCCGGGTGTCCTGCCCGGTCCACGGGGTCGTGGTCGCGCACGTGCCGTGGGCGCGCCACGACGCCGGCCACACCCGCGACTTCGACGCCACCGTGGCCTGGCTGGCCACCCAGACCTCCAAGAGCGCCGCGACGGTGTTGATGCGCATCGCGTGGCGCACCGTCGGGTCGATCATCACCCGGGTCTGGGCCGATACCGGCGGATGCGTCGACCAGCTGGCCGGGCTGTCGCGGATCGGGATCG
>NZ_BAAGUS010000056.1:0-808 GCF_054781275.1 Nocardioides ginkgobilobae | reverse complement strand
AACGGCCTCATCGAGCTCCACCGCCGCGTCGCCCGCGGCTTCCGCAACTACAACAACTACCGGCTACGCATGCTCCTCATCGGCGGAGGACTCGACACCCTCATCCCCACCTGAAGTACGAAGAGCCGGTTATCCGCCGGAGTTTCGTCGCAAGGTGATCGACTTGCTTGAGGAAGGGCGCTCGGTCGCTCAGGTCGCGTACGACTTAGGGATCAGCGAGGCCTCGATCTACGTCTGGCGTCGCCAGGACAGGATCGACAAGGGACTCGCTCCCGGTCTGACCTCAGCCGAGAATGCCGAGTTGGTCGCAGCGCGCAAGCGCATCGCCGACCTCGAGACCGAGCTCAAGGCCAGCAGGCGTGCGCTGGAGCTGCTGAAGGACACCGCGAGCAACCCCCGTTGAAGCACCGCTCGCGGTCGGACACTCGCCGTGTGCCGCTGAATGCGCGAGCGATCAAGATCCTCCGCTCGCATGTGAACACCTGGTCCTGCGGCCCCGACGGACACCTGTTCGTCGCGCGGACGGGCAAGGCCGGGAAACCCTTGAGCCCGCCGTACACCGCGCTCGTGTCACCCGAGACCATAGGTAGAGCGTGGGCGCGTGCGCGCGTCGAGGCCCTGGCCCCCTCCCAGATCGACACCGTGCTGGCTCGACGTCCATACGACCTGCGGCACGCGCGACTGTCAAGGGACAGTAGGAACTGCCCAGTGGCGGACATAAGACCTGCCCGCTGACGGTCACGAGAACTGCCCGGTGGTGGCCATGGGATCTGCCCAAAGGGGGCGGCGGCCACCACCGACCAGGTCG
>NZ_BAAGUS010000055.1:0-850 GCF_054781275.1 Nocardioides ginkgobilobae | reverse complement strand
AACACCCGCCGCCGGCACAGCTGGTGCGGCTACCTGTCCCCATCCACCTACGAGGCCCACCGGGACGCTACGCTGCCAACCGCCGCGTAATCACACCCCGTGTCCAAGATCCGGGGGTAAGGCCCTCGGGCCAGTGCCGACGTCACCATCCCCTGACCTGGCCCTGACGCTTGGGCCGGGACGGCCGCCCTGCTACGAATCCCGACCGTCTGGTAGTCAGATTGGTAGTCAAAGCCAGTGGGACATGCAGAAAGCCGCCCCTGACTTGCACCAGGAACGGCTTCTGACCTGCGGTTTTACTTTGTAGCGGGGGCAGGATTTGAACCTGCGACCTCTGGGTTATGAGCCGCTATCCAGGCGGTTCTCAGTCACGCTCAGATCGGGTAGATTTCGACCATATCCGCAGGTCAGAGCCACAATGGACGTCTCACCACGGATCATGTCAAATCACTGTGTCTCGCAGTGTTTGCCGACAAATTGCCGACAGATTGGTGGGAGCACCCATGGCCTGGACCCTCGATCGATCTGGTCCTCGCGGGAAGAGCTTCACCGGTGTCTACCGTGACCTCGACGGTCGCCAACGGTCCGTCAGCGGCTTCAAGACTCGGCGTGAGGCGCAGCGCGAGGCCGAGCGCCAGGAGAACCTCTTGGAGGAAGGGCGCTGGTTCGACGTCGCTCGCAGCAACATCACCTTCAGGAGTTACGTCATCGACGAGTGGCTCCGGGGCCTGACCCTGGTTCTTGGACACGCTGAATCCAGCACCTGCTGGGGAAGCGAGATGATCCAGGAATCATGGCCAGGAAGAACTACTCCGAGGAGTTCCGTCGTCAGGCCGTCGACTTGTACGAG
>NZ_BAAGUS010000054.1:0-939 GCF_054781275.1 Nocardioides ginkgobilobae | reverse complement strand
GTCAGTGTCAGGGTGAGGCTCGCCGCGATCAGCGGCTGGTTGGATCCTGAGCACCCGGTGTCTGGCTCATAGGTTCATTGTCGCCTTCGGGTTGATGAGCATGCGTTTTGCCGGCATCGGGTGTGAAGGACCGGCCGGCGTGACTTGATAGGAGCGTGGCGTCGCCCCGACTGAGATGTGTCCGCCGACCGGTCCAACCGTCCTCGCATCTGAGTGAAGGAGGCAACCACCATGGTTGTTGTTGGGACCGACGTGCACAAGCGGACGCACACGTTCGTCGCGGTCGACCAGGCCGGTCGCGAGCTCGGCCACAGGACGTTCGATGCTGATTCGGTCGGCCATCGCGAGGCGGTCGCCTGGGCGCGCGAGCGGTTCGGAACCGAGCTGCTGTGGGCGATCGAGGACTGCCGCCACCTCTCGGCGCGCCTTGAGCGTGACCTGCTGACCGCTGGTCAGTCGGTGGTGCGGGTGCCACCGAAGATGATGGCTGAGCAGCGCCGCATCGCCCGCACCCGTGGGAAGTCGGACCCGATCGACGCAGCTGCCGTCGCCCGTGCCGCGTTGCGGGAGCCGGATCTGCCGGTCGCCTCCCACGACGAGGCCTCGCGGGAGTTGAAGCTGCTCGTCGACAGGCGCGATGACCTGGTCAAACACCGCACTGCCACGATCAACCGGCTGCTGTGGCGGGTTCACGAGATCGACCCCGCCTGGGCGCCAAAGAAGCGCTCGCTGGACCTGGCCAAGCACCAGCAGATCCTCGCCGATCGGCTGGCAGCCGTGCCCGGGATCGTGGCGGAGCTTGCTCGTGACGAGCTCGCTGACGTCGTCGACCTGACGGTGAGGATCAACGAGCTCGAGCGGCGCATCGCTGGGCTGGTCGAGAAGGCCGCACCAACGTTGCTGGCCATGCCCGGGGTGGGTGCCCTGACTGCGGCCAAG
>NZ_BAAGUS010000053.1:0-1065 GCF_054781275.1 Nocardioides ginkgobilobae | reverse complement strand
ATGAAACATCCGAACAGAAGATCGCCCGACTCGAAGCAAGAGTGAACGAACTCGAGGTCGAGACCACGAAGCTCGCCACCGAGCGGGAGATTCTCCAGCGGGCGGCCAAGTATTTCGCCGGGGAGACGCGCTGGTGAGTCGCTTCCAGTTCGTCGCCGACAATTCCGCCACCTTCGAGGTGAAGCGACTGTGCGAGCTCGTCGAGGTCGAGCGCTCCTCCTACTACGCCTGGCTCAAGGCGGCCCCCGCGCGCGAGGAGCGGGCTCGGGTCGATGCCGAGCTCGCGACCCGGATCAGGGCCGTCCATGCCGAGGACAACACCCAGGGGGCGCCGCGGATCACCGCTGAGCTCAACGACAACACGCCTGCCGGCGAGCGGGTGAACCACAAGCGCGTGGCCAGGGTGATGCGGGCCGAGGGCATCCGCGGCTACGTGAAGAAGCGCCGGGTGCGAACCACCATCCCCGAACCGTCGGGCCAGACGCCCCCCGACCTGCTCAAGCGGGACTTCACCGCCGAGGCGCCGAACCGACGCTACGTCGGCGACATCACCTACCTGCCGTTGGCCGACGGCACGAACCTCTACCTGGCGACCGTGATCGACTGCTACAGCCGCCGGCTCGCCGGCTGGGCGGTCGCCGACCACATGCGCACCGAGCTCGTCGAGGACGCTCTGAAGGCGGCTGCCGCGACCCGGGGCACCCTCAAGGGCGCGATCTTCCACAGCGACCACGGGTCGGTCTACTGCTCCCGGGCCTACGCCAAGCTCTGCAGCAGGCTCGGCGTCATCCAGTCCATGGGCGCCGTCGGCACCTCGGCGGACAACGCACTCGCCGAGTCGTTCAACGCCACGATGAAGCGCGAGGTCCTCCAAGACGCAGCCTGCTGGCCCGACGAGCTGACCTGCCGCCGTCAGGTCTTCCGCTGGCTCGTCCGCTACAACACCCGCCGCCGGCACAGCTGGTGCGGCTACCTGTCCCCATCCACCTACGAGGCCCACCGGGACGCTACGCTGCCAACCGCCGCGTAATCACACCCCGTGTCCAAGATCCGGGGGTAAGGCCC
>NZ_BAAGUS010000052.1:0-1091 GCF_054781275.1 Nocardioides ginkgobilobae | reverse complement strand
TGTTCTGTCCACGCAGGTTGGGTACGAGGTCGGCCGGTGACTTGCCACCGAGTGCGGTGTGACCGCGGTGGTGATTGTAGGTGTGGAGCCAGTCGGTGAAGCTGGCTGCTCGTTCTGACTCGGAGCCGTATGCGCGGGCGTAGGCCCATTCCTCGAGCATGGTGCGGTTGAACCGCTCGACCTTGCCGTTGGTCTGGGGCCTGTAGGGGCGGGTTCGCTTGTGGGCGATGTCCTCGCCGAGGGCCTCGGCGAAGAGCTTGGATCGGTAGCAGGAGCCGTTGTCGGTGAGCACTCGCTTCACCGTGATGCCAGCGGCTTCGAAGTAGGCGTTGGCGCGCTTCCAGAACTCTGCGGCGGTCTCCTTCCTCTCGTCGGTGAGGAGTTCGCTGTAGCCCAGCCGGGAGCAGTCGTCGACGGCGTTGTGGATGTACCAGTAGCCGTTGCCGCGCTGTCCAGAGTTCTTGCGCCCGGCCTGGCGCCCGACGACGCGCCAGCCGCCGCCGTCGGGGATCCGGCCGAGCTTCTTGATGTCGACGTGGACCAGGTCGCCAGGAGCCTCGTGCACGTAGGAGTGCGCCCTCTTCCGTGACCACTTGATGCGGACCCCGGTCGCCGGGTCGGTCCATGCCAGCGGCGGGCAGCCGTAACGGCGCAGGATCTTGTGCACGGTCGAGACCGCCATCTTCAGCCGGTAGGCGATGCGAGCCGGTCCCCAGCGCCGAGAGACCCGCAGCCCGAGCACCCGTCGCTCGACCCGCGAGGGTGTGCGCCGTGGCGAGGTCTTCGGGCGTGAGGACCGGTCGACCATCCCGTCGCGGCCCTGGACGCGGTAGCGGTCGGCCCATCGCTTGGCGGTCGTGACTGAGCAGTTCCACCTTTCGGCGGCACGCCGCAGCGTCCATCCCTTGTCCACGACGAGCTGGGCCAGCCGCAAGCGGCCGGCAGGGGTCAGGCAGGCGTTAGCGTGAGACACGAAGACCTCCGGAGTTTCGTGAGCGAGTGGATGCTTGGTCGCTTCACACCTCACCCGGAGGTCTTCGTCATCGTCCAGCAGGCACGCCGTACCTAACGTCCGTGGTCAGTACACCTAG
>NZ_BAAGUS010000051.1:0-1255 GCF_054781275.1 Nocardioides ginkgobilobae | reverse complement strand
CCATCTGCCCGTCAGGGGCGTAGCCATCGCCGACCACTCGCGGAGCATCTGCGAAACCGACGGTTTCGAGGTCGCGCAGTAGGGCGAGCACTGATGGTGCCGAAGGACCGGCGGACCTCCAGACGATGTCGCCGGTGCGTGTCGCGTCGGCGGCAACGCGTTCCGCTAACTTATGGCCGCGGCGGTTGAGCAGGACAAGCGCGGCGGCGCGATCTTTGCATCCGGAGCGGTGTGAGGCGTCTGCCGGGGGCCGGGCGGGCTCAGGCGTGGGCGACCAGCCATGCCACGACGTCGGCGGTCACATCGTCGCGATTGAGCTCGTTGAAGATCTCGTGCCGAGCGCCGGGGTAGGTCCTCACCGTGACGTCGGTCAGCCCAGCGTCGCGATAGCGCTGACCGAGCAACTCGACGAGCTGTCCTCCTCCAGCAAGCGGGTCGTCCGTGCCGGAGGCGATCAGGAGGGGCAGGTCCGGCCGCACGCCTTCGGGAACCACGAGCTGCCCTGCGGGGGCAAACAGCGACGGCACTGTCCACTCGGGCAGGTCGAAGCCGCACAGCGGGTCGGCGACGTACTTGTCGACCTCGGCCTCATCGCGCGAGAGCCACTCGTAGCCCGTGCGGTGCTCGAACGCGGCGTTGAAGGCTTCGAGCCCGGCTGGGCCGTCCTTCGGGGCGTCGGCCATGGCGGCCGCGAGCGCGTCCAAGGCCGTCGAGCCGGACAGCACCACGCCGGCGTACTGGTCCGAGTGCTCAAGGAGCACCACCTGCGCGGCGAAGGACCCCATCGAATGCGCCACTATGAACACCGGGAGGCCCTCCCCTGCGAGCGAGGCGCCGTACGACGCGACGTCGGCGATGACTCCGTCGAAGCCCGCATCGCCGAAGTCGCCTGGGGCCGCGTGGATCGAGCCGCCGTGCCCGCGGTGGTCGGTGGCGCGGACGAGGAAGCCCGCCTGATTCAGCGCGGTCGCGAGGCGGTCGTAGCGCGCGGAGTGCTCAGCCAGTCCGTGGGCGACCTGGACGACGCCACGGGGCGAGTCCGCAGCGGGGACGGCGTCCCACGAGTACGTCGCCAACTCGATTCCGTCGATCGCGGAGCGGAAACTGCCAGTGTTGTACGTCATGTCCTCAACCTAGCTGCGCGAGAGGCGCAACCGAGCGAATCCGAGACGACATGCTTGCTCGGATCGCCGCCGTCTTGGATGCCGCCGGCAGGACACCGCGGCCGGAGCGCGAGTACGTCGCCACCAGTCGC
>NZ_BAAGUS010000050.1:0-1262 GCF_054781275.1 Nocardioides ginkgobilobae | reverse complement strand
CGGGTCGGTGAGGTCAAAGGAATGTCGCAACACCCCCTACCCCCAAGGGGATGCGACATGTGGGCACGGAACCCGACGATCTCTGATGACCAGCTAGACCTGATCCACTCCCTACTGCGGCGCGGTGAGAAGCGTGCGCTCATCGCCGAGCGTGCCGGCGTGTGCACGCGGACGGTGTACCGCATCCAGGTCAGGCTCGGTGGCGTGCCCAGACCTGCGGCGGCCGAGTACGACAGCCGATACCTATCCGAAGACGAACGGCGCGAGATTGCTCGGCTGCATGACCTGGGGTGGTCGGTGCGCGGGATCGCTCGCCACCTGCGCCGCGCCCCGTCGACCATCAGTCGAGAACTGCTCCGAAACCGAGACCCGAAGAGCGGGCACTACCTGCCCCATCGCGCCCACACCCAGGCCTGGATCCGCCAGCGGCGACCCAAGTGCTCCAAGATCGCTGCCAACCCGCGACTACGCGCGTGGGTGCGCTACCTGCTCAAGCAGCGCCTCTCCCCAGAGCAGATCGCTGGGCGCCTGCGGGTGCTCTTCCCCGACGATGAGTCCATGCGCATCAGCCACGAGACGATCTACCAATCGCTGTTCGTCTACCCCCGCGGTGAGCTGACCCGCGAACTCAAAGCCGAGCTGCGCAGCGGCCGCACCACCCGCCGACCCCGAGGACAGCGCGGCCCCCGCACACGCGGCATCAAGGACGCCGTCTCGATCCACGAGCGCCCCGACGAAGTCGAGGGACGACTCATTCCGGGCCACCACGAAGGCGACCTGATCAAGGGATCGCTGGCGTCGAACTCTGCGGTCGGGACCATCGTGGAACGCCACTCCGGCTTCGTGACCCTCATCCACCTGCCCGACGGCTGGGCCGCCGACAAGGTCGCGGCCGCGGTGTCGGCCGAGATGTCCCAGCTCCCCAAGTGGTTCGCCAAGACCCTGACCTGGGACCGCGGCAGCGAGATGGCCCGCCACAAGGACATCACCGCGGCCACCGGCATCGACGTCTACTTCGCCGACCCCTACAGCCCCCAGCAGCGTCCCAGCAACGAGAACACCAACGGTCTGCTGCGCGAGTACATGCCCAAGGGCACCGACCTCTCAGTCCACACCCACGACGACCTGCAGGCCATCGCCAAGCAACTCAACGACCGCCCCCGCAAACGACTCGGCTTCTACACCCCCGCCGAGGTCTTCGCTAAGTTGCTCGCCGACAACCAGACAGCCGGTGTTGCGACCGCCCCCTGAATCCGCCGTCA
>NZ_BAAGUS010000049.1:0-1294 GCF_054781275.1 Nocardioides ginkgobilobae | reverse complement strand
GGGACTGCTGCACGGATAGGTGACATCTGATCTGTGGTGCCGAGAGGTGCCGCTGGAAGGATGTGCGCTGTGCCCAAGCCCTACCCCAAGGAGTTCCGCGACGACGTCGTGCGCGTGGCGAGGAACCGTGAGCCGGGTGTCCACCTCAAGCAGATCGCTGCCGACTTCGGCATCAGCGAGTCCTGCCTGACCAACTGGCTCAAGAGCGCCGATGTCGAGGACGGCATCAAGCCCGGGACCACCGCGGCAGAGAACACAGAGCTGCGTGAGGCGAAGAAGCGGATCCGGTTGCTGGAGCAGGAGAACGAGGTCCTGCGCCGTGCTGCTGCCTACCTCTCCCAGGCGAACCTGCCGGGAAAATGATGTACCCGCTCGTCCGCGAGCTGGCCGCTGACGGTGTCCCCGTCACGGTGACGTGCCGGGTACTCAAGATCGCCCGCCAGCCCTACTACCGCTGGCTGGCCTGCCCGGTCACCGACGCCGAGCTGGTCGAGGCCTACCGCGCCAACGCACTGTTCGACGCCCACGGCGAGGACCCCGAGTTCGGCTACCGGTTCCTCATCGACGAGGCAGCCGAGGCCGGGGAGGCCATGTGCGAGCGGACCGCGTGGCGCATCTGCTCGACCAACGGCTGGTGGAGCGCCTTCGGCAAACCCAAGAAGGGCAAGGCCTACAAACCCGGCCCGCCGGTCCACGACGACCTGTGCGCGGTCATCGACAAGCACGGCGTGACCCGCCACGCCTTCACCGCCGAGGAGCCCAACCAGCTGTGGGTCGGCGACATCACCGAGCACTGGACCCGCGAAGGCAAGCTCTACCTGTGCGCGTTCAAGGACGTCTGCTCCAACAAGATCGTGGGCTACTCCATCGACTCCAGGATGAAGTCGCACCTAGCGGTTGCGGCTCTCAACAACGCCGTCGCCAGGCGCGGTGAGGTCGCCGGCTGCATCGTCCACACCGACAGAGGATCGCAATTTCGAAGCCGGAGATTCGTCCACGCCCTGAACCACCACGCCATGGTCGGCTCGATGGGCCGAGTAGGTGCCGCGGGCGACAACGCCGCCATGGAGAGCTTCTTCGCGCTCCTACAGAAGAACGTCCTAGACCGCCGCTCCTGGGCCACCCGCGAGGACCTGCGGATCGCGATCGTGACCTGGATCGAGCGCACCTACCACCGGCGCCGTCGACAGCCCGGTCTCGGACGATTGACCCCCGTCGAGTACGAAACCATCATGACCACCAAAGCCGTCCAGGCTGCCTAACCCGAACTGTCACCTGATCGTGCAGCAGTCCC
>NZ_BAAGUS010000048.1:0-1299 GCF_054781275.1 Nocardioides ginkgobilobae | reverse complement strand
CGGCGGCCGCGCCGATGGTGATGTTCTTGGCTTGTCGGGCTGGGCGCAGATCGTGGACGCCGAGGTCCTGGTGTGGACGGGTCAGCTGCTTGAACATCTCGCGTGCGATTGCTCGCTTGAGCAGTCGCAGGATCTCGGGGGTCGAGCGGCCTTGGTCTCGCTGCCGTTTGACGAAGGCCTTGGTCGGCGGGTGATTGCGCATGCGCGCCAGCGCAATTGTGTGCAGGGCGTGGTTCGCTCGGCGGTCGCCGCCGCGGGAGAGTCGGTGGCGGGTGGTCTTCCCCGAGGATGCTGGCACCGGGGCGGTACCGCATAGGGCCGCGAAGGAGGCTTCGGTGCGGAGCCGGTCGGGGTTGCCGCCGGAGGTGATCAACATCTGCGCGGCGGTGTAGTTGCCTACGCCGTGCAGGTGCAGCAGGTGGGGCGCGGTCTGCTCGATCAGCGAGGTCAGCTCGGCGTCGAGTTTGGCGATCTCCTTCGTCAGGGCGTGGTGGCGTTGGGCCAGCGACTTCAGTGCGGTCAGAACGAGGCGCTCCTCGAGGTCGGCGTGGTTGCCCGGGCGGCAGCTGCCTAGTGCTTGGACCAGCCGTGCCGATGTCAGGTTTCGGTACTTCTCTCGCAGGCGCACCGGTGAGGTGATCAGTTGCTGACCGATCTGGACCTGCGCGGCGGTCCTGGCCTTGACCGCTGAGCGTCGCGCGTTGTGCAGGGCGCGCAGTGCGGTGATGTCGGCCTTCTTGGCGGCTGCGGTCGCTCGGCCAGCGAGAACCGCGTGTGCTGCTTGGTAGGCGTCGATCGGATCGGACTTCCCCTCTCGTCGACGCACGGCTCGTTCGGGGCGGAGAACTTCGTGAACAGTCAGGTCCGCGGCGAGGGCTGCGCGGGTGATGCCGACGCCGTATGAGCTGGTGCCCTCGATGCCGAGACCGATCACCTGGCCGTGGCTGCTGAGGAACTCCAGCGCATCGCTGTAGCCGGTCGGGGTGGTCGGGAACTCCTGGTCGCCGAGCTGGCGGCCCCAGGGATCGATTGCTGCGACGTGGATGGTGTCGGCATGGGTGTCGATCCCGCCGATGATCGTGCCCGGGGCTATCGCGGTCACTGTCATGATGAAACTGCCTTCCGTGTCGATTCGGTTGGTCGACGCCGGTCGGGCGAGCAGACAGGACACTGATGAGGCTTCGCCAGGCTCTTATGAGGTCATGTCCGCCCGGCCGGCGAGCGGGACCCCGAGGGTCGGACGGTCCAATTGATAGTCAGGCCAGCAGGCCGACAGTCGGTGCCGGAGTCACGACCCTC
>NZ_BAAGUS010000047.1:0-1460 GCF_054781275.1 Nocardioides ginkgobilobae | reverse complement strand
GGCTCTTCACAGTTGAGGGTGTAGCGGACGACGCGGCCGGGGTCGGCGCGTCGGTGCCGGGATAGAGGTCGAGGTCTTTCGAAGATGGCGGTTCCTACGCCAGCCACCCGAAAGACCTCGACGTGCACGACGCTACCCGTGCGGGCGCCTTCGCTTGCGCTGATCTGACGACCTTCTGCCGCCTCGATGAGCTCGGGCTGATCGTGACCGGTCAACGGCTCGAGGCGAAGCGGGCGATCCTGGCCTGCAAGGTCGTCGAGCCCGAAGGCTCACTTGAGAGGTGGTGCCGCCGCTGCGGCGGGCAGGGGGCGCCGCGCGACACCGTGATCCGCGAGCTGGCCCATGAGCCGTTCGGGTGGCGACCCACCACGCTTCGCATCACCGTGCGCCGCTACCGCTGCATCGAGTGCAAACACGTGTGGCGCCAAGACACCCACCGTGCCGCCGAGCCAAGGGCCAAGCTGTCTCGTCGCGGGCTGCGGTGGGCGCTGGAGGCGATCGTGGTCGGGCACCTGTCGATGAGCCGCGTCGCCGAGGGCCTCGGGGTCGCGTGGGGCACCGCCAACGACGCCGTCCTGGCCGAGGGCAGGCGGGTGCTGATCGACGATGAGCACCGCTACGACGGTGTCACCGCGATCGGGGTCGATGAGCACGTGTGGCGCCACACCAGACGCGGCGACAAGTACGTCACCGTGGTCATCGACCTGACCGCGGTGCGCGCCGGCACCGGCCCCGCCAGGCTGCTGGACATGATCGAGGGGCGGTCGAAGAAGGTCTTCAAGACCTGGCTCGCAGCCCGTCCTGAGGACTGGCGTCAGGGCGTGGAGGTGGTGGCGATGGACGGGTTCACCGGCTTCAAGACCGCCGCGGTCGAGGAACTCCCCGACGCGGTCGCGGTCATGGACCCCTTCCACGTCGTGCGCCTGGCCGGTGATGCCTTGGACCGGTGCCGACGCCGGGTCCAACAAGACCTCCACGGCCACCGCGGCCGCCGCAACGATCCGTTGTACCGAGCCCGCCGGACCCTGCACACCGGGTCTGACCTGCTCACCGACAAGCAAGCCGACCGGCTGCGCGCCTTGTTCGCCGACGACAGGCACGTCGAGGTCGAGGCGACCTGGGGGATCTACCAGCGGATGATCACCGCCTACCGCGAACCAGACCGACGCCGCGGCCGCGAGCTCATGACCAAGCTCATCGAATCGGTCAGCACCGGCGTCCCGAAGGCGCTGGTCGAGGTCATCACCCTGGGCCGGACCCTCAAGAAGCGCGCCGAGGACGTCTTGGCCTACTTCGACCGCCCCGGCACCAGCAACGGACCCACCGAGGCCATCAACGGACGGCTCGAGCACCTACGCGGATCAGCGCTCGGGTTCCGCAACCTGACCAACTACATCGCCAGGAGCCTGCTTGAGACCGGCGGCTTCAGACCCCTACTACACCCCGGTCTGTGAAGAGCC
>NZ_BAAGUS010000046.1:0-1492 GCF_054781275.1 Nocardioides ginkgobilobae | reverse complement strand
GGCTCTTCGTACTTCAGGTGGGGATGAGGGTGTCGAGTCCTCCGCCGATGAGGAGCATGCGTAGCCGGTAGTTGTTGTAGTTGCGGAAGCCGCGGGCGACGCGGCGGTGGAGCTCGATGAGGCCGTTGATGGCTTCGGTGCCGCCGTTGTTGGAGCGGCCGGTGTCGAAGTAGGCCAAGAACGCCGCCGACCACCGCTTCAGGGTGCGGCCGAGTCGGGCGATCTCGGGGACCGGGCAGGTCGGGAAGGACGCCAGGATCTTCTCGGCGATCTTGCGGCCCTGGGCGGGGTCGCGGTGGCGGTAGGCAGCTCGCAGCTGCTGGGCGCAGGACCAGGCGATCCAGACCTGCAGGTGTTCCTCGGGTCGCGCGGCGATCGCCTTCTCCAGACGGGTCCACTGCTTGTCGGTGAGTTTCTCAGCCCCAGCTCGCAGCAGCTTCTGGATGCCGTAGAGCGGGTCGCCCTTGCGGCCTCGGTGCCCGAGGGTCTCTTGCTGGACGCGGCGTCGGCACTCATCGACCGCGGCGGTGCCGAGCTTGACGACATGGAAGGCATCCAGGACCGCGACGGCGTCCTGGAGCTGGTCGGCGATAGCAGTCTTGTAGCCGTGGAAGGGGTCCAAGGCTGCGACCTTCACCCCACGTCGGAACTCCTCGCCACGCTCTTGCAGCCAGTCGGCGTAGGCCTTGCCGGACCGGCCCGGGACCAGGTCCAGCAGCCGGGCGCGGACGCGTCCGTGCTGGTCACGCGACAGGTCGACCATCCCGGTCAGCTCCTTGGGCCCGCGGCCGCCCTGGTCGATGGGCTTGGTGGAGACGTGGTGCCAGATGTGCTCATCGACCCCAAGCGAGGTGACGTCGGTGAAGCGGCCCTCCTCGGCGGCCATCGCTTCCAGCAGCGGCTGGATCGAGCGCCACACCGTGCGCCACGTCGTGCCGAGCTGACGGGCCAGCCCAGCGATCGAGGCGTGCTCGCCCCGCAGTTGGGTGATGGCCCACCAGCAGGCGCGCACTGTCAGCAACGCCCTGGGTCCGGCCAGGTCGAGACGCTGTTCGGTGAACGACTTCGTCGAGCACTTCTCCTCCGCACAACGCCAGGTCCGCTTGCGCCAGATGAGCGTGACCGGGCGCCCGAAGCAGGGCACGTCGATCAGGCGCACCTCGCGGCGGCCGTGACTGTGGGCGATCACCCCGCACGCGCGGCAGCCCGTCTGCTGGGCGGGTGTCTCGACCACGACGCGGACAGCGCCGGCGTCTTGGCTGACGTCGATGACGTGGAAGCCAGCCAGGCCGACCAACAAGTCGCATCGCTGGCAGTAGCAGGGGTGTTCAGGGCGCGGGCGTGAACGGTCGCACGCCGTAGGCTCGAGCATCGTCGAGGCCTTCCGGTTGGGCAGCTTGGTCGCTCCCGATCCTGGAGGGCCTCGACCCCATTCACCCCGACCGCGTCATGCCAAGTCGCTCACCCACTCCCACCGCAGGTACGAAGAGCC
>NZ_BAAGUS010000045.1:0-1921 GCF_054781275.1 Nocardioides ginkgobilobae | reverse complement strand
GCACGTCGAGGTCTTTCGGGTGGCTGGCGTAGGAACCGCCATCTTCGAAAGACCTCGACCTCTATCCCGGCACCGACGCGCCGACCCCGGCCGCGTCGTCCGCTACACCCTCAACTGTGAAGAGCCCGTTATAGCCTGGTCCCCAGGTTCGCTCGTTTCCCCATGCCCACACCGATCCATCGCTGCGCAAGGCGAACAGCACGTCGGATTGGACGGAGATTGCCCGAACCTTGCTCAGACCGTCGATCCTGCGCGGCCTGTAGTTGTAGATGTCCGGTCCGACGCCCACGTGGGGTACTACCGGGTTGCTTCCCCAGGTCCACACGGTCCCGTCCGACTTGACGGCGTACCCCGTACTCGAATCTGTAGCGATCAACCTGACGTCACCGAACCCTGCGATGGGCGCTGGCATGTGACGGTCGTTCTGGGTTCCGTCGCCCAGCTGCGAGAACATGTTTTGACCCCAGGTCCACACCGTGCCGTCAGCCTTCAGCGCGCATCCCCAGTTGTATTCAGTGCAGATGGCTGTGGCGCCACTGAGAGGGAAAATAGGGATTGGGAGGTCGCGATCTACGCGCGTTCCGTCGCCAAGTTGGCCGTAGCGGTTTCCGCCCCATGACCAGAGCCCACTGAACATCTAGCTGCTACCTCATGTCGGAAATGCTCCGCTCGGCGGGAGGGAGACACAGGAGTACAAAACAGCTCCGCTGCGACTGACGCTGCAATGATCGCAGGTGGTGCGTGATTCTGTCCTCGGACCGAGGTGCCCGCACTGCTTGTCTGGCTTATTCGGCTGCTTCGCTGCTGTGCGTTAAGTGAGGTCCCTGCCGCCTTTGGTCGCCAGTGACCTGGCGACTGCGCTAAAGGTCCATCCAAAGGTTCGTAGGTGTCATCCGAGGCGGCGCTGCGAGCGACTCCGGAAACTGGTGAGCGCCTCGAGGTTCTTGTCATCGGCGTCGTCGAAGGCATGGAGGTAGCGCTGGGTCGTCTGGATCTGGGCGTGGCCCATGCGATCCATGACGCTCTTGAGGTCTGACCCGCCGGCGAGCAGCCAGGACGCGTGGGCGTGGCGGAGGTCGTGGAAGCGCACGGGAAAGTCGACACCGCAGGCGGCGACGGCAGGCAACCAGACGCGGCTCCTGAAGGTGTTGCGCGAGATGGGCGTGCCGACGCTGGTCGCGAAGAGAAGGTCGTCCCTGCCGATCTGCCGAGCCGCGATGTGCTGCGAGACTGAGTTCACCCAGTCCTGGGTGACGGCGAAGCGGCGTGGATTGCCGCTCTTGGGATACGGCTTGAAGAGGTACCGCTCGCCAGTGGGGGAGATCTTCTTCGTGACCTCCTGGACAGTCTCCTCGATGGTGAGGCGCCGATTGAGGAAGTCGATGTGCCGGGGCCGCAGGGCGATGGCCTCTCCCCACCGGGCGCCGGTCTCGATCGCCGTCTCGACGAGCAGGCAGTACTCGGGTGGGATGGCCGCAAGCAGGGCTTCGAACTCCTCGGGAGTCAAGGTCCTCTGGATGCTGCCACGCACTTTGGGCATCTCGGTGTGAGCACACGGATTGCGAGGCAGCATGCCGTCGCGTACAGCTCGCTCGAAGACCGAGCTGAGCATCACGTGGTACTTCCTGATCGATCGCGCAGACAGCCCGGATTCGACCGCCGTCGTGACCCACGCCTGGATGGTCGTGGGGGGTATCCGCCCTATGGGGCGGTCCCCGAAGGCCGGGAAGAAGTGTTTGTTGCAGTTCGACAGGTATGCGGCGCGGGTCGTCGGCTCGAGGTGCTTGTGGGGGAGGGCCTTACCCCCGGATCTTGGACACGGGGTGTGATTACGCGGCGGTTGGCAGCGTAGCGTCCCGGTGGGCCTCGTAGGTGGATGGGGACAGGTAGCCGCACCAGCTGTGCCGGCGGCGGGTGTTGT
>NZ_BAAGUS010000044.1:0-2046 GCF_054781275.1 Nocardioides ginkgobilobae | reverse complement strand
GCCTGGCACGCCGCCGCGTCGACGTCCTATGGGCACTGCTGCGTGACAACCGACCCTTCGAGGCCGCCCCGCCGTCAAGGAAGGAACTGCCCGCAACGCCTTGACAAAGTCATTGAGAATCCACCGACCGGCAGCGGCAACGGGTCCCGGCTGGCTGAGGTTGTCGCTGGCGGCATGACCGCAGGGGTGGGGGCCTGACCTCGCTGTCAGGTGGTTCCACTCGGGGTCCGGGCGGGCCGATCGCTCGGCGGTTGGTCAGGTGGGCGCCGCGGTGGGCGGACCGCAGCCGTGGCCGAAGAGCCGGAGCCAGTCGGGTTCCCATGGCCAGGCGCGCGGGAGGTGCAGCGTGATTCGCCGGGCGGAGGACGCCAGGCGGGCCGGGACGGTGATGAGCTTGCGGCGGATCGTGGCCGTGGTCGCTCGTGCCAATCGCGGGCCGGTGAGCGTCGCTGCGGCGCGGGTGAGGTTGAACGCGATCACCGCGAGGACCAGCCAGGCAGCGTTCGCCGCGAACTTGCCAGAGGGCAGGTGCGCCAACGCGGAGTTCTTCAGGTCGGCGTGGACCTGCTCGATGACCGCGTGCCCACGATGGGTCTTGTCGGCTGCGACGGTGTCCAGCACGGTGGGGTCGGTGGTGGTGAAGAAGGCATGGAACCGCCAGGTGTCGAACAGCGTCTCCTGCCCATCAGACGACTTCGGGCTGAGGTCGGGGATGCGTCGGACTACCAACCTGCCCGACACTCGGTCGGCCTTCTTCTGGGCGGAGAACGCGGTGAACGGCACCTCGGCGACCTCGGCGCGGGAGACCCAGGATCCGGTGGCCTCGTCGAAAATGGCGTCGGTGTACTCGATGGTGGTCCACGCGTCGTCGTCGATCGCGGCGATGGCGGCCTTGACGGCCTTGTCCATCCGGACGGTGACCGAGACGTCGGCACCGGCCCGGACCGCGGCGCCGACCAGGCCACGCCCGTAGAACGCCGAATCGGCCCGGACCAGCGGCGTTGCGTCCGTCAGCGCGGCGGTGGTCTTCAGCGCGTCGGCGACCAGGCGTTTCGCGCCGCGTGGGGAGCCGCACGAGCCCTTCCGCAGCCGTTGGGCGACCACCACCGGTGCGGCGTTGGGGGTCGTCACTGTCGCCAGGAGGGCGTTGAGCCCACGGACGCCGGAGTAGCCGAACCCGGCACCTTGTTTGGCATAGCCGTGGACCTCGATGACGGTGTCGTCGACGTCGACCAGAACATGCTCGGACTCCGGTGAAGGCTGCCCCAGGAGCGGTGCCTGGTCCGCGAGCGCGACCAGGAACCGGGAGGCCACCGCGTCGAGCTGGCGGACGTGACCGAAGGTGAACGCCCGCAGAAACGACCCCAGGGTCGAGGGCGCGTATGCGCGGGCGAAGACCCGGCTCATGCCACCGTGTCGCAGCAGCGCCATGTCGTCGATGCTGTCGGCGCCGGCCACCATCCCGGCGACCAGTGAGGTCACCTTCAATCCCGCGTTCGCGCCCTTGTCGGTCGGCACCGACAGACGGTCTTGTGCCAGCGATCCGAGCCCCGCCGATTCCGCCAGCGCCACCACCGGAACCAGCCCCGCCGACGACAGCAGATTCGGGTCATCGAACACCGCCGACGTCGCCCCAGTGGTGTGAGAAAGTTGCATCTGTCGGATGCCCTTCGTGCTTCGTCGAGTGGAACCGTAGAGAAGTCCCATTCTTCAAGCCCGCAAGGGCATCCGTCCGTTACGGCACGCTCACGCCACTCGACGACCGTCGATCATCGGTGGATTCTCAATGACTTTGTCAAGCCGATTGGGCCAGCTGTTTCCGGACTGGCGGGGTGGGCTCGAAGGGTCGGTTGTCGCGTAGGAGGGCCCATAGGACGTCGACTCGTCGGCGGGACAGGGCGATGAGGGCTTGGACGTGTTTGTCGCCCTCACTGCGCTTCTTCAGGTAGTAGTCGCGGTTGGGTCCCTCGCGCATCATCGCTGACTGCGCGGACAGGTAGAACACGCGGCGCAGCTTGCGGGAGTAGCGCACCGGGCGGTGCAGGT
>NZ_BAAGUS010000043.1:0-2640 GCF_054781275.1 Nocardioides ginkgobilobae | reverse complement strand
TGTCGGCGGCCGCGAGAAACTGCCCGGAGACGGCCACGAAGCTGCCCGCTGGCGGTCATGAGAACTGCCCACTGACGGCCATGGGATCTGCCCGACACGACGTCGTCTGCCTTGCCGCGGTCCGCGGTTGAGGCCCCTTCCTCGGGTGCGATGAGCGGTGCTGAAGCGCCCGATCGCTCCCGAGGAAGGGATGAGTTGAAGTCTGCCGAGGAGATCATGGAAATCCTGAATGCCTACGACCTGACCGGGTCGTTGCGCGATGCCGGTGAGTTGGCCGGCTGCTCGCACCACACCGTGAAGCGCTACGTCGATCGACGTTCCGCCGCCGGTGAGCTGGACCAGGCCGCGCAGCGGCCGATGTTGATCGATGCGTACCTGCCGAAGGTCGAGGAGTGGGTCGAGCGGTCCAAGGGCAAGGTCCGTGCCGACGTGGCCCACGACAAGCTCGTCGCACTCGGGTATGCCGGGTCCGAGCGCACGACCCGTCGTGCCGTCGCGACCGTGAAGGCCGCCTACCGCGCGGGCCGGGTGCGGGTGCACCGGCCCTGGGTCACTGAGCCGGGGATGTGGCTGCAGTACGACTACGGCGACGGCCCGGTCATCGACGGGGTCAAGACGGTGTTGTTCGTGGCGTGGCTGGCCTGGTCGAGGTTCCGGGTCGTCCTTCCGTTGCGGGACAAGACGATGCCCAGCGTGTTCGCCGCGCTTGATGTCACCTTTCGGCGGTTGGGTGGGGTGCCGACCTACGTGCTGACCGACAACGAGAAGACCGTCACGGTCGAGCACATCGCCGGGATCCCGGTGAGGAACCCGCAGTTGGTGGCGTTCGCCGAGCACTATTCGGTGACCGTGCACACCTGCGTCCCGGCTGACCCGGCATCGAAGGGCGGGACCGAGTCGTCGGTGAAGATCAGCAAGGCCGACCTGGTGCCGAGAGACACCAACCTGCTGGGTGAGTACGGCAGCTTTGCCGAGCTCGAGGCCGCCTGCGTGGCGTTCTGCGAGAAGGTCAACACCCGTGCCCATCGGCTCACGAAGCGACCGCCGGTCGAGATGCTCGCCGAAGAACAGGCCCGGTTGCACCCCGTCGCAAGGACCCCGCACACGGTCGCGTTCGGGGTCACCCGTGTGGTGCCGGTCAACACGCCGATGGTGACCTTCGAGTCCGGCCAGTACTCCGTCCCGCACCAGCTGCTCGGTCAGACCGTGTGGGTGCGGACCCACGGTGTCGGTGCCGATGAGCAGGTGATCCTCGTCCACGCCGGCACCGACGGGCCGGTCGAGGTCGCCCGCCACGCACGCGCGACTCCGGGCACGCCGCAGATCGACGACGCCCACTTCCCGCCCCACCCGTCCGGGCCGCTGGACCGGCGGCCGCGGGCGAAGAACGCTGCCGAGGCCGAGTTCCTCGACCTGGGCGAGGGCGCGAGGTTGTGGCTGGTCGAGGCCGCTGCTGCGGGGACCCCGCGGATGCGCGTCAAGATCAGCGAGGCCCTGGCGTTGGCCAAGCTGTTCGACCCCGTCGAGGTCGACTGGGCACTGGGTCACGCCGCGGTCCACGGCCGGTTCGCCGAAGCCGACCTGTCCTCGATCCTCGACCACCACCACGGACGGGGAGCCCGAGCACCGAAGACCGGTGAGCATCGTGCCAGCGAGGACTCGTCCCTGACCCAGGGCACCAGCGCCTGGGCCCGACTCGGGCAGGCCGCCACGTCGAGCGACAGCGGCGAGGTGATCGCATGAAGACGGTTTCAGCACCGCCGTTGTCCGCAGACCTGGAGGACCTGCTGCGCCGGCTGCGGTTACCGCACATCCGCCGACACGCCCCCGAGGTCATCGCGACCGCGAAGGCGCAACGCTGGGAGCCGGCCGAAGTGCTCAAGGCGCTGTTCGCCGAGGAAGTCGCCGGCCGGGAACGCTCCGCACTGGCGACCCGCCGAGCGGCTGCGGGGTTCCCGACCGGGAAGACGTTCGAAACCTGGAAGCCCGAGGCATCCTCGATCCCGGCCCCGACCCAGCAGGCGCTCCGGACCCTGGAGTGGGTCCATCGTCGGGAGAACCTGGTCGTGTGCGGACCGTCGGGGACCGGGAAGACGTTCTTACTGGAGGCGCTCGGCCAGCAAGCGGTCGAGCAGGGCTTGAAGGTCGCCTGGTTCACCCTGGAAGACCTCGGCGTGCTGCTGCGCCGGCACCGTGCCGACGACACCGTGACCAAGGCCATCGCCCGGGTCCTACGAGCCGACCTGGTCATCGTCGACGACATCGGGCTCTTGCCAGTCGCCGCCGACGCTGCCGAGGGGCTCTACCGGCTCGTGGACGCCGCGTATGAGAAGCGGTCGGTCGCGATCAGCTCGAACCTGCACCCGTCCGGGTTCGACGAGCTCATGCCCAAGACGCTGGCCACCGCTACCGTCGACCGACTCCTGCACCACGCCCACGTCTGCCAGACCAGCGGCGACAGCATCCGGCTCACCCAAGCACTCGCCGGCCAAGGGGTGAGCCCCTTGAGCTGACCGACCTGGTCGGTGGTGGCCGCCGCCCCCTTTGGGCAGATCCCATGGCCACCACCGGGCAGTTCTCGTGACCGTCAGCGGGCAGGTCTTATGTCCGCCACTGGGCAGTTCCTACTGTCCCTTGACA
>NZ_BAAGUS010000042.1:0-2713 GCF_054781275.1 Nocardioides ginkgobilobae | reverse complement strand
CGACCTGGTCGGTGGTGGCCGCCGCCCCCTTTGGGCAGATCCCATGGCCACCACCGGGCAGTTCTCGTGACCGTCAGCGGGCAGGTCTTATGTCCGCCACTGGGCAGTTCCTACTGTCCCTTGACACGCGACCCAGACCTCCACCTCCTGTGGGAACGACGCATGACACTCGACGTCGCCGACCGCGAAGGGGAGATTGCCCAGCTGTGGCCGGGAACCCCGCTCGTGCGGATCGACATCGTCAGGACCCACCCCACCGCGGGCCGCGTTCGAAGGGCACGCCGGTTCGCCCGGCGGACGCCATGACGGTCAGCGAGCGGCGTACCGCCGCAGTGCAAGGTCCGGAAGGAGAAGGATCATGATCCATAGTGACCGGCGCGGCGCCTCAGTCCACGCTCCCGATATGGAGGATTCGCCCCTCACCACGGTTGCCGACCACGTCGGCGGGGGCGGCCGAGCCATTCCCCGGGACCTCACACCGGAGGCTGCCGCGCATCTGACCGCGGCCGGTGGTTACCCCTGCATCTCCGTGCTGATGCCGACGACCCCGGCTGCACGGATGGCGATCGCGGACCGCGAACGCCTCGAAGGCCTGCTCCTCGACGCCGAGCGACGCCTCGACGACCAACCGTTGGGCGACCGCGAGCGGTTGATGTACGAACTGCGACGACAGGCCCGCATGGCCCAGGACTCGAGCACGCAGAACGCTCTCGCGCTCTTCGTCAGCCACAGCGTGTCGCGAGCCTGGACGCTTCCGGTGGCGGTCCACCAGAAGGTCGTGGTCGAGTCCACCTTCGCCACCCGTGACCTGCTCCGGGCGCTGCACCGGACCCCACCGCACCTGGTCCTACGCGTCGACGAATTCGGAGCTCGCGTGTACTGGGTTGCCGCACGCGTCACGCTGCTCGACACGATTGAGCGTCTCCCCGTAGGCAGTGCGCGGCTGGTGGCCTCGCCGAATCTCGAAAGGCCCTACCCGGGGTCGGGGCTCGGGCTCGGCGCGGAGAGCGAGGCCGACGACCGCAGCGACCTGCTCGCCCGGATCGACCCCTGGATGGCAGGCCTGCGAGCAGAGCGCCCGGCTCCGCTCGTCCTGGCCGGCGACGCGGTGCTCGTGAACGAGCTGAGGAGAAGTGCGCGGTGGCTGCATCGGCTCGCGGGGGCCGTCGTCGGCCCCACGGCCAACAAACCTGACCAGCTGTTCACAGCGACAGCGTTGTGTCTGGAGGACTACCTGCACCGACGGGGTCAGCAGACTCTGGAGACTCTGCGCGAGGCTGCCGTCAACGATCCCGAACAGGTAGTGGCCGGGCTGGACCAGTGCTGGACGGCCGTGGCAAGCCGGACCCCGGGCACCCTTGTCGTCGAGCAGGGCTACGTCCACCCTCGACCGCCCGGAGAAGGTGGGGGGCCTGTGTCCCACGACCTGATTGACGACCTCCTCGAGCACGCAATTCAAGCCGGCAACCTCATCGCCTTCGTCGACGACGCACAGCTGCATGAGTTCGGGGGAATCGCCCTCCTGAGGTCCAGGTGAATGGAGGCCGCAAGGGTGTTCGCCCGTCACGAACGCAGCGCACGAGGTGCGACACACGTGCGCCTACATCCGACATGCCACACGAACAGGAGGCCACGTGAGCGTCAGCCGATCGGGAGCTGATGGCAGTCACCCCACCGACCCCCGACGGCAGTCCACGGCACGCGAGGACTTCTCACCACTGGAACCATCTCGAGACATCGGATGGCTGTTGACCCTGCTGAGCGCAGTGGGAGCGCTGTGGTCCTCGTGGGGGCTGTTCCCCAACGATCCGGTGGGTAACGCCGCTGGGTATTGGGTCTCCGCCGCAACGACCATCGCCATCATCGGCACCATGTGGTTGCGCGCGACCGACGCCTCGTCGGCAGTAGCAGTCACGGCGCTAGCTGTGATGACCAGGCACGTTGGTCGAGATCGTGTGACGACACGGTCTGATCTGTAGATGGACGAAGGCCTCCTGGGTGTGGAGTGGAGCTGTCTAGGAACCGCTCCGACACCACAGGAGGCCTTCGTGTCACACGCTACCCACGCCAACGCTGCCCTGACCCCTCGAGCGCGGCTGCGGCTCGCACGGCTGGTCGTCGAGCACGGCTGGCCGCCCGCACGTGCTGCCGAGCGTTAGGGACTGCTGCACGGATAGGTGACATCTGATCTGTGGTGCTGAGAGGTGCAGCAGTCCCGTCTCCTTCCCCAGACCCTCGCGTCGCGCGACGGCCTCAGCAGCCGCGGTCAACGACGGGTACTCGCCCAGGTGATCCAACACCTGACGCACGCACCTGGCCTTGACCGCAGGATCGATCTTCTTCGGCATGCTGCTCATCCTCCTGGACTCAAACAGGAGCGGCATCAAACCTGGGGCGCTTCACAATCTTCAAATGCCGCCGCCGGAGCCCGCCGGAAGCGACTGACTTCCGCGCGCCTCTGCACGGGATACGCGGGCGGGCGGCGTGATTCGTACGAGATACCGTCGAACAACACACTCACGTCACCGACCCGGTGGTCCTCCCATACCCGCGGATGGGGACTCTCGCCGGGCACGGAATTGACTGCCATCTGCCCGTCAGGGGCGTAGCCATCGCCGACCACTCGCGGAGCATCTGCGAAACCGACGGTTTCGAGGTCGCGCAGTAGGGCGAGCACTGATGGTGCCGAAGGACCGGCGGACCTCCAGACGAT
>NZ_BAAGUS010000041.1:0-3649 GCF_054781275.1 Nocardioides ginkgobilobae | reverse complement strand
CACGCCCGAGGCACTGCGCTGCCTGAAACGACGTTTGGCCCGCATCGTCTTCAACCACCTCAACACCGATCAAGCAGCGGCCGCGACTGGACTCGCGGCCGCCGCTTGACATAGGAGAAACGCATGGTGCGGCTGCGCAGGACCTCGCCCGACCAGCCGGGGTGGACCCGGCGTCGGGCAGGCAAGGGATTCGTCTACCTCGACGCCTCGGGCCAGCGCTTGCCCACCGAGGACGCCGAGCGCGTGCGGTCGCTGGTGATCCCGCCGGCCTGGCAGGACGTGTGGGTCACGCCGTACGAGAACGGGCACCTGCAGGCGGTCGGCACCGACGACGCCGGGCGCCGGCAGTACCTCTACCACCCGGCGTGGCGGGAGCGGCGGGACGCCGAGAAGTTCGACCGGATGCTGCTGTTCGGCAAGGCGCTGGTGAAGGCGCGCGAGCAGGTCGTCGCCGACCTCGGGCGCGAGGGCATGCCGCTGGAGCGGGCCTGTGCGGCGGCGGTGCGGCTGCTGGACCTGGGGTACTTCCGGATCGGCAACGACGTGTACGCCGACACCAACGGCTCCTTCGGCCTCACCACCCTCGAGCGGCGGCACGTGCGGCGGCGCCAGGACCGGCTGGTCTTCGCCTTCGTCGGCAAGTCCGGGGTCGAGCACCGGATCGAGATCGACGACCTGGTCGTCATCGAGGCGGTCGAGATCATGCGCCGCCGGCGCGCGGAGGACCCGCGGCTGCTGTCCTACAAGGAGTCGCGTTCCTGGCGCTCGGTGCTGCCGGACCTGGTCAATGACTACGTCCGGGTCACCACCGGCGTGCAGGCCACCGCCAAGGACTTCCGCACCTGGCACGCGACCGTGCTGGCCGCTGCCGCCCTGGCCGAGTCGCCCGAGCACGGGGAGAGCGCGGCCTCGCGCAAGCGCGCGATCTCGGGTGCCATGAAGGAGGTCTCCGGCTTCCTCGGCAACACCCCGACGCTGGCGCGCTCGTCGTACGTCGACCCGCGGGTCATCGAGTCCTACGAGGAGGGCCGCACCATCGCCGCCACCACCCGGCGTACCTACGACACCCCCGACCAGCGCCAGGCGGCCCTCGAGCGCGCCACCCTCAAGCTGCTCCGGACCGTCTGAGCTTCTGAGACCGCTGACCCGCCGCATCTTCGGGGGTGACCCGTCGCTCGTCCGGGCGTGACCCGCCGCATCTTGAAGCGTGATCCGCCACATCTTCGTCAGACCGTCGAAGACGCGGCGGGTCACCCCCGAAGACGCGGCGGGTCACCGTCGAAGACGCGGCGGGTGGGCGCCAAAGATGCGGCGGGTCGGCGTCGGGACGGTCAGAGGTGGTCGACGACCCAGTCGAGGCAGTGGGTGAGGGCCAGGACGTCGTCGGGGTCGACGGCGGGGAACATCGCCACACGCAGCTGGTTGCGGCCGAGCTTGCGGTAGGGGTCGGTGTCGAGGATGCCGTTGGCGCGCAGGACCACGAGCACGTCCTCGAAGTCGAGCGGGGGTGCGAGGTCGAGGGTCGCGACGACGTGGGAGCGGTGGGCGGGGTCCGGGACGAACGGTGAGGCCCAGCTCGAGGCGTCGGCCCAGGGGTAGAGGTGGGCGGCTGAGGCGCGGGTGCGGGCGACGGTGGCCTCGAGCCCGCCCAGGGACAGCATCCACCCGAGCTGCTGGTCCATGAGGAAGAGCGTGGCGACCGAGGGGGTGTTGTAGGTCTGGTCCTTACGGGAGTTCTCGATCGCGGTCGGCAGGTCGAGGAAGGCCGGGACGTGGCGGTCTGTGGCGGCCCTGCGGGCCGCGCGCTCGAGCGCCCGCGGGGACATCAGCGCCACCCACAGGCCCCCGTCGGAGGAGAAGCCCTTCTGCGGCGCGAAGTAGTAGACGTCGGCCTCGGCGACGTCGACCGGCAGGCCGCCAGCGCCCGAGGTCGCGTCGACGAGCACCAACGCGTCGGGGTCGATCCCGGCGGGCCGGGTCACAGGCGCCATCACGCCGGTGGAGGTCTCGTTGTGGGCCCAGGCGTAGACGTCGACGCCGTCCTCGGCGACGGGTGCACCGAGGGAGCCTGGCTCCGCGCGCACGACCGACGGGTCGTCCAGCCAGGGCGCCCGCGCGGCGGCGGTCGCGAACTTGCCGGTGAACTCGCCGTGCACCAGGTGCTGGCTGCGGCGCTCGATGAGGCCGTGGGTCGCGACGTCCCAGAAGGCGGTGGACCCGCCGACCCCGAGCACGACCTCGTAGCCCTCGGGCAGCGAGAAGAGCACGGCCAGCCGCTCCTTGACCGACGCGACCAGCGAGCGGACCGGGGTCTGCCGGTGGGAGGTGCCCATCAGCGTCGTACCCGTGGCGGCCAGGGCGTCGAGGTGCTCGACGCGGATCTTCGACGGCCCGGAGCCGAACCGCCCGTCGTGGGGCAGGAGGTCGGCGGGGATGCGCAGGTCCGGCGTCACGGCGCCATCATCCCAGCCGCACCGAGCACCCCCGCGTCCGGGTTTGACCGCAGGAGGGGGGAGGGTAGGGGCACCCCGCCCGACCCGCGGGCACCCGTTCTCGGAGGAACCATGACCGGATCGCCGTACGACACCCGCCGCCCCCGCACCGTCCTGCTCGTCGTCGGGTCCCTGCTGCTCGTCGGAGGCGCGGTGATCGCCTACCTCGGCGGTCGCGACTTCTTCGCGGCCGCCAGCATGGAGAGCATGGACCCCCAGTTCGGGTCCTTCTTCACCATGGCCGGTGGTGCGTTCATGGTCATCTTCGGCATCGGCATGCTCAACGCCGGCACCCTCGGCGCCCAGAGCAGGTACGTCGCTGGGGAGACGATGCCCACGGTGAAGCGGTCCGCGGAGTACCTCACCGACGGCCAGGGCATCATGAACCTCGGCCGCACCGCCGACGGTGCGACCGCCGCCGCGCCGCAGGGACAGGCCGCCACCGGCCCCTTCTGCCGCTCCTGCGGCACCCGCAACGACGAGGACGCGAGGTTCTGTGACGGCTGTGGAGCCTCGATGGCCTAGGCACCGACCCGACCTCCCCGACGCCCCGGTCGGCTGGAGGATCGAGCCGGCCCCCTACGGCCACGCCGACGTCCTGCGGCTGGTCGAGGAGGTGCAGGCGGTCTACGTCGCGCGCTACGGCGGCCCCGACGAGACCCCGCTCGACCCGGCGATGTTCGAGCCGCCCGCCGGGAGCTTCTTCCTCGGCTACCTGGGGGAGCGTCCGGTCGCGACCGCCGCGTGGCGGCGTACGACGGCAGCGACCGTCCCCGGGCTCCCGCCCGACGCGGCCGTCGCCGAGGTGAAGCGGATGTACGTGAGTCCCGCCGCGCAGCGCCGCGGCCTTGCCCGGCGGATGCTCGCGCACCTCGAGGCCACCGCTGCCGCGACCGGCGTCCGGGCGATGGTGCTGGAGACCGGGACCGCCCAGCCTGAGGCGATCGCGCTCTACGAGTCCGCGGGCTACGTGCCGATCGCCGGGTTCGGGCACTACCGCGACTCCCCGCTCTCGCGCTGCTTCGGCCGGGTGTCGGCGGCCGCGAGAAACTGCCCGGAGACGGCCACGAAGCTGCCCGCTGGCGGTCATGAGAACTGCCCACTGACGGCCATGGGATCTGCCCGACACGACGTCGTCTGCCTTGCCGCGGTCCGCG
>NZ_BAAGUS010000040.1:0-4393 GCF_054781275.1 Nocardioides ginkgobilobae | reverse complement strand
CAACGGACGGCTCGAGCACCTACGCGGATCAGCGCTCGGGTTCCGCAACCTGACCAACTACATCGCCAGGAGCCTGCTTGAGACCGGCGGCTTCAGACCCCTACTACACCCCGGTCTGTGAAGAGCCACTTTAGTCCCCGGTTGCTCCTGGCTGTACGTCATCAGATCAGTTCATGGCGGCCCGACATCGTGGTTACCTGGCTTCACCCCGCTGACCTCGTGGTCGGTGTACTTCGCATGTTCTCACCCCGAATGAGGGGCAGTTGGGTGGTTGCTGAACGGGACTCCTACTATCCGCCGAAATGGACATATCGCCTCCGTCGTCTGCTAGTGCGTCGCTCGAGTCTGGTGGTTGCAAACTCGGACGCCGGCGCCAAATACTGGTTACCGGTTACGTCTTCTGTGCGAGTCGTTCCGAATATCGTCCAGCTGCCAGCACCTCTCGCGACGGCCAGTCCGCGTCGCCATGTGGCGGTGGCCGGGCGGATGGAAATTCAGAAGGATCCTCTGCGGACGGCTCGCGTGTCGCAACGGCTGGCGGCACGCGGACTGACGGTAGACATTTACGGTTCGGGCTCCTTAGAGGAGCAAGTTAAGGCGCTGTGCTGTCATCCATCCATCGTGCTTCACGGCTACACTAGGGATCTTCCGACTTCACTTGGTGCTTCTCAAGTCTATCTGTCACTGAGTCGTCATGAGGGAAGCCCCAACATTCTCGCCGAAGCGATTATGGTGGGGCTTAGGCCCGTTGTTTCTGACATTCCTGAGCATGCTGCGGTGCTCGGGGTCGAATTCCCGTTCTTGGTTGCGCCGGAGGCATGCGAGGATCAGGTCGCGGACATGGTTTGCGACGCACTAGCCCTGTCGGATACAGAATGGGATGGTTTGCTGGGGCGTGTCCGGCAGCGGCTCGCGTCCCATACAGGAAAGAACGTCGCAACGATGTACGCTCGAGTGCTTGAGGACTTATGGACGTGACCAGGATCGGCCAGGCCCTTCGACGTTTGGTGTTGGTTACAAGTCGACCGTTCTTGTGGCCGGCAGAAATTCTTGCGCCAAGAGTTTTCATGCACCTCTACCTTCCCATCCTACGGTTGAATGGTTTGCGGCCCCTCGGTACACCACGGTACATATCGAGTCGCGCCTACCTGGATCAGATGGACATGATTGAACTCGGCGATCGTGTCGTGATATCCCGGGACGTAAAGTTGCTTACTCACGACTATTCGCTGACAACCGCCTTGCGCGCGATCGGAAAAGCCCCTCCGGTGGACGTAGGCCGGTCCGAAGAGATCCGGGTTGGTGACAATGTGTTTCTCGGGCTGGGCGTGGTAGTTCTGCCCGGAACGCGCATTCCCCGTGATGTGATCATCGGCGCTGGCAGTGTTGTCAGAGGAGAATTGCAGCCTGACTCAATCTATGTCGGCAACCCTGCGATGCGCATTTCCTCAATCTCGGGGAGAGCGAACGACTGGGTTACTAGGCGCGACGACTTCGAAACGTACTGGGATCGATCTTGAAGCGGGTACTTATCACGGGTGCTGCGGGGTTTGTTGGGGCTGCATTAGCTGGACAACTTGCCGCGCGCGGGTACAACGTTGTCGGTGTGGACAACTTCAACAAATATTACGATCCTCGTCTCAAGGATGCTCGTGCGCAGAGGCTAACGGATCGTTTTGCCGTGCGTGTGCATGCCCTGAACATTCAGGACGTAGTCAAGATGCGGGAGTTGATCGACACAAATCGACCCAGCGTTGTGGTGCACTGCGCTGCTCAAGCTGGAGTTCGGTACTCGATAGAGAACCCCGATGCCTACTTGAGTTCCAATGTGCTCGGGACCCAGAGCTTGGTCGAGGCACTCGCAGGGCATGAGGTCGAGCACTTCATTTTTGCTTCCACTTCTTCGGTGTACGGGGGCTCGAATGCGCGACCCTATTTGGAGTCCGCCACCACCGATTCGCCCATGTCCCTCTATGCCGCGACGAAGCGTGCTGGCGAGTCGCTCCTCCATGCGGCGAGTCATCTGACCGGACTGCCAGTAACCTGTTTGCGCTTCTTCACCGTTTACGGGCCGTGGGGTCGTCCCGACATGGCTCTTTTCAAGTTTGCGAGCTCCGCCCTCGCCGGTCAGCCGATCGACGTCTATGGATATGGGCAAATGAAGCGCGACTTCACTTTTATCGACGATCTGGTGCTGGCCATCGAAATGTTGGTCTCGAGGATACCTGCTGTGGGTCAGCCTGTTAGCACATTGGACAGCCTGAGTCCAGTAGCTCCTTTTCGAGTAGTCAACGTCGGGCCAGGTCGACCGACTTCGCTACTTGATTTCATCGCATGCCTTGAGGATGCGCTCGGCATTCCCCTGAGGACCAATATGCTCCCGATGCAGCCTGGGGATGTGCGGGCGACGCATGCCGACAACAAATTGTTGATGGAATTGATTGGGGATGTCCCTTGGACGTCTCTGCAGGATGGCGTCAAGTTGTTCGTCGACTGGTACCTCTCTGATCATCGTAAAGGTGGATGATGATGTTGATGCGCGGGACCCGATCCGCCTCCGAGGCGAAAAAGCTACCCGACTTCAATTCGCATAAGTCGCATCTCAAGAACGAAACTCTCACTCGGGCGGAAGCCCCGAATGCCACCATTTCCTGGTGGCTCTCAGATGTGGCTGACCGCCGAGGCACTCAATTGAAGGTGCTTGACCTCGGCTGTGGCCGGGGTGGGCGCGTAGCGTGGTTGCTGGAGCAAGGCTTCGATGCCTATGGCCTGGAGGTGCAGCCAGCTTACGTGGCTCGTGGACAAGCATATGTAGGGGAGGGCCGGCTTCGGCTCATCGTTGAGGGCAGGTATCCATTCGAGGACGGATTTTTTGACGTTGTAATTTCAGACCAAGTTCTAGAGCACGTGGAACAATTGGATCCGTTGTGTCATGAGGTCAGGCGAGTGGTTCGTGCTGATGGTGTCGGACTTCATGTCTTCCCGGCCAAAAGGATTGTCCGGGAGCCCCACTTGGAACTTCCGTTCGTTCATTGGCTCCCCAAGGGGTGGACACGATGGTTCGCTATCGCCATTTTGTTGAAGGCGGGAAGAGGAGCTGCACATTTTCCTGATCTTGGTACGCGCGATCGTGCGACAATATTCAGTCGCTACTCAAAGGATCAGACCTATTATCGCAGTTTGCGAAAGATTTCCCGGGAATGGCGAAGGGCGGGGTTCGAAGTTGACGTCCAGCGGGTAACGCGCGCGCGTGTTTCAGAGCAGTTGGGATGGTCTGGACCTTCTGTTTTCATGAGAGCGGCTGCTTGGGCGTACCGGAACTTTAGGGTCTCTTACCTGGAGATTCTTCCGAAGTCGACGTTTGAGTGCAGCCGAGGGGTCAAGTTGGAGCGCAAATAGGCTGCGTTCTGGTCTTGGATCGGATAGAGTCATGCTATGAATGACATGGTTTCCCGTCTCTACGACGAATTTGCCGTAGGGGGTTATTCGAGAGTCGACACTACGGTTGACTTCTACAGTCGAATCTCCGCTCTATTGAAATCCGACACAAGGGTACTGGATCTGGGTGCGGGACGCGGTGCGTTCAATGATGAGGAACCGTCGTATCGCCAGTCCCTGCAGCGCCTGCGGGGTAGGTGTGCTCACATTGTGGGTGTCGACGTGGACTCAGCCGTACTCAACAACCCTGGCCTAGACGAGTCCTTTGTGGTCGGCCCACGAGACGCGTGGCCCCTGGCGACGGACTCAATCGATTTGCTGATTGCTGATTGGACTTTTGAGCATATCGAGGATGTCGATCTTCTATCGCGAGAGGCGCAGCGCGTGGTGCGGTCCGGAGGTTGGATCTGTGCTCGCACGCCGAATCGGCGAAGCTACATTGCAACCGCCTCGCGCCTGACGCCAAGTGGACTGCAGTCCGCGGTTTTGCGCCGAGTTCAGCCAAGGAGATTGTCTGTGGATGTCTTTCCGACACATTACCGGCTGAACACTCCGGATTCCGTGCGCCAAGCATTTCCAGGGTTCGACCTGCATGTTTGCCCTGCTTTCGGCGAGCCGGCATACTTCGGCGATTCGGCGTTCGCCTGGCGGTTTATGCAAGGTGTCCACCGAATTCTTCCGAATGCCTTTGCTCCCATCTTCTTCTTCTTCTTGAGAAAGCACTAGGCGTCGTCGCCATTTGGTTAGGCCCACCCGGGGCAGTTATGAAGATGTGCTGGCTAGTGGTTTGACGTCGAGCTTCTCGAAGATCTCCAGCGTCGCTTTGGAGGCTCTTCACAGTTGAGGGTGTAGCGGACGACGCGGCCGGGGTCGGCGCGTCGGTGCCGGGATAGAGGTCGAGGTCTTTCGAAGATGGCGGTTCCTACGCCAGCCACCCGAAAGACCTCGACGTGCA
>NZ_BAAGUS010000039.1:0-3510 GCF_054781275.1 Nocardioides ginkgobilobae | reverse complement strand
CAGTGCATGCGTGCTGAAGTGTGGCGTGTGTGGGTGTGTGGTGTTCTTGGTCTTTGTTTTGTTTCTTTTGTAGTTGTGTTTCTTGTTGAGTGTTTGTGAGACAAGCTATGAAGGGCACATGGTGGATGCCTTGGCATCAAGAGCCGATGAAGGACGTAGGAGCCTGCGATAAGCCCTGGGGAGTTGGCAACCAAGCTGTGATCCGGGGGTGTCCGAATGGGGGAACCCAGCACGAGTCATGTCGTGTTACCTGCACCTGAATATATAGGGTGTGTGGAGGGAACTCGGGGAAGTGAAACATCTCAGTACCCGAAGGAAGAGAAAACAACAGTGATTCCGAGAGTAGTGGCGAGCGAAATCGGATGAGGCTAAACCATGCACATGTGATACCCGGCAGGGGTTGTGTGTGTGGGGTTGTGGGACCGCGTGGCATGTTCTGCCGAGCGTGCGCACAGTAAGAAAATCCATGCGAAGTAGAAGTCCGTTGGAAAGCGGCGCCGTAGAGGGTGATAGCCCCGTATGTGTAAGTGTGGGTCTGTGTCGCGGTATCCCAAGTAACACGGAACCCCTGAAATTCCGTGTGAATCTGGCGGGACCACCCGTTAAGCCTAAATACTCCTTGATGACCGATAGCGGACAAGTACCGTGAGGGAAAGGTGAAAAGTACCCCTGGCGGGGAGTGAAATAGTACCTGAAACCGTGTGCCTACAATCCGTCGGAGCCCAGCCGCCCTTGTGGTGTGGGGGTGACGGCGTGCCTTTTGAAGAATGAGCCTGCGAGTTTGCGTTGTGTGGCGAGGTTAACCCGTGTGGGGCAGCCGTAGCGAAAGCGAGTCCGAATAGGGCGGTTTTAGTCGCACGATCAAGACCCGAAGCGAAGTGATCTATCCATGGGCAGGTTGAAGCGCGGGTAAGACCGCGTGGAGGACCGAACCCACTTAGGTTGAAAACTGAGGGGATGACCTGTGGATAGGGGTGAAAGGCCAATCAAACTTCGTGATAGCTGGTTCTCCCCGAAATGCATTTAGGTGCAGCGTTGCGTGTTTCTTGCCGGAGGTAGAGCACTGGATAGCCGATGGGCCCTACCAGGTTACTGACGTTAGCCAAACTCCGAATGCCGGTAAGTGAGAGCGCAGCAGTGAGACTGCGGGGGATAAGCTCCGTAGTCGAGAGGGAAACAGCCCAGACCATCAGCTAAGGCCCCTAAGCGGTGACTAAGTGGAAAAGGATGTGGAGTCGCATTGACAACCAGGAGGTTGGCTTGGAAGCAGCCACCCTTGAAAGAGTGCGTAATAGCTCACTGGTCAAGTGATTCCGCGCCGACAATGTAGCGGGGCTCAAGTCATCCGCCGAAGCTATGGCATTCGTGTATCAACCACCAACGTGGGCACGGATGGGTAGGGGAGCGTCGTGTTCCGAGTGAAGCGGCAGAGTGATCTAGTCGTGGATGGGACACGAGTGAGAATGCAGGCATGAGTAGCGAATGACGTGTGAGAAACACGTCCGCCGAATGATCAAGGGTTCCAGGGTCAAGCTAATCTGCCCTGGGTAAGTCGGGACCTAAGGCGAGGCCGACAGGCGTAGTCGATGGACAACGGGTTGATATTCCCGTACCGGCAAAGTAGCGCCCATGACGAACCTGGTGATGCTAACCGTCCGAAGCATCAGATGACCGATCCCTTCGGGGTGAGGCGCTGGTGTGGAGCACGGGACCCGAGCTGGTAGTAGTCAAGCGATGGGGTGACGCAGGAAGGTAGCCCAACCGCAGCGATGGTTGTCTGCGGCTAAGCGTGTAGGGAGTCAGATAGGCAAATCCGTCTGGCACATGTCCTGAGACGTGATGGGGACCCCGTATGGGGGAAGTGGGTGATCCTATGCTGTCGAGAAAAACCTCTAGCGAGCTACGCGCCGCCCGTACCCCAAACCGACTCAGGTGATCAGGTAGAGAATACCAAGGCGATCGAGCGAACCACGGTTAAGGAACTCGGCAAAATGCCCCCGTAACTTCGGGAGAAGGGGGGCCCGATCCGTGAACCCACTTGCTGGGGGAAGCGGAGGAGGCCGCAGAGACCAGGGGAAAGCGACTGTTTACTAAAAACACAGGTCCGTGCGAAGTTGTAAGACGATGTATACGGACTGACTCCTGCCCGGTGCTGGAAGGTTAAGAGGACCTGTTAGAACTTCGGTTCGAAGCGGAGAATTTAAGCCCCAGTAAACGGCGGTGGTAACTATAACCATCCTAAGGTAGCGAAATTCCTTGTCGGGTAAGTTCCGACCTGCACGAATGGAGTAACGACTTTCCCACTGTCTCAACCGTGGACTCGGCGAAATTGCACTACGAGTAAAGATGCTCGTTACGCGCGGCAGGACGGAAAGACCCCGGGACCTTTACTATAGTTTGGTATTGGTGTTTGGTTCGGCTTGTGTAGGATAGGTGGGAGACTGTGAAGCGGCCACGCCAGTGGTTGTGGAGTCGTCGTTGAAATACCACTCTGGTCGTACTAGATGTCTAACCTAGGTCCGTTATCCGGATCAGGGACAGTGCCTGATGGGTAGTTTAACTGGGGCGGTTGCCTCCTAAAATGTAACGGAGGCGCTCAAAGGTTCCCTCAGCCTGGTTGGCAATCAGGTGGCGAGTGTAAGTGCACAAGGGAGCTTGACTGTGAGACAGACATGTCGAGCAGGGACGAAAGTCGGAACTAGTGATCCGGCCACGGCATGTGGAAGCGTGGTCGCTCAACGGATAAAAGGTACCCCGGGGATAACAGGCTGATCTTCCCCAAGAGTCCATATCGACGGGATGGTTTGGCACCTCGATGTCGGCTCGTCGCATCCTGGGGCTGGAGTAGGTCCCAAGGGTTGGGCTGTTCGCCCATTAAAGCGGCACGCGAGCTGGGTTTAGAACGTCGTGAGACAGTTCGGTCCCTATCCGCCGCGCGCGCAGGAAACTTGAGAAAGGCTGTCCCTAGTACGAGAGGACCGGGATGGACGAACCTCTGGTGTGCCAGTTGTCCCGCCAGGGGCACGGCTGGTTGGCTACGTTCGGAAGTGATAACCGCTGAATGCATCTAAGCGGGAAGCACGTTTCAAGATGAGGTTTCCCACCGGGTCAACCGGGTAAGGCCCCCAGCAGAACACTGGGTTGATAGGCCGGAGGTGTACAGCAGTGATGCCTAGCCGACCGGTACTAATAGGCCGAGGGCTTGTCCCACAACCACTCAACAAGCAACACAAAGCACGTGTGTGCTCGACGACTGGTTCGACAAGAAGATCCCGCAGCGCACAAGAAACAACATTGTTCGCGTCCACGAACACAAACCACTTGAGTTTGGCCACCCCCACCCCCCACGCACGCGTGTGTGGGCTGGTGCCGGGGTGAGTCGCAAGAGTTACGGCGGCCATAGCGAGAGGGAAACACCCGGTCCCATCCCGAACCCGGAAGTTAAGCCTCTCAGCGCCGATGGTACTGCGATCGCGAGGTCGTGGGAGAGTAGGACGCCGCCGGACATAC
>NZ_BAAGUS010000038.1:0-5258 GCF_054781275.1 Nocardioides ginkgobilobae | reverse complement strand
TCGTACAAGTCGACGGCCTGACGACGGAACTCCTCGGAGTAGTTCTTCCTGGCCATGATTCCTGGATCATCTCGCTTCCCCAGCAGGTGCTGGATTCAGCGTGTCCAAGAACCAGGGTCAGGCCCCCGAAGCTGCTTCAGGCGGACACGTCCGGGGGTGGGGCCGACGTGGTCCAGGTTCAGGGGTGGTTCCAGTGCCTGGACGACCTGGCGTTCCAGGTCTCCCAGCGACGCAGGGTCGGTCGTGATGGCCGGGACCACCCGCAGGTGGGCGAACATCCAGGCGGTCAGGTCATCCCTGGACACCGGACGGTCGCTGGCGGCGTCCAGGATCGCGCCCAGTGTTCGACGCAGGGTGGAACTGCTGCGTCGCCCGCCCAGGTGTTGGCGTCGGATGCGGTTGATCAGGGTGCCGTTGCTGGGTGTGCCAGACGGCCACTTGGTGGCACCGGTCTGGCCGACGTAGATCAGGCCGGGGGAGACCGCCACTCCCAAGCCGCGGCCCAGGTCCTTGGCCCCGCCCGCGTCGATGAACCAGCCGTACAGGCCGGGCCCGTCCATCACCTCTCGCTCCAGCCCAGCCAGGTCCGCGGGGTGCACCGCATTCGTCTCGTCGCCCAGCCGCGTGATCCAGTCACGGGGATCGCCGACGGAGACATCGGGCCCCCTGCTCTGCCTCGCCACCTCCCGCACCGCTGGCTGGTCGGCACGCGCGTCCGTGTAGGCGTCGGGGTGGGCCTCGAGGGGATGCTCTGCGTGAGCGTCGTACCAGCCTTGCCAGCGCCCGGCCGTCAGCCCGTGGAGCGGCTGGTCGACCCGGGCTCCGCGACGGGCCAGGGGAGCGCCGAGCGGCTGCAGGTAGGCTTCGCCCGCGTGGATCTCGACGATCCGGCCGCCCAGCGGTCCCGCCAGCAGGTCCAATCGGGCTGCGACCCATTCCCCCCACGCCGTGCGGTAGTCGCGCGGGGTGTTCGGCAGGTACCGTTCGTACGGGGCCAGCCACTCCTCGGGTCCGACGAGGCCGTGTTCGGCCGACACGATGAACCACGGCACCCCGGACCGCTCGGCGTAGGCGCGTGCCTTACGGAACCGCGCAGAGACGTACAAGTCCTTCGCCGCCGACGGCCCGGCCGCCTTGGCCTTACCGCAGGCGATGAGCAGCAGCCGCCCTGCCTTGGGGGTTGTCGCAGGCGCATCCGCAGGCGGACCCTGGGTCAACGCCGGTGGTTCGACGACCCGTGCTGCTGGGGGAACTTGATCGGCCCCGACCCTCTGAAACGTCACCGAGACTCCTGGTTGCCTGGCTGTGACGACGAATCCAGCGGACTTCCAGGCGCGGGTGTGCGGACGGTCGCCGCCCCACCACGCAGAATGGTCAAGCGATGACTGCGGCATTCCGCCGACGATGGCGTCCAGGTCGGGCCAGCTGATCGTGACGGTGTCGGCGCTGCCGCGCAGGAAATCCGCCAGCGCGGCCCAGTTCGCTGCCATGCGGGCACGGTAACTCCCACGCCACGCTGGCCGCGCGTGGCTACCCCCGACAGCTGCTACCAGCTGCGTACCCGTCCGTCCGGGCCGACAGCCGGGCATGGCCTGCCCCAGATACATGCCTGTCAGATCCCCGGCCCCAGTGGCGTCGATCAGTTGAGTCCCCGATAGTGGTGTAGCGCGGTCGCCGAGATCGTCACCAGGGTGTACGGATGACGAAGCAGCGGCCACCGCGTGATCCTTCGAGCGAACCTCTCACAGCACTCTCGAACGGAGTCATCACGATGACCGCTCCTCACATTGTCGACCCTGCACGCCTGCTTGGTGAAGCCCTCGCCGAAGCGTCGCCGGATCTGATGCGGCAGCTGCTGTAGACGATGATCAACGCCCTGCTGTGCGCGGATGCCGACGCCGTGGTCGGCGCCGAGTACGGCCGCCCCCCCCGGGCCGGACAGCGCAGCGCAACGGCTACCGCCAGCGTGACCTCGACACCCGCGTCGGCACCATCGACGTCGCGATCCCCAAGCTCCGCAAGGGCACCTACTTCCCCGAGTGGCTGCTCGAGCGCCGCAAGCGAGCAGAGACCGCGCTGATCACCGTGGTCGCCGACTGCTACCTCGCCGGGGTGTCCACGCGGCGGATGGACAAGCTGGTCAAGACCCTCGGCATCGACTCCCTGTCGAAGTCGCAGGTCTCGCGGATGGCCGCCGAGCTCGACGAGCACGTCGAGCAGTTCCGCCACCGCCCCTCGATGCCGCTGGCCCGTTCACGTTCGTCGCCGCTGATGCGCTGACGATGAAGGTCCGCGAAGGCGGACGGGTCATCAACGCCGCGGTGTTGCTGGCCACCGGCGTCAACGGCGACGGGCACCGTGAGGTCCTCGGCATGCGCGTGGCCACATCCGAGACCGGAGCGGCGTGGAACGAGTTCTTCGCCGACCTGGTCGCCCGCGGCCTGTCCGGGGTACGGCTCGTGACCAGCGACGCCCACCCCGGTCTGGTCGAGGCGGTCGCAGCCAACCTGGCTGGCGCGGCCTGGCAACGCTGCCGCACCCACTACTCCGCGAACCTCATGGCCGTGACGCCGAAGTCGATGTGGCCGGCGGTCAAAGCGATGCTGCGCAGCGTCTACGACCAGCCCGACGCCACAGCCGTGCACGCCCAGTTCGACCGACTCCTGGACTACGTCGCCGAGAAGCTCCCCGCGGCCCACGACCACCTCGACGGCGCCCGCGCCGACATCCTCGCCTTCACCGGCTTCCCCAAGGACGTGTGGACCCAGATCTGGTCCAACAACCCCGCCGAGCGACTCGACCGCGAGATCCGCCGCCGCACCGACGCCGTCGGGATCCTCCCCACCCGCGAGGCCATCGTCCGCCTCGTCGGAGCAGTCCTGGCCGAGCAGACCGACGAATGGGCCGAAGGACGCCGCACCTCGGACTCGAGGTCCTCGCGCGCTGCCGCGTCAACATCGTCCCCACCACCAACACCGAGATCGGAGCCGACGACCTACCAGCACTGACCGCCTAAACGACCCCCTTCGAAGGAACGCAGCGCTACACCACTACCGGGGACTTGACCTTGCCTAGGATCGGCTGGATTCGATCACTGTCCATCAGAGCTGCGCAAGCGGTCACCTCGGTCGAGGCCGGAACCACCATTCGCTTCGGAGGCGCGCCTCTAAGCCGAGTCGTTTCCGGCCAATCTCCGAGCACTCCTCGATAGCGTGGGCCCAGGCGTGAGGAGCCAGCGGGAAGGGTCTGTCAGATCAACGGTGTAACTGGTCCTGGCTCGACACGCCGGCCGTGAGGTTGGCAGAGAGCAGGGATCGTGACCGACACCCTCGAGCCTGTGGTGCTCGATGAGGACGAGAAGCAGCAGATCGCGCAGCGACTGGTCGACCAGGCCAAGGCCGAAGGCGTCGACCTGATGGGACCGGCCGGGCTGTTGTCCGGACTGACCAAGCAGGTCCTCGAGACCGCGTTGGAAGAAGAACTGTCAGAGCACTTGGGCTATGACAAGCACGACCCGGTCGGTCGTAACGGGCAGAACTCCCGCAACGGCACACGGTCCAAGACGGTGCTGACCGACATCGGGCCGGTCGAGCTCGACGTGCCCTGTGACCGTCAGGGCACCTTCGAGCCACGGATCGTGAAGAAGCGGCAGCGGCGCCTCGACGGGGTCGATCAGATCGTGCTGTCGCTGACCGCACGCGGTCTGACGACAGGGGAGGTCGCAGCGCACTTCGCCGACGTCTACGACGCCCAGGTATCCAAAGACACCATCAGTCGCATCACCGACAAGGTGATCGGCGAGATGGTGGAGTGGCAGACCCGGCCCCTGGACCGGGTCTACCCGGTCATCTTCATCGACGCCCTCGTGGTCAAGGTCCGCGACGGACAGGTCACCAACAAGCCCTTCTACGTCGTCATCGGCGTGACCACCGGCGGGGAACGCGACATCCTCGGCATCTGGGCCGGCGACGGTGGCGAGGGCGCGAAGTTTTGGCTCCAGGTCCTGACCGAGATCAAGAACCGCGGCGTGGAGGACGTGTGCATCGCGGTGTGCGACGGCCTGAAGGGTCTACCCGACGCGATCGCCGCGACCTGGGAGCTGACCCAGGTCCAGACCTGCATCATTCATCTGATCCGCAACACCTTCCGCTACGCCGCCCGCCAGCACTGGGAGAAGATGGCCAAGGACCTTCGGCCGATCTACACCGCGGTCAACGCCGAGCAGGCAGCCGCGCGGCTCGAGGAGTTCGAGGAGCGGTGGGGCGCGATCTGCCCGGCCGCGGTGAAGCTGTGGCGCAACGCGTGGGGCGAGTTCATCCCGTTCCTGGACTACGACGTGGAGATCCGCAAGATCATCTGCACGACGAACGCGATCGAGTCTCTGAACGCCCGCTACCGGCGAGCGGTCCGAGCGCGGGGCCACTTCCCCAATGACCAAGCGGCGTTGAAGTGCCTCTACCTGGTCACCCGATCACTCGACCCCACCGGCACCGGCAGGGCACGATGGGTCATCCGATGGAAGGCAGCCCTCAACGCCTTCGCCATCACCTTCGAGGGACGCATCAACCCCTCGGACAACTAGAAATGCCAGTGGCCAGTTACACCGAAGATCTGACAGTCCCAGCGGGAACGCGACTGAGGGCGCTTCGCTCGTAGCTCTCGACTATGACGGGTCAACTCGAGAGGTGAATGTTATGGGTTACAGCGAGACGGATTTCAGGGTCGATCGAGTGGACACCAATGGGATCGAGGTGTCGTTGGTCAGCCACGCTCGAAGTACCTCCACAGAGTCGTGGACGACCTTCTCCTGGCGGACACGGCTCGCACCTGGAGGAAGTAACCGCCGCTTCTACATGCATCAAGGCGAACCGTGGACCATCAGTTCGCAGCTCGCCATTGCGATGCTCAGCGAGCTGGACGGTCAGCACCCCTTCGCCAGTGACCCAGGCACGACTGTCCGCCCCGAAGTTCTCTTCTCTTGCTCCATGACACCGGAGATGCGCTCCAAGTATTGGCTGGAGATACGCCTGCCCGAGGACCGCTGGAGTAGGGACGTCGAGTTCGTGGTGACGCAAGATCCGTTTCGACGCAACCACTGGCGCAAGATCGGCATCGTTGATCACTCGACGGGTCGGGCTCTTGTGACTGATGTGTGGGTCATGTTCGGCCTGGGAGTGTGGGTCGGTGTCCGCCGAGGGTGAGCATGAGCAGCGCGATGAGGGCGTCGGGGTCTTTGAAGCCGAAGGCCATGCGGGTGC
>NZ_BAAGUS010000037.1:0-6109 GCF_054781275.1 Nocardioides ginkgobilobae | reverse complement strand
CATGTCCACGCCCGAGGCACTGCGCTGCCTGAAACGACGTTTGGCCCGCATCGTCTTCAACCACCTCAACACCGATCAAGCAGCGGCCGCGACTGGACTCGCGGCCGCCGCTTGACATAGGAGAAACCCATGGTCCAGGACTTCACCGGCCGGGTCGCGGTCGTCACCGGTGCCTCCAGCGGGTTGGGCGCCGCGACCGTGCGCCGGCTCGCCGCCGGCGGGGCACGGGTCTGGGCCGCGGCGCGGTCGCAGGACCTGCTCGCCGACCTCGCCGCGGAGTGCTCCGACGGCCCCGGTGAGGTGCGCTTCGGGCACCTCGACCAGACCGACCCCGCGTCCTGCCGCGCGATGGTGGCCGAGGCGGTGGCGGCGTACGGCCGGCTGGACGTGCTGGTCAACAACGCCGGTCGCCACGACTTCCGCCGCACCACCGAGGTGACCGAGCAGGAGTGGGCGCACGACATCGCGCTCAACCTGAGCGGGCCGTTCTTCGTCGCGCAGGCCGCGATCCCGCACCTGCTGCTCGCCCCCGGCGGCGGCGGGACGATCGTCAACGTCGCGTCGGTCGCCGGTGTGATGGGGGAGGCCTACTCCGCGGCGTACACCTCCGCCAAGCACGGCATCGTGGGGCTGACCCGGGCGCTGGCGGTGGAGTACCTCAAGGAGCCGCTGCGGGTGAACTGCGTGTGCCCCGGTGGGATGGACACCCCGCAGGTGCAGACGATCGGCGTGCCCGACGGCGCCGACTGGGACCTGATCATGCGGGTCGCGGCCACCCGCGGGCTGATGGCCGCCGACGACGTCGCGGCGACGATCTGCTTCCTCGCCTCCGACGACGCGGCCGCGGTCAACGGCAGCATCCAGGTCGTCGACGCGGGCCGCACGGCCGGCTGAGCCGGGCCGGGCCCGGGTCGGGCGCGCTCAGCCCTCGGCGAGGATCCCCGCGACGGCGGGGGACTCCCAGAAGGGCGCCAGGCGGGCACGCACCAGCGGCTCGAGGTCCCCGGACTCCCGGGCGGCCGCGACCAGGGCGGTCAGCGGCGGCAGCAGGTGCTCGGTGAGCACCGCGGCGTCCAGCCCGAGGTCGGTGACCAGCTCGGAGACGGGGTGCTCGGCGTACGTCGCCACGAAGCCGTCGACCACGGCGCGGACCATCGCCAGCACCGGCTCGGACGGTGCGGCGCCGATGACGACGTCCTGGACCATCCCGGCGAGGTGCTGGACCCGCTCCAGGGGGACCGTGCCCGCCCCGGACACCGGCTTGTCGGCGTACAGGTCGTAGACCTCGAGCACCGCCGCACGGGTCCCGGGGTCGCGCAGGGTCTCCACGACGACCGCGTTCAGCCGGCGCACCGCGAAGCCGGCGCCCTGGCCGGCCGCGGCACCGACGAGCGCGTCGAGCTGGGTGGCACCCATGACCTTGCCGGCCGCGCCGGCGTAGAGGGAGACCAGCGAGCCGACGCCCGGCAGCTTCTCCGCGACCGCGCGGTTGGCCTGCACCACCTCGGCCACGACCCGGCCCATGAAGCGCGACGCCAGGGCCGAGACCGCGGGGCTCCGGGTGAGGTCGTCCAGGGCGCCGCGCAGCCGCTCGCCGCTGCCGAGCAGGGTGTCGGCGAAGGCCTCGACGTGCTCGCGCGCCACGACCTGTCCCAGCGTGTGCTGCCCGGTCGGCCCGTCGTGCAACACCTCGGCGAGGACGGCGGTGAACGTGCTCGCGGCCGTGCTCGGGGGCACTCGGACCAGGACGTCGGAGATGAGCGCGGTGATCGCCTCCGGGTCCGCGACCTTGCCCACGGTGACGCGCGAGCCGGCGTCGAGGAGGTCGGCGACGTCGCGGGCCACCATCGCGGGCAGGTCGTGCTCGAGCTGCTCGACGACCCACGCCACCTGGGCGTCGAGGAGGCGGGCGGCCAGGTCGGTGCGATCGGTCACCTGCGCAGGCTAGTCGGCACCCATCACCCCCTGGCGTGTCGCGGCAGGACCTCTAGAGTGTGGCGGTCAGCCGGGGTCGACCCGGACCGACGGCGAGGGAGACCAGTGGCCGAGCCCGTGCTCAAGGACCTGACCGTCGTCGTCCTCGCTGCGGGCGGGGGCACGCGGATGCGGTCGAAGACCCCGAAGGTGCTGCACGAGATCGGCGGGCGCAGCCTGGTCGGGCACGTGCTCGCCGCGGTGGCCGAGACCAGCCCGCGCTCGGTCGTGGCCGTCGTCGGCCACCAGCGCGAGCTCGTCGCTCCGCACGTCTCCGCGCTGCTGCCCGACTGCCTGCTCGCGGTCCAGGAGGAGCAGAAGGGCACCGGCCACGCGGTGCGGGTCGCCGTCGAGGCCGCCGGCACCACCTCGGGCACCGTCCTCGTGGCGTACGGCGACACCCCGCTGCTCACCGGGCAGAGCCTGCGCGACTTCGTGGCCGAGCACGAGGCGGCCCAGCGCGCGGTCAGCCTGCTCTCCGGCGACGTCGCCGAGCCGGCTGGCTACGGCCGCGTGGTGCGCGACGCCGACGGCGAGGTGCTGGCGATCGTGGAGCACAAGGACGCCACCGCCGAGCAGCTGGAGATCACCGAGATCAACTCCGGGATCATGGCCTTCGAGGCCGGGTTCCTGCTCGACGCCCTGCCGCGGCTGGGCAACGACAACGCCAAGGGCGAGTACTACCTCACCGACCTGGTCGGGCTGGCCCGCGAGGCCGGCCTGATGGTCGGCGCGCACGTCCTCGAGGACGTCGTGCAGACCGAGGGCGCCAACGACCGCGCCCAGCTGGCCGCGCTCGGCCGGCTCCTCAACGAGCGGGTCGTGGACCGCTGGATGCGTGAAGGGGTCACCGTCGTCGACCCCGCGACCACGTGGATCGACGTGCACGTCGACCTGGGCCGCGACGTCACGATCCTGCCCGGCACGCAGCTGCTCGGGGCCACCACGATCGGCGAGGACGCCGTGGTCGGACCCGACACCACGCTCAAGGACTGCGAGGTCGGCGCTGGTGCCCGCGTCGTGCGCACCCACGCCGAGCTGGCCGTGGTCGGCGACGACGCGCAGGTCGGCCCCTTCTCCTACCTCCGCCCGGGCACCCGCCTGGGCGCCGGCGGCAAGATCGGCGGCTTCGTGGAGACCAAGAACGCCGTGATCGGCGACGGCGCGAAGGTGCCGCACCTCTCCTACGTCGGGGACGCCGAGATCGGGGAGGGCACCAACATCGGTGCCGGCACGATCGTGGCCAACTACGACGGGGTCGCCAAGCACCGCACCGTCGTGGGCCGCCACGCGCGCACCGGCTCCAACAACACCTTCGTGGCCCCCGTGGTCATCGGTGACGGCGCCAGCACCGGCGGCGGGACCGTCGTGCGGGGCGAGGTGCCGCCCGGCGCGCTCGCGGTCAGTGCCGGACCGATGCGCGTGATCGAGGGCTGGGCGCAGGAGCGCCGGGCCGGCACCGCGCAGGCCGACGCCGCGGAGGCGGCGGGCAGGGGAACAGCAGGTGGTCCAGAGGTGACCGACGACTCGTCCCAAGCCTCGGCCCCAGAGTTGGGCTGAGGCTCCCGCGAGGGGCACAATCAGCGGCGCCCACCACCCCCCGCGGCGCCTCTCCCGGCATCTAGGAGCACCTCGACGTGACCGGATACAAGAAGACCACCGAGAAGAACCTGATGGTCTTCAGCGGACGGGCCCACCCCGAGCTGGCCGAGGAGGTCGCGGACCTGCTCGGCACCGACCTGGTGCCGACCTTGGCGTACGAGTTCGCGAACTCCGAGATCTACGTCCGCTACGAGGAGTCGGTGCGCGGCTGCGACGCCTTCGTGATCCAGAGCCACACCGCTCCGATCAACGAGTGGATCATGGAGCACCTCATCATGGTCGACGCCCTCAAGCGGGCCTCGGCCAAGCGGATCACCGTGGTCATGCCCTTCTACGGCTACGCCCGCCAGGACAAGAAGCACCGCGGCCGCGAGCCGATCTCGGCCCGGCTGATGGCCGACCTGTTCAAGACCGCCGGCGCCGACCGGCTGATCGCCATCGACCTGCACGCCGACCAGATCCAGGGCTACTTCGACGGCCCCGTCGACCACCTGATGGCGCTGCCGATCCTCACCGACTACGTCATGGAGAAGTACGGCCACCAGCCGCTGTGCGTCGTCTCCCCCGACGCCGGCCGGATCAAGGTCGCCGAGCGCTGGTCGGCCAAGCTCGGCGGCGCCCCGCTGGCCTTCATCCACAAGACCCGTCGCACCGACCGGCCCAACGAGACCGTCGCCAACCGCGTCGTCGGTGAGGTCGCCGGCAAGATCTGCGTGCTGACCGACGACATGATCGACACCGGCGGCACGATCGTGAAGGCCGCCGAGGCCCTGGTCGCCGACGGCGCCGCGGGCGTCATCATCGCCGCGACCCACGCGATCCTCTCCGACCCCGCCGTCGACCGCCTCAAGAACTGCTCAGCGGTCGAGGTGATCGTCACCAACACGCTGCCGATCCCCGAGGACCGTCGCTTCGACAAGCTGACGATCCTCTCGATCTCCCCGCTCGTGGCCCGGGCCATCCGCGAGGTCTTCGAGGACGGGTCGGTCACGTCCATGTTCGACGGGCACGCCTGAGGCTGCCCCCGGCGCCTGCGCGCCCGGACGTCAGGCTCGAGCGTCGTACGCCGCCCGCGACCGCTCCACCTCGTCGATGTGGGCGCGCGCCCACGCGTCGAGCCCGGCGACGGCCTGCACCAGCGTGCCGCCGAGCGACGTGAGGCTGTACTCCACCCGCGGGGGCACCTCCGCGTGCACCTCGCGGGTGACCAGGCCGTCGCGCTCGAGCGCGCGCAGCACCTGGGTCAGCACCTTCGGGCTCACGCCCTCGATCCGGCGCTGCAGCTCGGTGAACCGGCAGGTGCGCTCGGCGAGCAGCAGGAGGACCAGTACCGTCCAGCGGTCGCCGATCCGGTCCAGGACCGTGCGCGTCGGGCAGGCGGCGGCGTAGGGGTCCGCGATCGGTGCCGTGCTCACGCCCCCACTATCCCTCAGGTAACCGCGGCACTTCAAGGTGCCTACTTCCGAGAGGGAAGTAACGGCTGCTGGGTCCGGTTGGTGCGAGTGTCAGCGTCACCCACGAGAGGAACCACCCAGGTCCCGCACCATCACCGTCATCGGAGCCACCGGCCACCTCGGACGACTCACGGTCGAGGCGCTTCTCGAGCGCGGCGTCGCCCCCTCCGACATCCGCGCCACCGGGCGCGCCACGGAGCGGCTCGCCGACCTCGCCGATCGTGGCGTGCAGGTCCTCCGAGTCGACCGCGACGACGAGGCAGCCGTCGCCGACGCCCTGCGCGGCGCCGACGCCGTGCTGCTGGTCTCCGGGACCGAGCTCGGCCGCGTCGAGCAGCACCGCAGGGTCGTCGAGGCCGCACGCGAGGCCGGTGTCGAGCAGCTCGTCTACACCTCGGGCCCGCACGCGCGGGGCTCGTCGGTGCAGCTGCTGGCCGACCACGCCACCACCGAGGAGCTGCTCGAGACCTCGGGCGTGCCGCACACCGTGCTGCGCAACGCGTGGTACGTCGAGAACTACACCGCCCAGGTCGAGACCTACCGGGCTCACGGGATGGTCGGAGCCGCCGGCGAGGGGCGGGTCTCCCTCGCCCCGCGCCGCGAGTACGCGGAGGCGGCGGCTGTGGTGCTCACCACCGACGGCCACCTGGGGAAGGTCTACGAACTCGGCGGCGAGGCCCACACGCTGGCCGAGGTCGCCGCGGTCATTGGCGAGACCATCGGCCAGGAGATCACCTACACCGACGTGCCGGTCGAGCAGCTCCAGCAGGTCCTCGCCGGCGCCGGCGTGCCCGCCCCGATGGATGCCGTGCTCGCCGACGTCGACAGGGGCATCGCCGCCGGCGAGCTGCTGGTCTCGACGACCGACCTCGAGACGCTGCTCGGCCGCCCGGCCACCGACCTGCGCCAGGCGGTCAAGGAGGCGCTGGTCTGAACCGAGCCCCGCCGGACCCTCAGCCTGGATCCGTAAGTTCTTGGCTGGCCCGGGAGGGTCGGGTGTGGCTGAGCCTTGATCGCCTTGCTGGTGGCTCCGGTGGATTGGCCGCCCGGCTTCTCCTGGGGCGCCTTGGCTGCTGATT
>NZ_BAAGUS010000036.1:0-6988 GCF_054781275.1 Nocardioides ginkgobilobae | reverse complement strand
GGTTCCTCGCCACGCGCACGACGTCGTCGCGGAACTCCTTGGGGTAGGGCTTGGGCACAGCGCACATCCTTCCAGCGGCACCTCTCGGCACCACAGATCAGATGTCACCTATCCGTGCAGCAGTCCCTCATGACGTCTCCAACCCCTTCTGCGCCAATCGCCACCTCGCCGGAGCCTGAACTCCGACGCGACCAGCTGCAGGCGATCGACTTCGTCACCAGCAGAGACGCAAGCCTGCTGCTGTCCGAGCCGGGGTGTGGCAAGACGGGCGTGCTCTTGGGGGCGGTTGAGGTCGTCTGTCTACTCGAGGGGGGCAGCGCCATGGTGATGGTGCCGCCGGGGCTCATTGCGCAGTTCAGAGCTGAGGCAGCGATCTGGTCGCCCGGGCTACCGGATCCGCTGGTCAATCGGGTGCCTGCTCCCGGGCAGTGGGCGCTGGTCGCCCACTCGCGTGCGCACCTGCTGGTGGATGAAGTCCGTCGCGACGGTCTGAACTTCCTTCTTGTCGATGAGGCTCATCTGGCCTCGACGATCGTCCCCAAGCCGACTCGAGTTCAGCGAGCCGTGCATGCGCTCGCGGACGAAGCAGGTGGCGTCGTTTTCGCGACCGCCACACCGGTTGACTGCGTGGCTGCGACCGACCTCATCGGGCTCATCAGTACGTCCGGTTTGATCAGCCGACGGCACGTGGAGGCTGTGCTTGCTGAAGTCGAGTTCGCCGAGTTCCGCCCGGGTGAACGCCAACCGCGCTGGATCTCCGACCGAGGAATCGGTTGGCTGGGTTCACTCCTCGCCACTGGCTCAGTGCGAATGCGAGCCAATGATCTCGGTGTCGACCTCCCTGAAGTCGACACCAGCCATATCCGCGTGCCTCTGGGGCGGCGCCAACTGGCTCAGCAGGCCGCAGCTGAGCGATTCTCCGGACTCCGTCGAGCCCAGCTGCGCGACCGTGCCAGTCATGATCCTCAGGGTCTCGCCGCGGCCGTCATGCAGTGGCACGAGCGCTCGGGTGAGTGCCACGAGCACATCCTTGTGCTGACCGAACGCCTGGAGACGGTCAACGCGATCGCCGAGGTCGCTGCACGAAACCACACCCCGGTCTTCGTGATGACCGGCGCTACGTCTCCAAGCAAGCGGTCGCAAGCGATATCTGCCCACCAACGGCAGGGCGGTCTCCTCGTGGCCAGCGGCGTGGCAGACGCTGGCCTGAATCTGCAGTACTGCTCAGCCTTGGTAGAGGTAAGGACACCGTGGACCGCAGAGCGCGCCAGCCAGCGCTTGGGTCGGATTCGCCGGCCGGGTAGCCGGCACACGAAGGTCGAGCACGTGTCCATCGTCCCCGACACCTTGGACGAGCAGCGCCGCGAAGAGCGGCGCGTGGCTCGGGCAACCATGGCAGAGAGGCTGCTGAGCGCCTCGCCCACCCCTGAGCAGCACTGGCAAAGGAGACGCGCTAGCGCCTAGGTAGCTCCATCGCTCAACGCTGACTTCTCATCCGGCGCACTCCGATAGCAGCGGATGGAAGGATCCGACCATGGCTAGTCAGGACGAACTGAATTGGGCCCGGAAGTACAACGGCTACGAACGCATCGCCCGCGATCCTCGCAGCCTCGGCCTGCTGCTTGGTCCGGCGATGGCCGAGTACGAGCAGACCAGACGAATCCCCGAGTGGTGCGGTGTTGACTTTCTGCGCGCTTGGGCGTTCTACCGACACCGTGAGCACCACATGGACGGCATCGGGCCGATCGCGGCCGACTTCGATGCTGTTCTCGAGGCGATCAGGCTGCACCCGGCGGCCCGCAAGCGCGACCTACCACCTGCACGTCTCCCGGACGACGCCACTGAGTAGTAGCGAACTCGTCCGAGCTGTCGCCGGCCGGAAGTGGGTCGACGCAGTCGAGCAGATCTTTACCTACCGGGCGGCTCCGGTGATCCTCTGCGTGTGACGAAATCACAAGCAGAATTTCAGCCGATCGGCAACGCCGGCATGAGTGCCACCTTGCGGACCGACCGTGGATGGACCATCACCGTGCGCGGGCGGATCGATGATCCCAAGCACGAGATCATGGGGAGCGACCGTCTGGCGGACAACAGGGTCCTCGTCACCAACCTCTGGGCCTACGCCTGTCAGGAGAAGGCCGGTCGCCGCTCTCGAGGTGCACAGCGCAGCGAATACGCCAAGCAGGCGGAGCTGCACCGCCGGCTCGCCTGCGAGATCGCCGACCTCGTTGACAAGCAAGGCAGTCAGGAGAAGGTGGCGTGGTGCTCTGCTTGTTTCGAGCAACACGGCCACCGAAAGGTCGAAGCCGCCTTCGCAGTGCCCACCTATCTCTGTGCTGGTTGCGGAGCCGCGACCCTGTCCTGCGCCGCGCCTCGATGCGGGGCAATGGCCACCCGCGGATTCGGCACCATCCGCATCCCGCGGTACTGCGCGGAGCACCGCCACGTGATCCCGAGCTTCGAGCTGGCTCACGCCAAGATCGAAGACCTCAGCAACTTCGCCGAGATCCTCCACTACGACAAGGCCAACCTCTCCCGTCTCTCCAAGCTCGGCATTTCAGGTGTGCTCGCCGCTGGAGCCATGACAGGAGTCGGCCTGGTAGCCGCCCCTCTGGTCGGCGGCGCCATCGGCACGCTGGCCGGCGGATACACCGGCGCGGCAGCCACCAGTTACGGACTGGCTCTGGTTGGCGGCGGCTCCATCGCCAGCGGCGGCCTGGGAATGGCCGGTGGCACCGCGATCATCGCAGCTGCGGGCGGGGCACTCGGCGGAGCGCTCGGCTACGGGGTCACCAACGCTTACATCAGCCAGGACGACTCCTTCCGCATCGACACCTTGAAGAAGGGCGCCAGCGGCCCCGCGGTGATCGTCTGCTCCGGCTTCCTGACAGAGGATAAGGACGGATGGGGCGACTGGGAACGACTGGTAACCCAGCGCTATCCAGACTCCACCGTGTACCGCGTTCACTGGGGTTCCCACGAGCTCGCAGCGCTGGGGCGGGTCCTCGGATCGGGTGCCGGCAAAGCACAACTGGGCATGGCCATCAAGGGAGCCGCACTCAAAGCCAGCAAGACCGCCGCGAAGAGGGTCAGCCCGTTGACTGGCGCACTCATCGTTCTGGACCTGGTCAAGAATCCTTGGCACACCGCTCGAACCCGAGCTAACAAGACCGGAGCGATCGTCGCCGACCTCGTCGCGCGAACCGAGCTCGACGAGGTGGTGCTGGTTGGTCACTCCTTGGGCGCACGAGCCATGGTCTGTGCCGCCGAGTCTTTGGGCACCAAGCCGAGCGCACCGAAGGTGCGCGAGGTGCACCTGCTCGGGGTCGCGAACAACGCCAAGCGCGACTGGTCCGCCTTGCAGACGGCCGTGGTCGGCAAGGTTTACAACTATCACTCTCGCAACGACAAGGTCCTGAAGTTCCTCTATGCCACCGTCGAGGCCGGACAGGTTGCGGCCGGGCTCAACGGCATGAAGACCTCGCTGCCGAGGTTGATCAACGTCGACGTCACCTCGAAGGTCGACGGCCACTCCCGCTACTGCAAGGACCTCGACCTCAAGTAGCCCGGCCGACGATGCAGTCGGGTGTATCGGATATCCAATCCGATACGCCACTACCTAGACAGCTGGTCCCGCCGACGTCGTGCCTGCCAGTCGGGCATGGCCGGTCGTGGCCCGGCGACATGACCTGGCCTGAAGATCTGGCTGCCCTACGATGCGGGCGTGTCCATGGACCAGTCTCTGTTCCCCGACGACGACCCTGCGGTCGCGCCCGGCGGCGCGACACCGCTGCCGGGACACGCTCACCCTGGCTCTGGATCATCTGGCCACCACCAAGGCGCCGCTGAAGGCGGAGTCGCGGGCCGCTCTGATGCGGGAGAGGTCGTGCCCGCTCCGCCGTGCACTCGACGCCCAGGGCCTGGTCGACATGACGGATCGGAAGCTGGCAGTGGAGCGAGCGGTCGGCCGCTCAGTCGACTCGTTGCGCGACCTCAGTGCGGTCGAAGTTCGCGCGGTTCTGGCCCACTTCGCTGCGATGCCGGGATCAGACTCAGAGTCCGGGTCTCAGAACTCGTCGTGGGATGAGCGTGACCACGACACCTGGATAGACCGGCTCTCACCACCACTCCTCGGGAGGCCGCACCTGTGACCCTGGTCTATCGCTCCGTCTTCAGCTCCACCGATGACGCGATCTTCGACTCCGCTGAGCCTCTGTTCCTGCAGTGGCTGCAGACCAAGGGGTACCCGCTGCCTCCCGAGGGCCTGACCGACGGGAGCCATCAGCTCGTCGAAGCGCCCGAGCAGAGTGTTGCGTTGCTCCGCGCCACCGAGACCCTGCACGACGGGTCAACGCTGACCAGGTGGCACCTGGAGGAGATCACCGCCGACCAGGGGCGCTGGATCACGAACAGCGGCCTGCTCCTGCCTCCAGTGAAACCCGAGCGGGACGCTGAAGTCGCGGACGACCCAGCACCGGGGTCTCACGAGATGGGCCCAGTCTCGGCGCCCTGGATCTGGGTCGAGCTCGAGCACGAACCACCCCAGGGTCAGACGGCATCCAGGCCAGGAAGTCCCCGATTCGTTCGCGAGCTTCTCGCTGCCGGGGAAGGCACCGACGGAACGGTCCCGCTCACGGCAGAGCCCTGGGTCATCACCAGCGCCCACATCGCCGAACTGGCCCGCTACATTCTCGATCCCCGGCGCCGAGTCCCGATCCTCGTCTTCGCCGCCGACGCTCGCCGAGCCTACGACCAGGATCGACTCGCGAGCCTGCTGGCTCGCGATCTCGCCGGAGTGGCAGCCGTCTTCCAGCTCAGTGACGGCGAAGCGACCCAGGCACTGGCTCAACGGCTCCCGGAGGGCTACGCCGTCTACGCCGGAGGCCTGCGGACCTACCTACCGGGCCTCCGACCAGCTGCTGACGGGACCCTCGACGACGCCGGCCGACACCGCACCCTGGGACGTGCCAGCCTTGCCGCCCTGGGCCCGAGGGCCTTCCCAGGTGTCAAGGACCAGGTCCTAGCGCTCTCGACGCGCCGGGCCCTGCCCAAGTGGGGCCCCACGACCGACCCAGGTGCGGCGGCGACCGCGACCGCAGCAGACTCACCAGCTGTCGATGTCAACGACACAGCGGCATCACGCCCAGTGCCGCGACTGCGGAGCGCACCGCTCGGCGCACCCTGGCTACAAGAGCGTCTTGGCAAGCTGCTCAATCTGCTCGGCGGAACGAGAACGTCTGTGGCGAGCACGGACACAGCACAGCTCGCCCGCGACTTCGATGCCGCCCTCGACGAACTCCTCGCGGCCTACCCACTGGCCACCGAATCGGACTCGTCGGCGCCACCTGCGCAGAAACCCGACGACGCAGAAGCGCCCCGTCTGGCTGAGCAACGCGAGCTGTACGACGCGCTACTGGCTGACGCTGAACGTGAACGCGACAACGCTAACGGCGATCTCGAACTGGCTCGCATGGAGCTGGAGGACCTTCAACTCGACGCTACCGAGACCTCCGCCGCCCTCGAGACCGCTGAGCGGCGCGCCCGCTGGCTTGAGAAACGCCTACGAGAGATGGGCGACGCCGCTCTCGGCGAAGACGACGAGCTGCCCGCAGCGCCACCGTCGGTAGCTGACGCGCTGGAACTGGCACGTGAGCACCTCACCCACGTGGTCATCGGCGACACCGACCAGACAGCTGCGGAGCTGGATCTTCACGCCGCCTCACAGATGTTCGCCATCAAGACCTGGCAAGCCCTGATCGCGCTCAACGACTACGCACAAGCCCGCAGCCGCGGCGAATTCCAAGGATCGTTCATGGCCTGGTGTCAAAGCCCTCCAGGGGGACGGTCAGCGATCTCGGCCAACTCCGTGGCCCCCGGCGAAAGCCAAACTGTCGACCAGAGCCCTGCCCTGCGCTCGGTGCGGGTCTTCACAGTCCCGACTAGCGTGAACGAGTCGGGAGAGGTGTACATGGCCGCGCACATCCGCATATCCAAGAGAGCCGCGCCCGCGCCCCGACTCCACTTCCATGACGACTCGGCCAAGTCGGGCAAGGTATACGTGGGCTACCTGGGTGCGCATCTGCCCACCGCCCGCTTCGGGTAGCTCGGCAAACGGGCCCGCGGCCAGAAGTCGACGACAAGAAACCAACGTCAGCTGCCGCGCAGGTTCTGCGAAGCGACACCGAGAAGCCATCGATGTAGTTGCTCGAAAACCGTGTTGTCTTTCGCCTTGAACACGGCCGTCCTGGGGTCGCTGCCTACCCTGGTTCCTGTGGGCACGCTCAAGGGTTGACCGTCGATGGCGATCGTCAATATTCCAGCTGTCCAGCGCGTCGCAGCTTCGAAGCGCGCGCCGGTTAGACGGTGAAGTTGAATGGGTTCCGCGGGCGTGCGGACGCTCTGGTGCTCGATCATGAGGAAGCCGTCGCTGATCGTGAGCACGCACTCCCTTCCGACATATCGCGCCACTCTCGGCTCGGCAGGGGGTGCTATCTCCGAGTGGGCGGGGAAGTGCTGCTGGTCAACCCGCGAGTCGGTGGGACTACCGGCGGCAGTGTCAAGAGTGACGTCGTAGGCGATGGGACCAAGTTCGCCTGGTCGCGTTCGGTACACCACGCCTTGACCTTCGACAAGCCGCGCCAGGGCAGGGGCCATCGATAGGTGAACGAAGACGTCGGCGGCTCCATTACGGGGCGTGATGAAGCCGGTTTCGTTGTCTGGGTTGAACCACTTGACGGTGCCTCGCTGAAGCGGAGTCGCAAGGTCGGTCTCAGCCGAGGGCGCATACCAGGGAGGGACTGCAGTGACGAGCATCCCGGCAGAGAATTCCGACGGACCACGATTCGGAACCAAGATCCCAATGGGGCTCTTCACAGACCGGGGTGTAGTAGGGGTCTGAAGCCGCCGGTCTCAAGCAGGCTCCTGGCGATGTAGTTGGTCAGGTTGCGGAACCCGAGCGCTGATCCGCGTAGGTGCTCGAGCCGTCCGT
>NZ_BAAGUS010000035.1:0-8150 GCF_054781275.1 Nocardioides ginkgobilobae | reverse complement strand
ACAACACCCGCCGCCGGCACAGCTGGTGCGGCTACCTGTCCCCATCCACCTACGAGGCCCACCGGGACGCTACGCTGCCAACCGCCGCGTAATCACACCCCGTGTCCAAGATCCGGGGGTAAGGCCCCTTCCGAGACCGTCAGGAGCAGTGTCGATGTCCTTTTCGATCCGGCCAGTCAGGCAGCGCCAGTTGCCTGCGAGGATGGCAGTACTCATCGGCACCCGGACAGAGCTTGCCGCGCCGCTGATCGCGGACCGCCATTGCCCATCAGCGGCCGGGCGCGCTCAGAGTCTTGCTCTCAGCCTGTGAGCGCAGTCGACGTCGCTCTTGTGGCGATCGGGCTGGTCATCTTGGTCGGTGGCGGTGAGCTTCTGGTGAGGGGGGCATCGGATCTCGCGGCTCGTGTCGGCCTCTCCTCGCTGGTCATCGGGTTGACGGTGGTGGCCTTCTCCACGTCGTCGCCAGAGATGGCCGTCACTGTCGGCGCGGTCTTGGAAGGGCAACCCGACTTGGCGGTCGGCAACGTTGTGGGCAGCAACATCGTGAACGTCCTACTGATCCTGGGTGCCTCCGCGCTGCTCCTACCGTTGACGGTGCGCGCACAGTTGATTCGTCTGGACGTGCCGGTGATGGTCGGGGTGTCAATGTGCTTGTTGCTGCTGTCGCTGGACGGCCGCCTGAGCCTTGCTGACGGGTTCTTTCTGGTCACGGTGCTAGTCGTCTACACCGCGGTGTCGGTCGTTGTGGGGCGACGCAGTGCGCCGTATGTCCGCGAGTCAACAGTGGGCGAGAAGGAACGACCGGTGTGGCTGCTCCTCCTGGCGGTGCTCGGCGGGGTGGCGCTGTTGGTCGTCGGAGCGCAGCTGCTGGTCGAGGGTGCGGTCGGCATCGCTGAGGGGTTTGGGGTGAGTGGCCTGGTGGTCGGGCTCACGGTGGTTGCGGTAGGTACCTCGCTCCCTGAGCTGGCGACGTCCCTCATTGCTGTTCGACGCGGTGAGCGCGACCTGGCGGTCGGCAACATCGTCGGCAGCAACATCTTCAACATCGCTGCTGTGCTGGGCGTCGCCGCCTTGGTGGCCGATGACGGGGTACCGGTCGCAGACGCGGCCGTGGCCCTCGACATCCCGCTCATGATCGCCGCAGCGGTCGCGCTGCTGCCCGTGGCTTTCACCGGGATGGCCATCGCCCGTTGGGAGGGCGCGCTGTTCCTCGGGTTGTACGCCGCGTTCACCGCTTACGTGGTGCTGGCAGCCACCGAGCACGACGCGCTCGGGGGCTTCACGGCCATGATGATCTGGTTCACCTTGCCGTTGGTCGCGATCACCTTGGTCGTCCTCGGGGCCTACGAGATTGGTCGGCGTCGCGCGGCTCGCGAGCCGCTGGCGCCGTCCTGAGGCTCCGGATGTCCGACGAGCGTCACGACCCGAGGAGGCCGACGTGCTGCTCGCCCTGAGCGCCTTGACGGTCTTGGCCGTCCTGGCTCCGCTCCTTGCCCGCTTGGGCTTGGGCCGGGAGCTCGGCTACGTGTTCGCCGCTGGTTTCGCGGGGGTCGCGATCCTGATCGCGTTCCACGTGCCGCAGATCCTTGACGGGGGCACGGTCGAGACCTCCATGGACTGGTTGCCGTCGTTGGGGGTCTCGTTCGCCCTGCGGCTCAACGGACTCTCGTCGCTGTTCGCGTTGATGGTGCTCGGCGTAGGCGCCTTGATCATGGCCTACTGCCCTCGCTACTTGAGCTCGCACGATCCCCATGGGGCCATCTACGGACTGCTCACGCTGTTCGCGGCCGCCATGCTGGGGCTGGTGCTTGCCGCCGATGTTGTGCTCCTCTTCGTGTTCTGGGAGGCCACCACCTACTGTTCCTTCCTGCTGCTCGGGCTGGCCGGGGGCCGGGCCACCCGGCCGGCCCGGCGGGCTCTGCTGATCACCGCAGCCGGCGGTCTGGCCCTGCTGGTAGCCGTGGTGCTCCTCACCGTGGTCACCGGGAGCACGGCAATCAGCGACATCCTGGCCGACCGCGAGGTGATCCTCGCGTCACCGCTGGCATTGCCGATCGGCGCCCTGATCGCGTTCGCCGCGTTTACCAAGTCAGCCCAGGTGCCGCTGCATTTCTGGCTACCCGGTGCGATGGTGGCGATGACCCCGGTCAGCGCCTTCCTGCATGCGGCGACGATGGTCAAGGCCGGTGTGTACCTGCTGATGCTGGTCTCGCCCATCTTCTCGGGCGTGCCCGCATGGTCGGCGCTCCTGGTCTCGATCGGATTGACCTCGGCGTTGTGGGGCGCCTTCATGGCCCTGCGCCAGCACGATCTGAAGGCCATCCTCGCCCACTCGACCGTCAGCCAGCTCGGGCTGCTGGTTGCCGCCATCGGCGTCGGCACCCCGATCGCTCTTGCCGCCGCCATGCTCCACACCATCGCCCACGCGCTGTTCAAGGCGACGTTGTTCATGCTCGTCGGAATCATCGACAAGGAGGCAGGTAGTCGCGACATCCGGGAGCTGTCCGGGCTGTGGCGGGTGATGCCGGTGACCGCGACGATGACAGCGCTGGCCGGACTCTCGATGGCCGGCATCGTGCCGATGCTCGGCTTCGTGAGCAAGGAATACCTCTTCCAAGGAATCTTCCAGGCCGACTTCGCCCCAGCGGCGGGGCTGGTCGCCGGCTCGATCGCAGTCGCCGCATCGGCGCTGACCACGGCCTACGGGCTGCGCATCGTCTACGGCGCTTTCGGCGGCAGCACTCACCAACCCGGCCTCTACGAGCCGTCGCCGGCGTTCCTGGCCCCTGCGGCGATCGCGGCGTTGGCCGGCTTGGTCTTGGGCGCCGGCATCGACTTGTTGAACCCGCTCGTGGCACGAGCCGGCGCCGATGTCGTGCCTGGCGAGCCATTGGGGGCGTTCCAGTTCTGGCACGGACTCAGTCCTGAGATCGTCATGTCCGTCATCGCATTCAGCTCTGGGCTGATGCTCTTCCTGCGTCGACACCAGGTGGACCGACTGCTCGACCGGGTCGTGGTTCCCGACGCCGGGGCAGCGTTCGACCGGGCCCACGCCGGACTGATTGCGTTCGGATACCGGGTCGGGCAGCCGGACCGCGCGGGCGGGACGATGAGCCACCTTGTCCGGCCCCTTGGTGGCGTCGTTTTTCTCGCGGCAGTCGGATTCGTGACGCTGCGCAACCTCCCGCCGGTGCGACCCGCCGACACGGTGGGTGACTGGGTGGTGGTCGGCTTGTTCGCTCTCGGCGTCGCGGCCGCCGTGGTCGCCCGTGACACCCTCGCGGCCGTTGCTGCGCTCGGGTTCGTCGGCTTGCTGATGGCGGCCCTGTTCGTGACCGCTGGCGCGCCGGACGTCGCGCTGACCCTCGTGCTGGTCGAGGTGTTGACCGCCGTCGTCGTGGTCTGGGTGCTGCGTCGGCTGCCGGCGCGGTTGCCCACCGGGGACGGGCCGCGACTGCCGTGGTCGGTGCTCGCGCTCGCCTGCGGGCTCGCCGCCGCATCGGCGACGTACGCCCTGACCGGGCGGCGAGGTCCGTCAACCGCCTCGTCGTTCTTTCTCGACAACGCCGAGGCGGCGACCGGAGGCACCAACGTGGTCAACACCATCCTGGTGGACTTCCGGGCGATGGACACCCTTGGCGAGGCAGTCGTTCTCGGCGCGGTCGCGCTCGGGCTGCTCGCTCTGCTCGGCTCCACCGCCGCAGATGATCACACCCCGGAGCCACCCGCCGACGCCGACCATCTCAGCGCCGCCGCATCGGTGTTCCTCCAAGTGAGCGCACGGCTGGTCGTGCCGGGCGCGGCGCTGGTGGCTGCCTACCTGCTCTACGTCGGCCACGACGCCCCCGGCGGAGGATTCATCGCCGCCCTCGTCGCAGGCGCCGCGGCCGCGACCCACCAGATCGCACACGGACGGCTACCGAGGTGGTCGCGACCTGAGCTGCTAGTCGGGAGTGGGATCTTGGTCTCCCTCGGCACCGGACTGCTGGCGAGCGCCAAGGGCGAGGCTGTGCTGGCGCCGTTCAAGCTGCCCGGACTGGACGCGGTCGGTGTCGGCTCGGCACTGCTGTTCGACATCGGTGTCATGCTCATGGTCCTCGGTATGCTGACGGCCGCCGTCGACCGCTTCGCGGCGCGCACCCACCGGGCCGAGTCGTCAAGGGTGCACCCGTGACCGCGGCGATCATCGTCGGCCTGCTGGTGGCCGGCGGGGTGTGGTTCCTCGCACAGCCCGGGCTCCTGCGCGTGATCCTCGGATTCGTGCTCCTGGGCCATGGCGTCAACGTGCTGTTGCTGGCGTCGGGTGGTCTCGATCGCCGCCGGGCGCCCTTCGTCGGCGATGGTGCCGGGGACCCCGCCGCCTTGGCGGACCCGCTGCCCCAGGCCTTCGTCCTGACCGCCGTGGTGATCACGTTCGGGGTCAGCGTCTATCTGCTGGCGATCCTGCGCGCGGAGTCCGTCGAAGACCCGGACGTGAGCGCAGCAGATGACATGGACGAGACGGACGAACCGAGGGCGGGCCGATGAGCCCGATGCTGCTGGCGCTGCCGGTCTTCGCTCCCTTGGCAGGCGTCGGAATGGTCTTGCTCCTGTCCCGACGCGGCGCGGGCTCGGCGGGTGCCCCGCCAAGGATCGCTCGAGCGGTCGGGTGGGGCGTCACGGTCGTTGTGCTGGTGGCGTCCATGGTGTTGCTGACCTCCGCCCTCGACGGGGACATAGCGACCCTGCGGCTCGGGGGCTGGCCGTCCGGCATCGCGATCGTGCTCGTCGCCGATGTCCTCGGCGCCCTCATGATGGCGGTCACGTCGCTGCTGGTGCTGCTGAGCCTCGTTTTCGCGGCTGCGACAGGCGAGGACGACGGCCACTTCGTCGCGTTGGCCCTGGTGCTCTCCACCGGTGTGTACGGCGCGATGCTCACCGGCGACCTGTTCTCGTTGTTCGTGTTCGTCGAGGTGATGCTGGTTCCGAGCTACGTGCTCCTGATCCGATCCGGAGGGCGGCGTCGGCTGGCGGCCGGACAACGCTACGTCAGCGTCAACCTGCTCGCCTCCACCCTGTTCCTGGCTGGCGTCGGCCTGCTCTACGGCGTCACAGGCACCGTCGACCTCGGCGAGCTGGCAGGTGCTGCCCGCAACCCGGCGGCTGCGCTCGCGACCGCAGTGGTGCTGTTGGCCCTGGGGATCAAGGCCGCGATCGTGCCCCTGCACAGCTGGCTCCCGAGCAGCTACGCCGTAGCCGGCCCCGCCGTGGTCGTACTCTTCTCCGGTCTTCTCACCAAGGTTGGTGTCTATGCGCTGTTCCGGATCTATGCCGTCGTGTTCGACGGCGACCGACGCTGGTTGTGGATCTTCCTCGTCCTCGGGCTGCTCACCATGGTGGTCGGCGTCCTCGCTGCACTGGGGGAGCGCTCCGTTCGATCTGTGTTGACCTTTCACATGGTCAGCCAGATCGGCTACATGCTGCTCGGCCTGGGGTTGTTCACCACCGCCGGGTTGGCGGCCGGCATCTTCTTCCTCGTCCAGTACGTCCTGGTCAAGGCAGCGCTACTGATGTGCGCCGGCGCCATCGAGGTCCGCCACGGCACCGACGAGCTGCGTCTCTTGGGCGGAATCGGCCGCACGGAACCCGTGCTCGCGGGGGCATTCGGGATCTCCGCACTGGCACTGGTCGGTGTCCCGCCGCTCTCCGGCTTCGTCGCCAAGCTGAAACTCGTGCAGGCAGCCGTCGCCGAGCACCAGTACGCCGCAGTGGCAGCGGTGGCGGTCGTCAGCCTGCTCACCTTGGTCTCGATGCTGAAGTTGTGGAACGCCATCTTCACCCAGCCCGAGCCCCAGCCCGAGTCCCAGCCCGTGACGAGACCGGGTGCTGGACCGTCGACCGAAGCAACGATCATGGTGGTCCCGTCGCGCTCTGGTCCGATCCTGCCCCCGGCCGATGCGATCGCGTCGCGGCCGCTGCTGCTGGCCCCCGCGGTCGTCCTGGCCGGGGTGGCGGTGTCGCTCGGCCTCGCTGCGGAGCCGCTGCTCGTTGTCTGCGAGCGGGCGGCCGATGGTCTGGTCGACGTCGGAACGTATGTCGAGGCGGTGACCTCGCCATGACCGGGGCCCGTGCTCCTCGTCCTGTCCGCCTGGCTCTGTTCGTGGTGGTCTACGGGTGGCGCTACCTGAAGGCCAACGTGCAGGTCGCAGCGACCATCCTGACGGGCCGGCCGCGGCTCGCGCCGGCCCTGGTCGAGGTGCGGCTGCGGTGCCGGACCGACGCAGAGGTGGCCGCCTACATGGGCTTGATCACCCTGACTCCCGGCACTATGGCCGTCTCCCTCAGTCCTGACAGCACGCGGCTGATCGTGCACGGCATGCACGCCTCCGACACGACGGCATTTCGCGCAGACCTGGCGCGGCTCGAGGCGGAGCTGCTTGACGCCGTCCGCCGGCTGGAGCGGGGCGGCACGGCCCCCAACGGAATGGAAGAAGGGTGAGTGGCGTGGCGCCGTCTCTGGGCTCGGTGCTGGACCTTGCGCTGTTGGTGCTCGCAGGCACGCTCGTCGCGGCCATAGTGCGGATGGTGCGCGGCCCCACCGACGCCGACCGGGCACTGGCGGCCGACGTTGGCTTCGCGGTTCTCATCGCCGCCGTGGCGCTCCTGGCGGCGCGACTCGACGAGCCGACCCTCTACAGCCTCGTCATGGTGGCAACCCTGGCCGGATTTCTCACCACCGTCGCGCTTGCGCGGCTGGTCGATCGGCGTTCGCCGTGAGTGCCCAGGAGCTGGCCGCTGGAGTGCTGGTGCTCGTGGGCGTCGCGCTGTTCGCGAGCGCCGCGGTAGGACTGCTGTGGCTGCCCGACGTATACGCCCGAATCAACGCGGCCGCGAAGGCCGCCGGACTTGGCGTGGTCAGTGTGTTGCTCGGTGTCCTGATCCTCGACCCGAGTCCGGCCTCGGTGATCACTCTCAGCCTCGCGATCGTGCTACAGCTGCTCACCGTGCCTATTGCCGGCATCGCCATCGCCGAGGCGGCCTGGCTCTCGAGAGCCCCTCGGACACCAAGCACCCAGGACGAGCTCGAATCTCCACCCTGAAGGTCGTGCAGCCCGTGAGGGGCGAGTTGGTGGTCGACGAGCGAGTGGGCCAGCGCGGGAACTGACGTAGCCACGCTCGCGGACCCCGACTGATCAGCTCGGCGACCGGGTTCCATAACCGGGACGGGAGAGACCACTCCTGATCACCATCCGGGCAACGAGGCCCGGACCGACGACAACGGTGGTGATCAGCATGGACGACCTACTCATCCTCCTCGGACTGGCTCTCTGGCTCGGCCTCTGGGCGGCTCGTGAGCTCGGCTGGTGCGGTGTCAGGCGCGGGCAGGCGAGCGCAGCGGCACGGCGCAACCGGCGACACTCGTCCCACGGGTCCGTGCCCGAGGGTGGTTCCGACGGCCCGTACGTCGACGCGGCGGGGAGGCGTCCATGATGCTCCTCAGGCTGTCTGGTGCTGCGATGCCCGCGAGCGGCGACCCGTTCCACCCCCACGTGCGACTCCCTGTCTCGGGTGCCTGGTCGCGCACGGATGCTCGACGAGGTCGTACGTCATCTCCAGGCAGGGTGCTGCGTGCACGTGACCCTGACGATCCCGCACCGCGGACTGCTCTCGTTCGTGCGACGGCGCAGCACTGCCACGGGGGTTGCGGGACCCGACGCGAGTCGCGTGACGGTGAGGTTCGAACACGAGCCGAGCGCGTTGAGGGGGGCCTGGAGGGCTTGGGCATGGCGGCGCGGCATCGGAGGACCTGGACACCCGCGCTCGAACGAATGTGCGCTCGACACACTCCTGGCTCCGGCCGAGCCCCACCCCGCTGAAACGACGGCCCATCGGGCGAATCGACGCTGCGAGGGCAGGCCCCACGTGCGCGCCGACGCAGGAATGCCACTGTCGTGGGACGTCGTCGATGAGCTCCACCGCTGGGTGTCCGTCGGCGATGAAGCCCACCTGGTGCTGACGGTGCCCCACTCCCCGGTCTCGCGCGACTGTCGGCGGCCGCGAGAAACTGCCCGGAGACGGCCACGAAGCTGCCCGCTGGCGGTCATGAGAACTGCCCACTGACGGCCATGGGATCTGCCCGACACGACGTCGTCTGCCTTGCCGCGGTCCGC
>NZ_BAAGUS010000034.1:0-8803 GCF_054781275.1 Nocardioides ginkgobilobae | reverse complement strand
ACGGCCTCATCGAGCTCCACCGCCGCGTCGCCCGCGGCTTCCGCAACTACAACAACTACCGGCTACGCATGCTCCTCATCGGCGGAGGACTCGACACCCTCATCCCCACCTGAAGTACGAAGAGCCCGCAATCCCGCCACCTTGGTGGAGCTGCCTGCACAACCGCGTGGCGAGCAAGCATGCTGGAGTGCCGCTGAGTTGCAGCGATTTCTCTCGGCCACCAGCGACCACGAGCGGCACGCCCTCTACGTGCTCCTCGGGGTTCTCGGACTCCGCCGAGGCGAGGCCGTCGCGCTCTCGTGGCGAGACGTCGACCTAGAGGCCAGCACACTTCGAGTCAGGAATGCGGCTGTCAGGGTCGGTGCACGAGTCCATGTCGGTCCGCCGAAGTCGCGACACAGCATGCGAACCCTCGCCGTCGACGCCAGAACGATCACCATGCTGGCGAGGGTGCGTGCATCGGGTATGGATCGGGATCTGCTCTTCCCCGGTCGGGACGGTGGCCTGCTGGACCCCAGTGCGGTCTCCAGAGAGTTCGACCGACTCCAGCGACTGCACGGGATGCGGCGCATCCGGCTGCACGATCTGCGACACACCTCCGCGTCGATCGGCTTGGCCGCGGGGGAGTCGCTGTTCGAGATCAGTCGGCGCCTCGGGCACTCGTCCATCACGGTAACCGCCGACATCTACAGCCACCTCATGCCCGGCACCAGCCAGGCCAATGCTGAGCGGATGGCCACGGCGATCTACGGCCAGGAGGGGCGGCGATGAGCTTCCTGCGACGTACCTGCGCAGTGATCCGCTCGGCGGCGGAAACCGCAGGGGAGTGGGCACTGTGGGTGTGGGCCCGGGTACGTCACGAGCCCGGCTACATCGACGGCCTCGCCGACCTGATGATCTGCGGCATCGACCTACTAACACCTGGCCTCCAGATGCGCATCCTGGCCGTCCAGACCGTGCGGGTCCTCGCAGCCACCATCAAGGGGATCGTCGCCTCCATGCGGCACTCTCCGGGAGACCCGAGCGAGCCGCTGCTCGGCCTTACGTCTCACGCGGGGTTCGACTGGTGAACCCCACCGCCTAACGCCCACCGTTACGAGCGTCGGCACGAGCGCCGACACCGCATCCCGAGCCCTCAGCCACCCCGGCTGGGGGCTCTTTCGCATTTCTAGAATCGAAGGAGCAGCACCATGTCCCGCGAATCACTCGCACACCTCAACACCCACACCCTCATCGGGAACACCGACCACCGAGGGATGGCCTGGCACTTCCGCGCCGGTCTCCAAGGCGACGAGCCGAACCACTACCCCGGTCCCATACCCGTCGAGGACGTCCGCCGCCGGCTCTTCAATTGGCAGGCAGCGTCTCGACCCGTCGGGGTCGAGCTGCCCGCGACGTACGAGACCATGACCCACCTCGACGAGTCGGGCGCCCCGATGCGCTGGCAGCGCATCGCGGACCGACAGGCCATCTGCCGCGACGACAACCATCAAGTCCTGGGGCTCTTCGCGTCCGGGTACGTGATGCACCAGTATCAGGAATGGCTGGTCACCACCGTCGCCGACATCCTCGACGACGACCTCGCGGTCAGCTCCGCCGGTCTGCTGCGCGGAGGAGCGGTCGCCTGGGTCGAGGTGTCGGTACCCGAGTCGATCACTACGCCCGAGGGCGTGGAGTTCCGGCCCAACCTGCTGGCCACCACCAGTTTCGACGGCTCCATCGCCACCACCTTCAAGCGCACCGTCACCGATGTCGTCTGTGACAACACCCGTGAGGCGGCATTGGCTGAGAAGGGGCAGACGTTCAAGGTCAAGCACTCGCGCAACTCCGCCGCCCAGCTGGCGCCGGCGCGGCAAGCGCTGGCGATGGTCCACCACGTCGCAGACGACTTCGCTGCCGAGGTCGCCAAGCTGTGCGCCATCAGTGTTCCGGATCTGACGTGGGAGCGGTTCCTGGCGGCGTACGTGCCTACCCGGCAGGCCGACGGGACCGCCCTGTCCCGTCGCGCGCAGTCCATGGCCGAGCGAAAGCGAGAGAGCCTCCAGCGGCTCTACCGTCACGATGCGCGCGTCGCACCCTGGGCCGGCACCGCCCACGGCGTCATCCAGGCCGTCAACACCTACGAGCACCACGAAGCGACCGTGCGCGGTTCCACCCGCGCTGACCGCAACATGCTGCGCACCGTGACAGGGGAGTGGGGCAAGCTCGACCGCGCCGCCTACGACGTTCTCGAGCGCGTGCTCGTGTAGTCACTCGTGAACACCTCCGTGGGGAGGGAGTCTCCGGACTCCCTCCCCATCGGAGTCCTTCTTGCATTTCGGACCCAAGCGGAAAAGCACGAGGCCGGCTTAGCCATGCGGCTGGCTGCCTGCCGGTCCCTCTCGGCGGGGTAGAACGCAGAGGTGGCGGCGTCCGGTCGGCCGACTGATGAGCCACAGTCGGTCTGCTCAATCATTGGCCGAATTTCGCTATCGCACGAAGGCTGTGGCTGTGTTCACCGCTACCAACGCCAAGACGATGAGAACAGCCGCCAGCAAGAGTGCGTGTCGCGCCTTTGCCCGCTCGGTGGAATGTTCGAGGCGCGCGCATCGCTCCTCGATTTCGACGATCTTGGGAGACACATGAGCCGCCACGGTGTTGAGGGAAGCCAGCTTTTGGGCCAGTTCGTCTGTCTGCTCTTTGCTGGCGTCGCGCGCAGCAGCCATGGCGTCGTGCATTGCGTCGATCGCGGCGCCATGGAGCGTCTGCATGTCGGCGAAAAGCCGTGTCCCTAGTTTGTGCAATTCAGCTTGAGTCTCTTCGCCGACGGTGACCAGCCGTTCAGGATCAATATTCTCGAGGGCTACCGCTGCCGCGCCCGTCTGCTGGGTAACGCTGCCCAAGGTTTCGATGAGGTCTCCGATGCGCGACGCAAAAGCGTGAAGCGTTTGTTGAGACTCATTCAGGGTGGTGCCGGCGGTGTGGACTGCCGTGCGAGCGTCGTTGACGGCTGTGGTCGCTGACTTCAGGGTCTGGACGTGGGCTAGCAATGATCGCAGGGCCTCTTCGGCCTGGCTAAAGTCGCTCACGGCCCGCTGCAGTTCGCTGCTCATGGTTCATCGTCCTGTCAAGGTTTGCAGTTCGCTGTCAAGAGTGTTGCTCAGCCGGCGAAGGCGTTGGTTCAGCACGTAACGCAGCTCGGTGGGGTGCATGACACCCCTCGTGGCCTGCTGAAGCACGTCGTCTTCGAGACTGATGACCGCAGTTTCGTCCTGTCCGGCGGCCCGCCAAGCGTCGTAGACAAGGGGGAGAAGCGGCCATCCTCGGCCGCCTTGCTGGTTGCGCAGTTGGGCGCAGGTCCATCGCAGAGTCCAGGAGGTCCCGGTTTCGTTGACGTCGTATGCGGCCAGGTGTTGGAAGGCGGCAAGCAACGTGGTGGCGACTACTTCCTGGTCCGGGTCGGGAAGGAGGGCCTCGCCGATGGCGCGGACGAGGAGGAGCGCTGGATGGTCGGGGTAGCTCTCAAGCAGTCGAGCCGAGCTGCCGATCCATTCGCGGGGTTCCTCCGCGGGGACGGTGTCGAGGAGACGCGTGATCTCATAAGGGTTGAGGGAGTCTGCGGTGGCTACCTCGGTGAGGATGCCTGCCAGTGGCCCGTCGGACAGATAGGCCAGGATGCGCTGACGCAGGCCCTCGCTGTCATCGCCAGAGGTGACGAAGAGGTGCATCTCGGCTAGCGCCCGGACTCGGGCAGGCTCGATGACGGCGTAGAGGATCTCGAGCAGCATGCGCAGGTGGTGTGCAGCGCGATCGCGGATGTCTTCCGGCGCTCGGGTCAGCTGTTGGTTCCTTAGGCCGCTCCTGCTGGGTTCTACCCGCGAGACGAAGGCCCTGACCTGTTCGTCGAGGTGCTCGACGCTGTAGTTGGAAAGGTCTACGACGTAGCGCGAGGCTCCATAGTCGACCGTGTAGTCATCAACGACACCGATCATGGCGAGTCGGAAGAGAGCCTTCTCGATCTTGCTGGCACTTGACTGCACTGGGCCGTCTGCCATTGGGATCGCTATTCGGTTGGTTGGGCCGGCGGGCAGGAGCGAGTCCAGGACTTCGAGCGCGGGGTAGAACTCTTCGTCGATGCCGTCGTAATTGTTGGTGAGGAAGAAATACTGGCGGGCGAGGTCCCCGCCAGCGTTCTTCGGGAGAGCCTGATAGGCGGCGACCCGGGTGGCCCGTGGGGCGTTCAGGTCGAGCAATTCGGCCGCGACCGAGCCGCCAGGTGGTACCGCGACCAGGACGCAGTGGGCGGGACGATTGTCGCGGCCAGCGCGGCCAGCCTCTTGGGCGAAGCCTTCGATGGAAGCGGGGTGTCCCAAGTGCATTGTCCAACGGATGTTGGGCTTGTCGATCCCCATGCCGAACGCTTTGGTGGAGACCAGGATCGAGGATTGATCGTCCTTGAATCTCTCGGCCTGCAGAGTCTTTTCTCGTTCCCAGCCGCGGCGTCCGCCGGTCCATGATCTGGGTGCGCTGCCAGCGTAGGTGCCGACGGCGACGTCCAGTTGCCCGTGCTCGAGGGATCGGATCGCGGCAACGACCTTGGCGCGGGTCTTGTCTAGGCCAAACTCGCCGTTGACGTGGGGCACGAAGACGATGCCGGATCGGGTACGAGGTCCGGCTAACGAGAACAGTTCGGCTGGGGTGCATCCGAGTCGCTCCGGCAGCACTTCAGTGAGTGCTTCACGCAGGCGTGAGGGCCAGGTCTGCTCCGTGGCCAGGAGGACCTCGTAGGTGAGGTTCGCGCGGTCGAAGGAGGAGGGTCGAAGGACCGTCATGTCCCGGTTCGCTTGTTGAAGTTCGATGAGGACGTCACGTAGTACGGCGGGGCTGGCGGTTCCCGTGAGAGCAAGCAGAGGCGGTGGGATGTCGTCGTCGCTGCTGCAGAGGTGGCGAAGGTTGCGGCCGACCCGGAGGTAGGCGGTGCGGAAGTCGTGGCCCCACTCGGAGACGCAGTGGGCCTCGTCGATGACGCAGAGGTTGATGCGTCGACTGGCGGCAGCGGCACCGAGGGCGTCTCTGAACGCTTGGATCTGCAGTCGTTCGGGAGTCAGGAACACCACGAGCGCGTCACCGCTGCTGACAGCGTTGTAAGCGGCTTCTCGTGCTTCGCCGGTGTTCTGTCTGGCGCCGGTCAGGCCGATTACGCGGTCGACTCCGTCTGCGACTAGCCGGCGCTCTTGGTCGTCGACCAGTGAGATCAGAGGGTCGATGACGAGGGTGACACCGGGGTGCAGCAGACCGGCGAGCTGGTAGATGAGGGACTTGCCGGCGCCGGTGGGTAGGAGAACGCAACTGTCCTGTCCGGCTAGGGCCGTGCGGATGGCTTGCGCTTGACCGTCGCGGAACTGTTCGAAACCAAAGACGGCTGCGAGCACTTCGCGCAATGCCGCATCCACGTCGGAGCGGCCGGGGTCGACGTAGCGTCGGCCGACTTCGCGCTGCTGCTGCCATGCGAGATCCACGGGGAGGTAGGTGCTGCGGATGACGACCGTCGGTAGGTCTGTCGGCGTGAGGTTGGCCCAGGTGGGGGTGAAGGGCTCGAGGCAGATGCGTGCGTTGGCCGACGGAGGTGCTTGACCTGGGGATGGAGCCCGGGGTTCGTCGATCGTGTCTGACGCTTGGCTTGGCCCGACGCTATGGACGGAAGTGGGCATGAGGTGTTCGAGATTCCAGAGCGCTGCAACGGCTCTCATCAGTTTCAGGACGTGAGGCAGCGCTCGATGTGCCCAGCCCGTCTCGTCGACGAGTTCCAGACGCCAGGGTGCGCCGGGAGGCAGAGCCCCGGCGCACATGAGGTCGACTAGGGCGATGCCGAGTCGCGTCGTGGTAGCGGGTTCATGGAGGAATTGAACTACCTCAGGGTCAGCCTCGGTGGCGAGGTCGTGGGTCCAGCGCAGTGCTTCTGCCAGTGGTGAGCCAGCGTCGAAGACGCTGGGCCCGGGGTGGCGACTCACCATGATGCCGGCGTGTGCGAGAGCCCTATCGCGCTGAGCGTCGACAGCTCTAGCCATGCCGTGCTGCTGACCGTCCAACTCGATGACGACAGCTCGCTGTGTCCAGGGAGCCGCAAGCAGGAAGTCGACCCACCGTTCGCCGGTGGAACTTTCGGTCAGCGCTTCGAGGGAGGCTTGAGGGTGCAGAAAGCGGTGCAGCCTGGGGAAGTGACTGGCGACGAGGTCCCACAACGGCTTCTCGTAGGTGTCATGCAGCTGGATCGACGGGTCCACTGCTGGGCTTCGCCGTCTCATTGGGCCGGCCGTTGCTGCCAACAGGTGGCCTTCGCTCAGGCTTTGCGTCTCGAGCCCCGGCGGGAGGTCGCAGGAGGGTACAACCGGGTTGGTTCCTCGTTGCCAGACCTTGCGCAGAACCTCGGCGAGAAAGGACAGGTCTGCGGTCGCATCGGCAGTGGTGTGAGGCGGGCCGGCGCCGGGTTGGCCGGCGCTCTCGGCTCGGTCTCTCGTGTGCCCATGGTGGAGCTTCTCTGCGTTAGCTGGCACTTGAACGTCACCGTGGTTGACGGCGGCGTCGGGGCTCTCGTGCGTATCGAAGTTGGTAGCCACCATGGCCTGGGAGGTGGCTCGTTCCAGGCGTGTGCGTGCTTCCGGTGATAACGAGGTGTACGCATCAAGTGCGCGTAGGGCGGGTGACTGTCCGCCTAGGGGTGTGTAGCGAACCTTCCACCCCGGGCGCGCTGAACGCTCGACCCATTCAACGCGTGGCATAGGCGGGGAGATGGCTAGTCACTTGGGAGCCGGATCCTCAGTTGAGCCGCTTCGCTTGTTCGAACGTGCGGAGTGAAGGAGAGCTGTCATCTCTATCTCGTCAAAGAGCGGTGCGTCCGACACTAGTGAAGTCGCTGCGTAGCCGCAGGTAAAGCCCTTGACGGCTCGCGACTCGGAGCGAGGTACCAGCAAGCTGGAGTTAGGGCTGCCGGACCGGATGGCATGAGGGCGAGGCCTACGAGATGCAGGGGCCCGGTGTCGGATCTGTAGTCCGATAGCCGAACACAGTCCGCGCTACGTCGCGCGTCGCCCTTCTTGGGGACCCGTTTCGAACCGTGCGGTGCGCCGCGAAGGCTGATCGGAGGGACTCCAAGTCAATCGGCGCTTCGTCGCGTGGTTCGGTAGAACAGGTGCTCCGTGAGATTCAGGACCATCTCGTCCAGTTCTTCCGGAGTTGGCAGTGCGGCGCGCCAGCTCTTCAGTTGGGCAGCGGTCAGTCGCTCGGCCACATTCATTCGCAGCGCGTAGTAGGTGACCATGTCGGACGTCAGTGGCGCTGGTCTGCGCAGCCTGACGTGATGCCGCTCGGTAGGGGTCAGGAGCTTTACTTTGAGGTACTCCAAGCATCCCACTCCGCGAAGGTCCCGTTCGGTTACGTCGCGCTGGTTATGACGGAGGACTTGCTCGGTGAGGGTTGAGAGCCGCCAACCAGTCCATGTTCGCTCACCGCGAAGCTCAGCGGCCTTAGCGTTTGGAGACTTGTTATGGGGTGCAGTAGCCACTAGCGGCTCCGGTGGCTCGGCGCCGAGCTGACCCGCCGGTCGAGGAGCTTGACGAGAAAATCCAAAGAGCGTCTGGCGCCACGGGTGAGTGGTGTGCCGCTTCCGAGCAGCTGAGCCAGTGCGGGGCTCAACCTGTAGTAGATCCGGATGAAGGCTCGACCGGCCGCGGACGATGCCAGAGATTCGTCACGGAACCGACGCAGCACAACGACCGCGGGCGCCTCGTAGTCTCCGTACACGGCAGTTGCGATGTAGCACCCCTCGCGCTCTTCTGGTGGCTCTGCGGCACGGGGTGGTGGATGTCCGCGCGCAAGAAGGTAGGTCGGCCCGTCGGACAGTACCTGCGTGACGTTTGAGAGTCCTGGAACGCGATGGGGTCCCTCCGGGCGGCTCGGGTCCTCGTCGACCAAGCCAATGTCAGCCAGAGAGCCGCACGTCCAAAGGGTTCCGTCGCGGCGCAATGCGAGTAGACCGCCGTTGGTCCCCCTATGCAGGTGGATCGACTCGATGTCGCTGAGGCCACGGACCTCTACGGGGCGCTTACGGTCCTTCATCGTGCCGTCTCCAAGACGGCCCCGGTAGTTCTCGCCCCATGCCCAGACGGTGCCGTCGGCCTTGAGGGCAAAGACGCTCTGGTAGACGACTACGAGTGCGGTCGCGTCTTGCAAGCCATCGACCACCACGGGTGTCCATCGATCCTCTCGGCTGCCATCGCCGAGCTGTCCGTAGTTGTTGCGGCCCCAAGCGGACACCCCTCCATCTGCATGCAGCGCGAAAACAGAAACGCCTTCGTAGTTCTGCTCGTCGCGCTCGTACACCCACATCGTCGCGAGTTGATTGATCTTCGGGAGACCAGCGATCTGGGTGGGCACGGATTGACTCGGCGCTGGACTCGTCTCGGCTGCAGCACCCTGCCATGGCCAATATCCGGTTTCCGGCTCCTTGTCGTTGAACCATGAGTGGCGCTCGCCGAAACCATGCTGGCCCCAGACCCACACAGACCCGTCCGACTTGAGCGCGTACGTGGTGTAGTCCTCCTGAAGCAGTTGAACGATGTCACTCAGTCCCGGCACCGCGACAGGTTCGCGGAGGATGCCAGGCAGCGTCCCGACTCCGAATTGCCAATAGCCGTTATAGGGCTCTTCACAGACCGGGGTGTAGTAGGGGTCTGAAGCCGCCGGTCTCAAGCAGGCTCCTGGCGATGTAGTTGGTCAGGTTGCGGAACCCGAGCGCTGATCCGCGTAGGTGCTCGAGCCGTCCGTT
>NZ_BAAGUS010000033.1:0-12847 GCF_054781275.1 Nocardioides ginkgobilobae | reverse complement strand
ACAACACCCGCCGCCGGCACAGCTGGTGCGGCTACCTGTCCCCATCCACCTACGAGGCCCACCGGGACGCTACGCTGCCAACCGCCGCGTAATCACACCCCGTGTCCAAGATCCGGGGGTAAGGCCCAAGCGCGATCGAATCCACGAGCGCCGCCCGTAGTCGAGCCAGTGAGGAATCGATCCCGATGAGTCTTGTCGCCGAGCAGAACGATGTCGGACGGGGGCAGGCCCCCCGGCTCGGGCTCCTTCTCTCCGTGATGTGTATCGCCTTGGCTCTGGTGATCGGCGCAACGTCCTCGCTCTCCCTCGCTCTGCCGGACCTGGCGGTGGACACCGGGGCAACCCAGACCCAGCTCACCTGGATAGTCAACGCCTACGCTCTGGTCTTCGCGGCTCTTCTGCTGCCCATCGGTTTCGCTGCAGATCGGTTCGGGCGTCGACCGTTTCTGGTCGTGGGACTTCTCCTCTTCGGCCTGGCCAGCCTGGGCTCGGCCCTCACCACGGACCCCGTTGTCATCATCGCCCTGCGGGGCCTGGCCGGCGTGGGCGCCGCAGCCGTCATGCCTGCCACCCTGTCCGTGCTGGTCGATGCCTATCCCGAGGACAAGCGTTCGCTGGCCATCTCTGTGTGGGCCGGGGTGTCCGGCGCCGGCGCGATGGTCGGCATCGTCGCCGCAGGGCTGTTGCTCGAGGGGTCTGGGTGGTCGAGCATCCAGGTGGTCTACGGAGCTGCTGCCGTGCTCGCGGCCCTTGCCTGCGGCGTCATCGTCCCGCAGTCACGCAACCCAGATCTGCGGCAGGACATCGCGGGCGGGGTGCTGTCGGCCGCCGGCCTCTTCCTGCTCGTCTACGGCATCATCGAAGGCCCCGAACAAGGATGGACCGACCCGCTCACGTTGGGCGGCCTCGTGGCCGGAACTGCCCTCCTCGGGGCCTTTGTGGTCGTCGAGCTGCGCTTAGACCGACCCATGCTCGACGTCCGGCTCTTCAGGCACCCAGGAGTGGCCGCGGGCAGCCTGCTCGTGTTCCTGCAGTTCTTCGCGGCCTTCGGGTTCTTCTTCCTCGCTCCGCAGTGGTTGCAGTACGTCGAGGGGCAGACTCCTCTGCAGTCCGCGCTGTGGCTGCTGCCGATGGCCGTGGGCATCGCCCCGGCGTCCCGGTTCGGGCCTTACCTCCTGACACGGTGGGGGGCTCGAGCCATGTCGACTGTGGGCATGCTGCTGATGGCAGGCTGCTACGCGTCGTTCGCGACACTGGCAGATGCCTCGCTGTCGCTCTGGTTCTTCGCAGCCTCTCTCGTGGTGTTCGGCTTCGGCTTCGGGCTGGCCATCACGCCAGGGACCAGCCTCATCATCGAGGGTCTGCCGGAGGACCGCCGCACGCTGTCGGCAGCCGTCAACGACGTCACTCGGGAGGTGGGCGGAGCCCTCGGGAGTGCTGTCGCCGCGTCCATCCTCCTTGCGGTGTACAGCGACCGGCTCGCCCCCGCGACGCAGCCGCTGCCTGGGTCTGCAGCGGAAACGGCCGAGGAGGGTCTCACCCAGGCGTTGGGAGTGGCCGACCAGCTCGGCGCACAGGGAGCGGATCTTGCCCAGAGCGCTCTCGGCTCCTTCGCCGACGGCTACTCCGCCGCGCTGTGGGTGGCATGTCTGGCGCTGACGGGCGGTGCGGCCTTGTGCTTCAAGCTTGCGCCGTCACGCAAGGAGCCTGACCAAGAGCGCACCGTCAGCTGAGCCGAGCGGTGGAGGCTCACGGAGCAGCACGACCGGCCCAGTCTGCTCTCCCACCGCGGTTGCCGGGCTCTGCTCGCAGTCAGGCCGGGTAGACGGTGATCTCGGTGGCCTTGATGCTCAGCAGCACCTCGGCGCCGGGGGTGAGGTCCAGCTCGGCCGCGGCCTGCGGCGTCACGTCCGCGGCGGCCCGCGTGGTGCGGATCCGGACGCGGTCGCCGTGCGGCTCGATCTGGGTGACCCGGGCGTGCAGCACCGTGCGAGGACTGCCGCCGGGTGTCTCTCGGTAGACCGAGACGGCGCCGGGGGAGAAGACCGCGACCGCCCGGGCGCCGGTGGTCGGCGCGGGGTCGCTGCTCATCCCGGCGACGACGGAGCCGTCCTCGCAGTGCACCCGCCCCTCGCGCCAGGTGCCGGTGAGGATGTTGAGCCCGGCGATCCGGGCCGCGAAGGCGCTGCGGGGGCGGGACAGCACCTCGGAGGTGGGGCCCTCCTCCACGACCCGGCCGTCCTCCAGTACCACGACCCGGTCGGCGAGCAGCAGCGCGTCCAGCACGTCGTGGGTGACCAGCAGGGCGCTGCGCCCGGCCAGCACCGTGCGCAGCACCTGGCGCACCGCCGGCGTCACGGCCACGTCGAGGGCGGCCATCGGCTCGTCGAGCATCAGCAGCAGCGGGTCCGCGGCCAGGGCGCGGGCCAGCGCCACGCGCTGGGCCTGCCCGCCGGAGAGCTCGCCGGGTCGACGCTCGGCGAGGTCGGCGACGCCGACCGTCGCGAGCCACCGCTGGGCCGCCTCGCGGGCGGCGGCCCTGCCGGCACCCTGCGCGCGGGGCGCGAACTCGACGTTGGCGCGCACGTCCAAGTGCGGGAAGAGCAGCGGGTCCTGGGCGAGCAGGGCGATCCGGCGCGCGTGCGGGGGCACGCACGACGCCTGCTGACCGCCCCCGCCGGTGACTGTCAACGGGCGACCGTCGAGGGCGACTCGGCCGCGGGCCGGTCGGAGCAGGCCGGCCGCGACCGCGAGGGCCGTGGACTTGCCCGCGCCGTTGGGTCCGAGGAGCGCGACGGTCTCCCCGGGCGCGACGCGCAGCGCCAGCTCGACCCCGCGTTCGGGGACCTCGGCCTCCAGCTCGAAGGTCATCGGCGCACCCGACCCTGCCCGGCGGTCCCGATCACCACGACGGCCACCACGACCAGCACGAGCGAGAGCGCCACGGCCGCGTCGGCGTCGGTCTCGCGGCGCAGGTAGATCTCCAGCGGCAGCGTCCGGGTGGTGCCCTGGAGACTGCCGGCGAAGGTGATGGTCGCGCCGAACTCCCCGAGCGCCCGGGCGAAGGCCAGCACCGCCCCGGACACCAGCCCGGGCAGCACGAGCGGCAGCGTGACCCGGCGGAAGACGGTGGTCGGGCGGGCGCCCAGCGACGCGGCCACGATCTCGTAGCGGTGCCCGGCCGTGCGCAGCGCGCCCTCGAGGCTGACCACCAGGAACGGCAGCGCCACGAAGGTCTGCGCCATCACCACGGCCGCGGTCGAGAAGGCCACCTCCAGGCCCAGGACCTCCAGGGTCTCCCCGAGCAGCCCGCGCCGGCCGAAGGTGTAGAGCAGGGCGATGCCGCCGACGACGGGCGGCAGCACGAGCGGCAGCAGCACCAGGGCGCGCAGCAGCGACTGCCCCGGGAAGCGGGTGCGGGCCAGGGCCGTGGCCATCGGGACACCCAGCAGCACGCACAGCACCGTGCTGGCCGCCGAGGTGCGCAGACTCAGCAGCAGGGCGGCCCGGGACGCCTCGGAGGTCACCAGGGACGGGAAGGCCCGCCAGTCGACCTGCAGCACGATCGCGAGCAGCGGGAGCAGCACGAACGCCGCCCCCGCGGCGGCGGGGAGGAGGATCCAGCGCGGGACTCCGACGTCGCTGCCGCCCCACGTCGTACGCAGTCGGGTGCTGGGGGGCATCGGAGTCACGGTGTGCCGAACCCCGCGTCGGCCAGGACCTGCCGGCCCTCCTCGCCCAGCACCAGGTCGACGAAGGCCTGGGCCAGCTCGGCCTCGTCGCTGCCCGCGACCGTGGCCACGGGGTAGTCGTTGACCACGGCCGCGGCCTCCGGCACGTCGATGCCCAGCACGTCGCTGGCAGCGGCGACCACGTCGGTGACGTAGACCAGGCCCGCGTCGGCCTCCCCGGCCCGCACCTTCCCAAGCACGTCGGCCACCGACTGCTCCTCGCTGTCGGGTGCCAGGGTGGTGCCGGCCTCCCCGGCGAGTGCCACCGCCGCCGCGCCGCAGGGCACCTCGGGCGCGCAGACGACGACGGCCAGGTCCTCCTCGGCCAGGTCGGCCAGGCCGGAGACCTCCCCCGGGTTGTCCGGCGGGACGGCGATCTGCAGCGTGTTGGTCGCGAAGACCTCGGGCTCCGAGCCCTGGAGGTCCTCGGCGGTGAGCTGGTCCATGGTCGCCAGGTCGGCGGAGGCGAGGACGTCGGCCGGGGCGCCGCTGATGACCTGCGCGACCAGGTCGGAGGAGCCAGCGAAGCTCAGCGCGACGGTGACGCCCGGGTTGTCGGCCTCGAACCGCTCGGCGAGCTCGGTGAAGGTGGAGGTGAGCGAGGCGGCGGCGTAGACGGTGAGCACCCGCTCCCCCTCCTCGCCTCCGCACGCGGCGGTGGAGAGGACCGCGGTGAGTGAGAGTGCGAGTGCTGCCCGCCCCGCTGCCCGGCGCGGGATCACGGCGCCGCCACCGGCGGGGTCTCGACGACGACGTTGGTGGACTTGATGACCGCCACGGCCACCGACCCGAGCTCCAGGCCGAGGTCGCGCACGGACTCGCTGGACATCAGCGAGACGACCCGGAACGGGCCGCACTGCAGCTCCACCTGCGCCATGACTGGATCGGTGCGGATGTCGGTCACGAGCCCGACGAACCGGTTGCGCGCCGAGCTGGCCAGGCCGTCGGGCAGCGGTGGAGGAGCGGCGTGGGTGCGGGCGACCAGGGCCAGCTCGTGCCCGTCGACGACCTTGCGGCCGGCCTCGTCCACCGAGGCGGACAGCGTGCCGGCGTCGATCCACCGGCGCAGCGTGTCGTCGCTGACGCCGAGGTAGGCGGCGGCATCCCTGATCCTCATCTTCGGCACAGAGATCACGTTAGTGCCGAGGATGCGTGCCCGTACAGCATCGCGAGGCGAGGACGCGGCGACTGCGGGCGGGCGCGGAGGCGCGGTGGCAGGCCCTAGGGTGGGGCCCATGGGCGCCCACCACTCCCACCGCGCGGAGTCGCTGTCGCCCCAGGAGCGCCGCCTGCACCGCTGGATGCTCGGCGCCATCGCCCCGCTGGCGGTGCTCTCCCTCGTCGCGATGGCGTGGATGTGGCCGGATCCGGTGTCGGCCCCGGACGGGCCCGGCAGCCTGGCCCAGGTCGCGGGCACCGTCGAGGCCATCGCCCCCGAGCCCTGCGCCGAGGACCTCCCCGACGAGGTCAACGGCTGCGGCACGGCGCTGGTCCGGTTCACCGACGGTGCCCGCGCGGGCGAGCAGGAGCGGGTCCCGCTGCCCAACGGTCAGGGCGCCCCGGAGCTGGACGAGGGCGACGACGTCCTGCTCATCGCGACCGAGACGCCCGACGGCACGACGTGGGCGGTCGTGGACCACCAGCGGGGCACCCAGCTGTGGATCCTCGGGATCGCCTTCGCGGTGGCGCTGGTCGCCTTCGGCCGCTGGCGCGGGCTCAGCGCGCTGGTCGGCCTCGCCGTCACGTTCCTGGTGCTGGTGCTCTTCGTCGTGCCCGCCATCCTCGGCGGCGACCCGCCGCTGGTCGTCGCGATCGTCGGCGCCGCGGTCATCGCCCTGACCGTCCTCTACCTCACCCACGGGGTCTCGCCGTCCACGTCGGTGGCCGTCGTCGGGACCCTCGTCGCCCTCGCGCTCACCGGCGCCCTGTCGGCGCTGGCGGTCTCGGCGATGCACCTCACCGGGGTCACCGACGACCTGTCCACCGCGCTGGGGCAGAGCTACGCCGTGAACCTCGAGGGCCTGCTGCTCGCCGGGATCGTGATCGGCTCGCTCGGCGTCCTCGACGACGTGACGGTCACGCAGGCGGCGACCGTCGCCGAGATCGCGCGCGCCAACCCCGACTACCGCGGCCGCGACCTCTACCGCGCCGGCGCCCGGGTCGGCCGCTCGCACATCGCCTCGGTCGTCAACACCATCGTCCTGGCGTACGCCGGGTCCTCGCTGCCCCTGCTGATCCTCATCGTGGCCAACAGCGAGCCCCTCGGAGGCGTGCTCACCGACCAGATCGTCGCGCAGGAGATCGTCCGCTCCCTCGTCGCGACCCTCGGCCTGGTCGCGGCCGTCCCCGTGACCACCGCCCTGGCCGCGATCGGCACCCGCGGCCGCTGGTGACGCGGGTCGCTCCACGGGTGCGCTCGTTGCCCGGTCGGCGGGGCCGGCAGAATGGTAAGCAGTTCTCCCATCCCGACGGCTCCCCGCCGAATGCCCTGCGCGCCAACGGCAACGTCTACATCAACGCCGGTGAGGACCTCTCCGACAACGGCATCGTGGCCAGCATCGTCCTGCAGAACACGATCGACCAGGACGGCAACATGAACACCAACGGCCGCGCCCCCGGCCCCGACGCCAACGCCGAGTTCTCCGGCGAGATCAGCGTCAGCCGCTGCAACTTCATGGGCAACACCGGCGTCCCGATCCCGACCAACTGCGCCCCGGCCGACGCCCAGAACGCCAACTCCTTCGTGGTCTTCCGCGCCTCTCCGACGGCTCGGTGACCACCGACGGCAACCGCAAGGCCTTCTACGTCCTGGTCACCGGCTGACCCAGCACGACGGGCGTACCCACGCGCCGGCACGACCACGGACCGCCCCGCGTAACCACGAGGGGCGGTCCTGCGTTGTGGAGTCACCGACCCCGCGACGTACCCCGCAAGGACCACCCATGCCTCGTGCCGCCCGCTCCACCACCCGCTGGGCCCGCTCCCTGCTGGCCGTCTCCCTCGTCGCCCTGGCCCCGCTGGTCGCAGCACCCGGTGCCGTGGGCCACCAGGCCGGCGACGCCCCCACCAACACCCGCGGCGAGCGGGTGGAGACCCAGGGCGTCGGCGTCAACATGGAGTTCGTCGCCAACCTCCAGTACGACGACACCGGCGAGGCCCAGGGCGGCTCGGACATCGAGTTCATGAAGCTGGGCAAGAAGGAGTACGCCCTGGCGGGGACGCTGTCGAAGGGCATGCAGATCATCGACATCACCCGGCCGACCGCGCCGAAGCGGGTGGCGGTCTACGACTGCGACATCTCGCAGGGCGACATCCAGGTGTGGACGAACCGGGGCCGGGTCCTGGCCAGCTACACCGCCGACGGCAGCGTCGGCGAGGCCGGTGCGGCGTCTCGGTGCGGGCGCGACCTCGACCTGGCCGCCGACGACGCGGGCACGGTCATCGTCGACCTGACCCAGCCGACCCGGCCGCAGTCGGTCAGCTTCCTGCCCGTCGCCGCCGGGTCGCACAACATGTCGATCCACCCGAGCGGGAAGTACCTCTACAACTCCAACTCCGACCTGCTCACCTCGGGCACCGAGCCGTTCATCACGATCTACGACATCAGCGCACCGGCCAAGCCGCGCTTCGTCCAGGACTTCCCGATCCCGTTCGTGCCGACCTCGCTGGGATCGGAGTCCCACGACATCACCTTCAGCGCAGACGGCACCCGGGCCTACTCCGCTGCGCTGAGCCAGACGCTGGTCCTCGACACCACCGACCCCGCCAACCCGGAGATGGTAGGCCAGATCATCGACCCGGCCGTCAACGTCTCCCACCAGGCCGACCCCGTCACCCTCACCGGATCCGACGGTGTGGAGCGCACCATCCTCGTGGTCACCGACGAGCGCGCCGGAGCGGCCGCGTCGCTGGAGTGCCCGGGCGGCGGGCTGCACCTCTACGACATCACCGGCGACCTCGAGACCGCTCCGGTCAAGATCGGGGCCTGGTTCATCCCGGCCTTCACCGTCCAGGACGGCGCGACCTGCACCTCCCACGTGCTGCGCATCTACGAGCGCCAGCAGCTGATGACGATCTCCTGGTACGCCCAGGGCGTGCGCGTCATCGATCTCTCCGGCCTCGCCGACGCGGCCACCGACCCGCTGGCCGGGCCGCTCAACCTCGCCTTCGGCGACGGCGCCGGGATGACCGAGGTCGGCTCCTACGTCATGCCCGACTCCGACTCCTGGTCGTTCAAGACCAACAAGATCAAGCGCAACGGCTCCTTCTACGGCTACTCCAACGACCTGGTGCGCGGCTTCGACGTCTTCCGGTACGACGGCAAGAGCATCGGCACGGTCGAGCCGCTGAAGCCGCGCGACCTGCGTCGCCAGCTCGAGCTGCAGGTCGAGGGCTCGAGCAGCGCCGCAAGCCTGGCGCTGCTCGCGCCGGTGGCCCTGGTCGGTCTGCTGCTGCACCGCGTGGGGGCGCGCCGCCGGCGCACCTCCTGAGCGCGCCGTACGGCGCCTAGAGGCCCAGCTGCTCGACGAGCGCGGCCAGGTCCACGCCCTTGCGGGACAGCAGCTCCCGGCGGTCGTGGTCGGACAGCGCGTGGACCTGCGGCCCGACCGACAGCGGGTAGCCGTCGACCTCGGGGGCCTCGGTCGTCGGCACCACCGTGTGCACGACCCGGTCCTCGTAGACGTGCAACAGGTTGACCGACTGGTGCCCGTCGACCCCGGAGAGGTAGCGGTCGGCCGGGGTGAGGTCGGAGGTGTAGCAGGTCGCCGAGGCCACTGACACGGGTACGCCGGCGAAGAGGCTGTGGCTGGTGAAGTGGAAGTGCCCGCCCAGGATCGCGCGCACGTCGGTGCCGCGGACGACCTCGGCCAGCAGGTGCTGGTCGGCCAGCTCGATGATCTGTGCCGGCGGCAGCATCGGCACCGGGATCGGCGGGTGGTGCATCGCCAGGATCGTCCCGTGCGGGGCAGGGGTGGCCAGCAGGTCGGCCAGCCAGGCGAGCTGCTCGGGGCGCAGCTCGCCGTGGTGGTAGTCGGGGATCGAGGTGTCGAGGGCGACGATGCGCAGCCCGTCGACCTCGTGCACCCGGTCCTGCGGCACCGTCGGGTCAGCGTCGGGGCCGAAGAGGCCGCGGGCGTAGGGCTCGCGGGCGTCGTGGTTGCCCATGGTCCACACGACCTCGGCGCCCACGCCTGCTGCCACGGGCTCGACCAGCTCGCGCAGCCGGGCGTAGGCCTCCGGCTCCGCCTTGTCGGCGAGGTCCCCGGTGAAGACGAGCGCCTGCGGGGCAGGGTCGATCCGACCGAGCCGCTCCAGGGCGGCGACCAGCCCGCGCTCGGGGTCGACGACGCCGTACTGCAGCTGGCCGGCGGCGAGCAGGTGGGGGTCGCTGAGGTGGGCGACGACGTGGGTGGGGTCGGGGTACTGACCGAGCTGCGTCACCTCGGCAGCCTAGGTCGGGGTCCTGCCACGGTCAGCGGTATCCGTAGGTCCGCTCGATCGCCTTCCAGTAGCGGCGGGTCGCGTCCGCGACCTCGTCGGCCGTCATCGCGAGCGACTCGGGCAGCGGCACCTGGCAGTCGGCGCCCGCGCAGTCCTTGACCTCGCGCCAGGACCCGGTGAGCGCGGCCAGCACGTCCCGGTGCTCGGGTGAGCGGGCGAGGTTCTCGTGCTGGAGCGGGTCGCGGACGAGGTCGTAGAGCTCGACGAAGCCGTCGCGGTAACGGGTCATGCTCCACCGACCGGTGCGGACCCCGACCGAGCTGCGCTGCCCGAAGCCCCGCTCCGAGCCACGGGAGGTGTGCGTGGCTTCGGTCAGCACCGGCACGTCCCAGCCGCGGTCGCCCTCGAGCAGGGTCGGCAGCACCGACGTACCGTCCGGGCGTCGCGGCGGCTCGGCGTCCGCGAGGTCGAGCAGGGTCGCAGCGAGGTCCGGGGTGTCGACCGGGTCGTAGCGGCGGTGCCCGAGCGGCCCCTTGCCGCGCAGGCCGGGACCGGTGAGGAGCAGCGGGACCCGCAACGACGGCTCGTAGGACCAGACCTTCCCGGTGCGGAAGCGGTGCTCGCCCTGCAGCAGGCCGTTGTCGGAGGTGAACACGACGACCGTGCGCTCCCACTCACCGGTCCGCTTCAGCGAGGTCACCAGTCGCGCCACCTGCCGGTCCATCACGTGGATCGCCTCGGCCCGCTGGCGGGCGACCTCCCGCATCGCCCGCAGGTCGGCGCTGCTCAGCGGAGGCAGGTTGCGGACCTGGCGCGGCTTGTCGGAGACGTCCTTCTCCGTCGGCGCCCCGGCCCGGGCGATCCCGGGTGCCCGGTCGATGACGTCGTCGAAGCGCCCCCGCTCCGCGGGCGGGACGTACGGCGAGGGGAAGTCCCGCGTGGAGTCCTCGGACCCGCCCAGCGGCTGCGGCTCGTCGGGGTCGCGGGGAGCGCCGTGGTGCGGGGCCACGTGGTTGACCAGCAGGAAGAACGGGTCGCCGGTGCGCTGCCGGTGCCGGTCGGAGCGCCGGACCATGTCGACGGCCAGGTCGCCGATCACCTCGGTGCTGTAGCGCCCGCGGTAGCGGTTGTCGATCCGGCCGTCGTGGTTGAACGCGATGTCGGTGTAGACGTAGGTGCCGCCGTGGAAGCCCGCGTCACCGGGGTTCTCCACCGCCCCGCGCCACTCGTCCCACCCGGCGGGCACGTAGCGGTGCGAGGGCTGGCCGCTGACCAGGGAGTCGTCCAGGCCGTAGCGGTTGAGGTACTTGCCGAGGAACCCCGTGCGGTAGCCGGCCGCGCGCAGGGAGGTCGCGAGGGTGCGTGAGTCGTCGAACGCGCCGTACCCCGACGGCGGCTCGTGCCAGTAGACCCCGTGGTTGTGCGCGTGCTGCCCGGTCAGGAAGGTCGCGCGCTGGGGGCAGCAAAGGGGGTACGGCGCGAAGGAGTTCTCCATCGAGATCCCGCCGGCGCCCAGCAGGCGGCGCGTGCGGGGCGCCCAGCGCAGGTCGTCGACGCGCATGTCGTCGGCGACCACCACCACGATGTTGGGACGGGGGTCGGGCGTCCGTGCCCGTGCGTCGGCCGTCGACCTGGCTGCGCCTGTGGCCCCAGGAGCGGCGGAGGCGGCGGTGGCGGCGGATGCCGGGACGGTCACAGCCGAACCGGCGGCGCCGAGGGCGGTGAGGGCCGTCAGTCCGACGGCGGCCGCGGTGAGCGCGATGAGCAGTCTGCGGACGCGTCGGGGACGCAGGAGTGGGAGCACCCAGCGACGGTAGGTGGCCCGACGGCCGTCCGAGCGCGGATCCGGCTGGCTCGCAGTGGCATGTTCCGGCCCGGAGCCGGTCCCGGACGCGGCTCGGTCGTCCACCCGGCGTTCGTGCGGTCGGTCTCACGGCGAGCCCCGGCGAGTCGTTGTCGACAGCCCGCAGGCCGACGGCGCCACCTGCTGCTCGAGCAGTCGAGCTGGCGACCCCTTCGGCGGTCGAGGAGCCGCGCCAGTGTCCCCAGCCGTTGGCTGAGGAGGCGCGCCAGCGCCACCTGGAAACCCGGTATGCCGTGATGCATGTTGTGGACGACCGGTTCGGTCGAGCCGGTGGGTCACGGTCCGGTCTCGATGCTCAGATCCCTTGTGGACAACGGTCCTGAGGGTCTCGGAATGTCGGTGGTGGGTGGAAGAGTCTGCTCATGGCAGGGCTCGGGCAGCACCAGGTGGACCGCGGGATCGCGGTCATCGATGAGGTGCTGAGCGGCCTAGGTGAGGTCTCGTTGCTGGGCCTGGACGCGGAGGCCACGGGTGTCTCGCTGGTCGCGCTGGCGCGGCTGGAGGCACGGGTAGCCGAGCTGAGATTGAGGATGCTCGCCCACGGCACCCAGGTGGCGGTGGAGCGGACCTGTGGCGCGACGACGACGGCGACGTGGTTCGCCCACGCCACCCGCACCACGGTGCGTGCCTCACGACGTGCGGTGTTCTTCGCCGAGGCCCTGGGCCGCTACGAGGTGCTGCGGGCGGGGATGGCTGCGGGTGGGGTGAACCTGGAGCAGGGCGAAGTCATCGCCCGCGCCCTGGACGCGATCCCGGCCGAGGTGGCCTCGTGGGTGCGGGTCGAGGCCGAGCAGACCCTGGTCGACCTCGCTGCCCGTCACGACGCGCAGCAGCTGCGGGTGCTGGGTGATCGGATCCTGCACGTGGTGGCGCCCGAGGTCGGGGAGGCGCACGAGGCCAAGCAGCTCGCTGACGCCGAGGCCGCGGCAGAGAAGGCCACCACCCTCTCGCTCACCCCCGACGGCGCCGGGAAGGTCCACGGCCGGTTCACCATCCCCGAGCTGCATGCCGGGATGTTGCGCAAGTTCTTGATGAGCCTGGTCGTGAGCCACCAGGACCCCGCAACCGGGGCGGTCGAGGACCCGACGGACCCGACGGACCCGACGGACCCGACGGACCCGGCTCGGCCCGAGCCGCAGCGGCGGGCGACCAGCCACGAGCTCGGCCAGGCGTTCTGCGAGCTGTTGGAGCGCCTGGACGGCACCGGGCTCCCGGAGACTGCTGGCACCGGCGCGACGGTGGTGGTGACCATGAGCCTCGAGACCCTGGCCGGTGGACTGGGTGCGGCCACGTTGGACACCGGTGACCGGATCGCCGCCCACACCGCACGCAGGCTGGCGTGCGAGGCTGGGATCATCCCCGTCGTCCTGGGCGGCAGACGGCAGGTGCTGGACCAGGGCCGCCGTCGACGCCGCTTCACCCGCGCCCAGCGGATCGCACTCGTCGTTCGCGACCAGGGGTGCACCGCGGTGGGGTGCCAGACCGCGGCCTGATTCTGCCACGCCCACCACGACGACCCCTGGGCACGGGGTGGACCCACCGACCTGACCAACGGCCGCCTGCTCTGCCCCGCGCACCACCGCCGCGTCCACGACCCCGCTTACGACCACCACGCCACAGTCGACAACCGCATCGAATTCACCCGACGGACGTGACTCATGTCCGGACCCGGACATCCGCTCATGCCGATGAGCGGACGTGGGTGCGGTTCGGACATACCGTTGATTCGTGACTGATCCGCGATGGGCGCTGCTGCAGGACATGAAGCCTGCGCTCTTGCGGAGGTTCAGAGACGCCGGGGTGCTGCGAG
>NZ_BAAGUS010000032.1:0-13333 GCF_054781275.1 Nocardioides ginkgobilobae | reverse complement strand
CACACCCGATGCCGGCAAAACGCATGCTCATCAACCCGAAGGCGACAATGAACCTATGAGCCAGACACCGGGTGCTCAGGATCCAACCAGCCGCTGATCGCGGCGAGCCTCACCCTGACACTGACCGCGAACCTAACGCCGCGCCCGGCGCCGCGGGAAACACGACTACTTCTGTCAAGATACGTCGGTGAGCGACACCCCCGCTGTGCCCCAGCACTGCCCCACCCCCCGCGAGCTCGACGACCTCGAGCTCCTCTCGACCGGCGCCCTCGCCCCCATCACCCGCTTCAACGTGATGGTCGAGCAGCGAGCGCCAGCGAGCGTCGTCGAGACCGCGTTACCTGACCGCGAACCTCTCATCAGCCTGACGCTCCCGACGGAGGTGTGGACCAAGGCCGAGCAGGCCGGCGCGGTGGAGCTCGTCGACCCCGAAGGCCTCCCCCTGGCCCGAGTGACCGTCCCGGGCGGCGAGGTCGAGCCCTTGACCCACGCCCAGTACGGACCCTTCCGCGACCTCTACCTCACCCCCGCCCAGGCCCGCGAGCAGTACGCCGGGCGCACCTGGGTCCCGGTCACCGACGCCCTGACGACCGCGCAGGCGGAGCAGGTCCGGGCCCTGGGCCCGGTCGTCCTGGTCCCGCTGGTCGGCTCCGGCACTCCCGACCTCTCGCCGGTCGCGCTCATCCGCGCGACCCGCCTCGTGGCCGCGACCCTCCCTGACGCGGCTGTCGTCGCGGTCCCGCTCGCTGCCCATGACGCGCCTGAGGCCGACCACGCCCTCGGCGTCCAGGTCCTGGCCACGTACGCCGGTGACGACCCGGTCGTCGCGCTGGCCGACGACCCCGACGGCGATTACGCCCCGGAGGCCGCTGACGTGGTGGCCGCCGACCGCCCGGCGCCGGACGAGCGGGGCCTGGTGCTCTTCTTCACCGGACTGTCCGGCAGCGGCAAGTCCACCCTGGCCCGAGCCCTGATGGACAAGATCCTCGAGCAGGGCAGCCGCACCATCACCAGCCTCGACGGCGACGTCGTGCGCCGGAACCTCTCGGCCGGGCTCACCTTCTCCAAGGCCGACCGCGAGACCAACATCCGCCGCATCGGCTGGGTGGCCGCCGAGATCTCCCGCCACGGTGGGTTGGCTGTGGTCAGCCCGATCGCCCCGTTCGACGAGACCCGCCAGCAGGTCCGCGCGATGGTCGACCAGGCCGGAGGCGCCTTCTTCCTCGTCCACGTCGCCACCCCGCTGGAGGAGTGCGAGCGCCGCGACCGCAAGGGGCTCTACGCCAAGGCCCGCCGCGGCGAGATCCCCGAGTTCACCGGGATCTCCAGCCCCTACGAGGTGCCCACCGACGCCGACGTCGTCGTCGACACCACCGGCCGCACCATCCCCGACGCCCTCGAGGACGTCATCCAGGCCCTGAAGCAGTCCGGATACCTCGACCTCACGGGTGACCCGGCGGGGGAGGGAACGGACGCCGGTGGGGCCGAGCCGGCGGTTGAGGAGGCGCGCCAGCGCCGTCTCGAAACGGCAACCCAGCTCGGGCGCACCCTCGAGTCGGTGACCCTGAGTGAGGTCTCCGGTGGTCGAGAAGCCTCGCCGGCGGTTGAGGAGGCGCGCCAGCGCCGTCTCGAAACCCCGGCGTCGGACGCCCCCCTCCACGTCCTCTTCGTCTGCACCGCCAACATCTGCCGCAGCCCTTTCATGGAGGTCACGGCCCGCCACCTGGCCGGCCCGGACGCGCAGATCGAGTTCCGCTCGGCCGGCACCCACGGCTGGACCGACCACCCGATGAACCCCGACATGGTTGTCACCCTTGAGCCCCGCGGCATCACCGGACACGAGGAGTTCCGCTCCCGCCCGCTGGCCAAGGACGAGCTGGACTGGGCCGACGTGGTGCTCACCGCGGAGGCCGACCACCGCCAGTTCATCCTCGATGACCACCCGGCGCTCTTCCGCAAGGTCTTCACCCTGGGCCAGTTCGTGGAGTCGGTGAGCGGCCACGACGACCTCCACGGGCGCGAGCTGCTCGAGGCCGTGGGCGCCCAGCGCAGCGCCGCCTCGCCCGACCTCGACGTGGCCGACCCCTACCGCCGTGGTGCGGAGGCATCCGAGGCCGCCGCCGCGCACATCGAGCAGCTCCTCCGCGCGGCCCTGGCCGCCCTCACCGGCAAGGACCCCGCCTGATGGACCTCCTCACCCTCACCGCGCTCTCGATCGTCGTCGCCGGCTTCGTCGTCGGCGTGGTCGTCGGCCTCACCGGCATGGGCGGCGGCGCGCTCATGACCCCGGCGCTGATCTTCCTCGGCGTCGGCGGCGGATCGGCAGCCACCATCGTGGCCGCCGACCTCACGGCCGCCGCCGTCTACAAGACCGGCGGCGCGGTGGTCCACGCCAAGGAGGGCTCACCCAACCTCAAGCTCGCGATGTGGCTGATCATCGGCTCGGTCCCGATGGCTTTCGCCGGCCCGTACGCCGTCAAGGCGTTCACCACCGACGCCGACGAGCTCGACCGGGTGCTCAAGCTGAGCATCGGCTTCGCGCTGCTCTTCGCCGCCGCGACCTACGCGGCACGGCTCTACATCAACCTGCGCCGCGTCCGCTCCGGCGGCGACCCGGGTGACCCTGACCCGCCGGTCCGCCCGATCCCGACCCTGCTGGTCGGCATGCTCGGCGGCTTGCTGGTCGGCATCACCAGCGTCGGTTCCGGCTCGGTCATCATGATCGCGCTGCTGATGCTCTACCCCGGCCTCTCGGCGGTGAAGCTGGTCGGCACCGACCTCGTGCAGGCCGTCCCGCTGGTGCTGGCGGCCGCGATCGCCAACATCGCCATCCACGGCCTGGACTGGGAGATCACGCTTCCGCTCATCGCCGGTTCGGTGCCCGGGACCCTCATCGGCGCCCGGATCGCCCCCCGGGTCCCGCAGTCCTACATCCGCCGAGGCATCGTGGTCGTGCTGACCATGTCCGGTGTTGCGCTGCTCGACAAGGCCGGCTGGGCCCCGCTGGGCCGCGATGAGACCTACCCCGTGTTGATCGGCCTGGTCGGTCTTGCCGTCCTGCTCCTGCTGCCGATCGTCTGGGGCTTCCTCCGAAAGGAGCAGGGCCTGCCCTTCATGGGGGCGCCGACCGTCAGCGAGCTCGACACCTGGAACTACGCCGGTCCGAAACGGGTCAAGAAGAGTGACCTGCAGGACTCGCAGACGAAGGAGTGACCGGGCATTATCTGCCGCGGACACTGATGGCCGGGAGGTCGGCGTGAGCAAGCCCAGAGTGCTGGTGATCGGGCTCAACTACACCCCCGAGCGCACCGGCATTGCCCCCTACACCGCCGGCATGGCGGTCGGCCTGTCCGAGGACTTCGACGTCGAGGTCCTGACCGTCCACCCGCACTACCCGGAGTGGAGCGTGGCCGAGGGCTACGGGGGCTGGCGCCGGCGAGAGGTGATCGACGGCGTCCGCGTCCATCGCGTGAAGCACTACGTCCCGCACGACCCCACCGGCGTGACCCGCATCCTCAGTGAGACGACGTACGCCGGTAGGGCCCTTGCCCCGGGCGTCCGGCGACCCGATGTCATCGTCGCCGTCAGCCCGGCGCTGGCCCCGGTCGCGTCGGCGCTGGCGCTCGGACGTCGGTGGCGGGTGCCGGTGGGCGTGGTGGTCCAGGACCTGTACAGCAAGGCGCTGTCCGAGCTCGAGCTGCTGGGTGGCCGCATCGATCGCCCGGCGCACCGGTTCGAGCAGGCGCTGCTCCGCCGTTGCGATGGTGTCGTCTCCATCCACCAGGCCATGGCGGACGTGATGGTGCGTGACTACGACGTCCCACGGGAGCGGATCGAGGTCATCCCCAACTGGACGCACGTCTCGCCGCCGTCCGGCGACCGGGAGGTACGCCGCAAGGAGCTGGGCTGGGACGACGACGTCCTCACGATCGTGCACGCGGGCAACATGGGCGCCAAGCAGGGCCTGGAGCACCTGATCCCCGTGGGCCGGATGATCGACTATCGCTCCCTCCCCGTGCGGATCGTGCTGATCGGCAACGGCGGCAACCGAGATGCCCTCGAGAGCGCGGCCTCGGACATCGAGTCGCTGCAGTTCATGGACGCGCTGCCGGGCGAGTCCTTCATGGAGACGCTCGCTGCCGCTGACGCGCTCCTGCTCCACGAGAAGCCCGGGCTGAAGGAGATGTGTGTCCCGTCGAAGCTCACGTCCTACTTCGCTGCGTCCCGCCCTGTCCTCGCGGTGACTTCCCCGGAGAGTGCGGCTGCCCATGAGGTACGGCAGAGCAGAGCAGGCTTCGTGGTCCGCTCGGGCGACGCAGAGGCTCTCTTGCAGGGACTGCACCAGATGGCGGAGGCCGCGCGAGATGACTGTGGCGCCAGGGGGCTGGAGTACGCCAAGCGGACACTGGATGAGCGTGCTGCGCTCCTCAGCTACAACCGCTGGGTCAACGGCCTGCTCGAGACCAGGAGATGACTTCCTCGTAGAACGTTCTCACCCGAGCCTTGTTGGCCTCGGCATTGTGCTCCTCCGGGAGGCGGCTGAGGCGCACGGGCTCTCGTCGGCGTCGCTCGAGTGCTGGTGCCATGTCGCGCAGGCTTGACGACCAGGCGGCTGAATCGTCAGCGCTGATGAGTCGGGAGCGCGGGTCATGGCGCAGCAGTTCGCGAACCGATGGGATGTCCGTCGCAAGAATGGAGGCTCCTGAGACAAGTGCCTCAAGCAGCGAGTTCGGTGTCCCATCACTCAACGACGGGGAGACGACCAAGTCGGCTTGGCGCAGGATGGCCAAGTACGAAGGGGAGTCGAGTTCCGGGTAGACCTTCAACCGATCCGACCCCACGCGCTGCGCCAGCGCTTCCGTGGCCGGGTCGCCAGCTAGCCCGACGCCGTGGAATTCGAACCGGGGGTCGCTCGCGAATGCTGTGATCATGCCAAGGAAGAGCTCGTGTCGTATGTACTGTCGCCGCCCTCGCGGATAGACGATCTTCAGAGGTCCAGATCGCTCGATCTCGAACACACGGTCGCTGCGCACTCCGAAGTTGCCCGCGGCATGGAGAGTCGGTCGATCTGCTGACCAGCCATACTCCCTGGCTCGTTGCAGATCGACCTTCGCATCGACGTGCAGACCGGCTGCCCTGGGAAGACTCCTCTTGACCCAGCGTGCCAACAGAGGGTCTCGACCCGCCTGTCGTGAGAAGTCCTGTCCCCAGCATGAGAGCGCGACGGGGGTCTGGCTGCTCGCTTGAAGGGCGATAAGCCCTTCGTAGGGGACTCGCAACGCATGGACGACATCGGGCTCGTAACGGTCGATCTGCCTCCTGAGGAGCTGCATCTGGGCGGGCAGACGCAGGGGAGTAATGCTGGTCTCAAGTATCTGCACGAGATCCCGGCCGTCAGTGGTCATGCTGGGGTCTCCAGACGGGACTTCGCCGGCGGGGACGAAGGTCGAGCGCACCTTCCGATTCAGCTTTCGCCTCACCAGAGCCGCGCGAGCCGCCGCGACCGGATCGCGGGCGAAGGGGACGTCGGAATCGACGATCTGGGAGCTGACTGGCAGGACGTCGATGTCTGCGGAGCGAAGGCCCTCCAGCCAGGCGAGCGCGTGGTTGGTTCGTAGGTCCGCATACAGCAGGACGCGGGGGCTGGTCATCGAAAAGACTCAGGTGGCCCTGACGAACAAGCCATCGGCTTGCAGGAGCCGACCGTCCGGAGCCGCGATGCCCGGCTCTAGGGAGAACAACTCGAACCCGCGCTTTTCCAGGTGGGTCTTGAGCGGGTCGAAGAGCACCTGCCCCTCGTACAAGGCTACGAAGGACATCTCCACCTGAACGGCAGCGAAGAAGGCAAGCTGCGTGCCTGCACCTTCGAGGACGGGCATCTCGTACCCCTGCGTATCGATCTTGAGGAGCGTGGAGGCAGGGTCAATGGCAAGCTCGCCCAACAGGTCAGCGACAGTAGTCGTCTGCACAACGATCCGGTCGACGTAGGCACTGTCAGGAGCGGCGTCCAGGTGGGCTTGCGCCATGGGAAGCACAGACGAGCTGAAGGAGTTGCCCGCCACATTGAGCTCGAGCGGCCCCGCCTCTTGGCCCACCGCCAGGTTGTGGCATTGCCACGATGGGTCGGTTCTGCTGACCGACGCAAGGGCGGCATACGCGTCGGGGAGAGGTTCGAAGCTGTGGATCGTCCCGGGGAAGCCGGCCGCCCGAACGATGCGGGCGAACTGGCCCATGTTGGCCCCGACGTCGAGGACAGTTGTGATCCCTCTCGCCGACAGGGTCCGGGACAGGCGTGCTGACGCCGGGTCCCGTCCGATGTCCAGGTTGGCTCGCAGGAGCGCTTTGCGGGCGGCGAGCTTGAGAGCCTCTCGGGTCTTGACACGGGTCTCCAACGTGGGCCTCCTGAGGCGAGTGGTTCCAAGGCGACCCTAGTGCCACTGTGAGGCAGCGAAGGAGGGCTCGGCCAATCGAGCGGGTCAATCGCGGCCGTAGATGTCACGGGTGTACGTCCGGTCCTCGACATCATCGAGCTCCTCGGCCCGTCGGTTGGCCACGATGAGGTCGCTGCGCTTCTTGAACTCCTCCAGGTCACGGACGACCTCTGAGCCGAAGAAGAGGTCGTCCTCCACCGTCGGCTCGTAGATCACGACCTCGACGCCCTTGGCCTTGATCCGCTTCATCACTCCCTGAATCGAGGACATCCGGAAGTTATCCGAGCCCTCCTTCATCACCAGCCGATAGATGCCGACCGTGCTTGGGCGGCGTCGGAGGATGTCGTCGGCGATGAAGTCCTTGCGCGTGGTGTTGGCGGCGACGATCGCGCTGATGAGGTTCTGCGGGACGTCCTGGTAGTTGGCCTGCAACTGGCGGGTGTCCTTGGGCAGGCAGTACCCGCCGTACCCGAAGCTGGGATTGTTGTAGTGCGACCCGATCCGGGGGTCGAGCCCCACGCCTTCAATGATCTGGGCCGTGGAGAGGCCGTGGCGGGCAGCGTAGGTGTCGAGCTCGTTGAAGTAAGCCACCCGCAGCGCCAGGTAGGTGTTGGAGAAGAGCTTGATGGCCTCGGCCTCGGCGGAGTCGGTGAGCAGAACCGGGATGTTGCTGTCCAACGCTCCTTCAACCATGAGATCGGCGAACCGCTTGCCGTCTTCGCCGCGGTCGCCCACGACGATCCGCGAGGGGTGGAGGTTGTCGTGCAGTGCACGACCCTCACGCAGGAACTCCGGGCTAAAAATGATGTGCGCTCCGAGATGTTGCCCGCGCATCCGGGCGGTAAAGCCGACCGGGATCGTGGACTTGATGACGATGACGGCGGTCGGGTTGAGCTCGCGCACTTCAGTGATCACCGACTCCACCGAGGAGGTGTCGAAGTGGTTGGTCTCTGGGTCGTAGTCGGTGGGAGTGGCGATGACGACGAACTTCGCTCCGGAGTACGCCGCAGCAGCATCCGTCGTCGCGGTCAGGTCGAGGGTCCTGGTCGCGAGGTAGTCCTCTAACTCCGCATCGACCAAGGGGCAGGCCCGTTGGTTGACAAGCTCCGCACGCGCGGGGTCCACGTCCACTGCCCACACCTGGTGGCGCTGAGCCAGGATCACGGCGTTGGACAAGCCCACATACCCGAGGCCGGCGACTGCGATCTTCACCCGTGCACTCTAGAGCGGAGTCGCGGCTGAGCGCGCTATCAGCCATGAGCTGTCACCAAGCGGCAACCTCGCTGACATCAGGCTCCGCGAGACTGGCTGAGTGCCACTGCTCACTCACCTAGCGGTGCGCGGACGTGACACAGCGTCACCCGTGACTACGATGAGGCCTGCTTCCCACAGGAGAGGTCCTATTCGCATGCCCGACACCCACGTCGACTACCGGCTGAGTCAGCTCGACCAGCTGGAGGCGGAGTCGATCCACATCTTCCGCGAGGTCGCGGCCGAGTTCGAGAAGCCGGTGCTGATGTTCAGCGGCGGCAAGGACTCGATCGTCATGCTCCGCTTGGCGGAGAAGGCCTTCTACCCGGCGAAGATCCCCTTCCCGATCCTGCAGGTCGACACCGGCCTGGACTTCCCCGAGGTGATGGAGACCCGTGACAACTGGGTCAACCGCCTCGGCGTCCAGCTCGTGGTCGCCAGCATCGACGACGCCATCGCCAAGGGCGTGGTGGTCGAGGACGGCAAGACCTCGCGCAACCGAATGCAGATCGGCACCCTGCTGAACGCCATCGAGGAGAACGGGTTCACTGCCGCCTTCGGTGGCGGTCGCCGTGACGAGGAGAAGGCCCGCGCCAAGGAGCGCGTCTACTCCCACCGCGACGAGTTCGGCCAGTGGGACCCGAAGAACCAGCGCCCCGAGCTGTGGAGTCTCTACAACGGCCGGATCCACGAGGGCGAGCACATGCGGATCTTCCCGATCTCGAACTGGACCGAGCTCGACGTGTGGTCGTACATCGCTCGCGAGGGCATCGAGATCCCCAACATCTACTTCGCCCACCAGCGCCGGGTCTTCGAGCGCGGCGGGATGCTGATGACCGAGACCCCGCTGAACCCGTGCAGGGACGGCGAGGTTGCGGAGGAGCGCACCGTCCGCTTCCGCACCTGCGGCGACATCACCCTCACCGGCTGTGTGGAGTCCACGGCCAGCACGGTTGAGGAGATCATCGAGGAGATCGCCATCGCCCGCGTCACCGAGCGTGGCGCCACCCGCGGGGACGACAAGTTCTCCGAGGCCGCCATGGAAGACCGCAAGAAGGAGGGCTACTTCTGATGGCCGCCAATCCCGCCGACGTCGTCGAGAACGTCACGCAGAACATGGACCTGCTCCGCTTCGCCACGGCCGGCTCCGTGGACGACGGCAAGTCAACCCTTATCGGGCGCTTGCTGCTTGACTCCAAATCGATCTTCGAGGACCAGCTCGAGGCCGTCGAGGCGACCTCGAAGGGCAAGGGCTACGACTACACCGACCTCGCGCTGCTGACCGACGGCCTGCGCTCAGAGCGTGAGCAGGGCATCACCATCGACGTGGCCTACCGCTACTTCGCGACGCCGAACCGCAAGTTCATCATTGCTGACACCCCTGGCCACGTGCAGTACACCCGCAACATGGTCACCGGCGCCTCCACCGCCGACCTCGGGCTCGTTCTCGTTGACGCTCGCCAGGGCCTCACCGAGCAGTCTCGCCGGCACGCGGTGATCCTGTCGCTGCTGCGGGTGCCGCACCTGGTGCTGGCGATCAACAAGATGGACCTCGTCGACTTCGACCAGAAGACTTACGAGAAGATCCACGACGAGTTCACCCAGTTCGCCACGAAGCTTGCGATCCCCGACCTCGAGGTCATCCCGATCTCGGCGCTGCAGGGCGACAACGTGGTCAACCGCTCCGAGAACATGCCGTGGTACTCCGGTCCTACGCTCATGCACCACCTCGAGCACGTCCACGTCGCCTCCGACCGCGACCTCATCGACGCTCGCTTCCCCGTGCAGTACGTCGTGCGCCCGAAGTCGGACGAGTTCCACGATTACCGCGGGTACGCCGGGCAGGTGGCCGGTGGCGTCCTGAAGCCGGGTGACGAGGTCGTGGTCCTGCCGTCGGGCATGACCTCGACGATCTCCAAGATCGATCTCTTCGACAAGGAGATTGCCGAGGCGTTCCCGCCCATGTCAGTGACGGTCAGCCTTACCGACGACGTGGACGTCTCTCGTGGTGACATGATCGCGCGGGTCAAGAATGCCCCGCTACCCAGTCAGGACATCGACGCAATGGTGTGCTGGATGACTACCACCCCGCTCAGGCCTAGACAGAAGCTGGCCATCAAGCACACCACCCGAACGGCGCGCGCCCTGGTTAAGGACATTCAGTACCGCCTCGACGTCAACACGCTTCACCGCGACCAGGAGACCAAGGAACTCGGCGTCAACGAGATCGGTCGCGTCCAGCTACGCACCACTGTGCCGTTGCTTTGTGACCCGTACACCAAGAATCGCTCAACTGGCTCCTTCATTCTGATTGATGAAGCATCGGGCGTGACTGTGGGCGCCGGGATGATCCTTTAGCAGGCGTGTTGAAATGGGCTGTCCCGCGCGCAGAAGGCGACTAACAGAGATGCCTGAGCGCCCGCAGTCGGAGCCCACGTGATCAAAGGACGCTGGTCCACCTTCAGCAATTCCCAAAAGAACTTGCTTGCCTACTACGCAAACTTCGGGGTAGTTGCGGCGCTAGGTCTTATAGCGAACCCGATTCTTCTGGGCTATTTGGGGTCAAACATTTTTGGCGCTTGGAAGTCACTCCAACGCTTCTTCGACTTCGCCAGCGTTGCCGACGGTCGCGCCACTCAGGCCACGAAGTGGATCATCGCATCCCATCACGGACAGCAGAATGAGCTTGGAAAGCGTCAAGCCTTCGGCGCCGGACTTATCGTATGGGCGTGCTGGCTGCCGCTGACGGCCCTCGTCGCTGCAGCCCTGATCGCTCTCGTTCCACGGCTTGCCAGCTTCGCCGACCTACCGAGTGGAGATCTGCGACTAGCCACCGTTATCCTCGCCTTCTATTCGATACTGGCTGGCTTGCTTCTGCTTCCCGATAGCTTCTTTGTCGGGGTTAATCTCGGGTACGTCTCGACCTTCGTTATCACCGCCGCCGCTCTCGTACAAACCGCCGCTATGTGCGCCCTAGCGGCCCTGGGACTCAACCTTACGGGCCAAAGCGCGTCTGTCCTGGGAGCAGCCGTACTCACTGCCCTCGCGACTATTCTGCTTGCACGCCAACGAATTCAAGGCTGGGGACTTTCCCGCCCTCCACGCAGCGTTCTCAAGCGGAGCTTCTCCTTCGGTGGCTGGATTCTGGGTTGGAGTCTGACTGACAAGCTGCTCCTATCTGTCGAACTGCTGGTCTTCGCAGTTATCTTCGGACCGTCTGCCGTGAGCTCACTGGTTGTTTCCAGTTTTGCTTTCTCGTTTGTGGTCTCGATATCACTCGTCACTGCTAGCGCCTTTACGCCCAGTATCGCTTCCTTATGGCCCCGCGCCGCCACTGAAGCAAGAATCCTTGCCGACCGCACTAGGCGTCGGGTGTACATAGTAAGCGGTGGCTTGATGCTGGTTGTTGCGGGCATCAACGAGACCTTCATATCGCTCTGGGTTGGGGACCAATTCTTCTTGGGAGGATGGGAAACGGGCGTACTTGCCATCGGCCTATTGGCCGCCACCCTGATTCGCTGCGAGAGTCAGCTCATCGATACCACTACGAACGGGAGAAAGAAGTTTCTGGTTGCGGGGCCCGCGGCAATCGGTCTGGGCGTTGTCGGTGTGTGGGTGGCCTGGTCCGGCATGGGGATGCTAGGCACCCTAGCAGTGCTGGCGGCAGGAAAAGTTTTGATTTGGTTCATGATGATCCAACTGAGGTACTCGCAATATAGTTTGCCCAGGCAAGAGAGGCGCCTTGGGGTCGCGGTAATAGCAGTCGTCAGCTCGACTGCACTCCTATTGGTCCAAGTCACATGGGAAATCCAAGTCGGCGTATCGCTCTTGATTCTCGCCACGACAGTTTTCGCTCTTAATCCGCGCGGGAAGGCAAAATCGGCACGAGGTGAAGTGAGGTGAGCAATCAGAGAGGATCTTACAGCCCACTGAGCGTGGCTTCCGTGTTCTGTGCCGCACCTCTTCTGACTTCAAACGGCCCTCCTTCCCGGATACTGATCGCGATCGCATCTACTTTCGCGATGGCGCTCGTGGTGCAAGCGGTTCGTGTTCCGCTCTCAACCCCAGGTGCAATCCCGAGTCTTCTTCACGCCCGACCGCTGTTTCACATGTTCTCGTTCGCTCTATTTTTTGCCCCCTATGTCCCATTCGTGGTGACTGGCGAACAGCAATTGCTGCGCAGCGAATATTTCGTAAATGCCCACGGGGCGCGAGCCAACGGCGCTGTCGGCCTGTGCATCCTAGGAATCGGGCTGTTTGACTTAGGCTGGCAGCGAGGCACAATGAATCGAAACTTAGCCCATCGGAAACTGTCACCTGCGGGTCTCGACTTCCGACAAATCCGCAATTTTCTAATCTTATTGACTTCTGGCCTTGAAGCCGTCTACCTCACGGCCGGGTTCCGCGCCGAGGGACAAGGTCGATACACAGGAACTGCGAGCGGAGGGGTGATAGCCGAAGGCCTTGCCACAGTCATCACAACCCTGGCGATGGCAACGATTGCCGTCGTATTGGCAGCGCGCCGACGAGAAGTGCCATTGGGAATTCTCGGAGTCGTCGGAATCTTGGCGTCCTCGGCGTGGGCACTCTTGAGCCTCAATTACGGCGACAGGAACACGTTTCTCCTCGTGGCGCTCTCCGCACTTGTCACGCTCTCCCTTACGACCCTCTACATAGGGCGGTCCTTACTGGCGCTCCTTATGCTGATTGGATTCATCATCTACCAGATTGTGGAGAATAGTCGCAGTATCGATGGAGGGACACTGTCGCAGATCGTTGGCTCGGGAGCTCAAGCTTTCACAGATCGCGAGTCGAGCTTCAACATCTCCGCGGTATCGGTGCGGGCCGCACTCGCACTATCTGAAGAAACTGGAAACCCTCAGCTAGGTACATATAAACTTGTAGGGGTGTTGGGAATATTCCCATTCATTCGCGGCTACTTGTTTGCTACCACTGACGGCCCCCTTACCTCGGCAGATGCGCTGACGAGTTACCTCCTCCCCCCGTCTGCCGGATGGAGCGTAGGCAGCAATGTTATTGCGGACATCTATCTGGATCTGGGTCTACTGGGACTCATCATCTGCATGTTGCTATTGGGCTGGGTAGTTGGCCGGTGGACCGCGTGGTGGTCGGAGAATCCCATGGACCCCTACCGCCTGTTGATGTACAGTCCAATGGTGGCCCTTGTCGCCGAACTTCCTAGATACTCGCTTGACTTTCCAGTTCGACCCCTGTTCTGGCTGGCGCTTCTAGTCGCAATTGTTCGCGTTGCGGGACTGGTCTCACTCTCTTCGGAGCGCGGGCAAGCCAAGAGAAGAGTGAACTAAGCATGCAGCCTCGTGTCATGTTTGTACTTCCGGAAATGAGTGATGGTGGGGCGCAACGTCAACTAGGACTGTTGACCAAGGCGTTGATGGCCACGGATCTGCCCCTGAGGCTGGTAACTTTTCGCGCTGGCGATCGTGATGACTGGTTAGTGACGGGAGTTGACCGTGTTGATTTGGGCATCCGGTCGAACTTTAGTGGCTCTTCACAGTTGAGGGTGTAGCGGACGACGCGGCCGGGGTCGGCGCGTCGGTGCCGGGATAGAGGTCGAGGTCTTTCGAAGATGGCGGTTCCTACGCCAGCCACCCGAAAGACCTCGACGTGCA
>NZ_BAAGUS010000031.1:0-13551 GCF_054781275.1 Nocardioides ginkgobilobae | reverse complement strand
CCGCGGACCGCGGCAAGGCAGACGACGTCGTGTCGGGCAGATCCCATGGCCGTCAGTGGGCAGTTCTCATGACCGCCAGCGGGCAGCTTCGTGGCCGTCTCCGGGCAGTTTCTCGCGGCCGCCGACATGCGGCTGGGCTTCGAGGGATGGATGCACGACTTCGGGGAGTTCGTCACCGAGGGCATGGTCTTCGCCGACGGCACTCCTCCCCAGAGCATGCACAACCGCTATCCCGTGCTGCTGCACGCTGCGGCGCGCACGGCCGGTGAGCGGTACGCCGCCCGCAACCCCGGCTTCGAGCCGTTCCTCTACGTGCGCTCGGGCTTCGATGGCGTCCAGCACAGCACCGGCGCGGTGTTCCCCGGTGACGAGACGACCGACTGGGCCGAGGGCAGCGGTCTGCCCAGCGTCGTGCCGACCATGCTGAACCTGGTGCTGGGCGGTTTTCCGACGTTCACCACCGACGTGGGCGGCTACTTCGACTTCGTCGCCCCGCGGACCACGCCGGAGCTGCTCGTGCGGTGGGGGCAGCTCGCGGCGCTCACGCCCGTGATGCGAGTGCACAACTCCACGCAGAACGGCCAGCTCCACCCGCACGAGCTGCAGGGCGAGTACCTCGATGCCTGGCGACGCTACGCGCGGCTCAAGCAGCACCTCGTGCCGCTCGTGGACCGGTTGACGCGCCGCGCCGCCGACGGTCACGGACTCGGGCCGGTCCTGCCGCTCGTCGCGGTCGACGACGACCCGCTCGTCCGCTCGGTCGAGGACCAGTGGCTGCTCGGGCGCGACCTGCTGGTGGCGCCGGTGCTCGAGCCGGGTGCGACGTCGCGCGAGGTGGTGCTGCCGAAGGGACGCTGGCAGCGGGCGACCGTCTCCCGGGCGGGCCGGCTGCGGCCGAGCGGAGAGGTGCTCGTGGGGAGCAGGACGATCGAGGTGCCGACGACGCTGGCGGACATCCCGCTCTTCGTCCGCGTCCCGATCCCCTGAGGGCGCTGACCTAGACCTGGTCCAGGAACCGGTCGAAGACCCGGGCCCCGAACTCCAGGGCGTCGACCGGCACCCGCTCGTCGACCCCGTGGAAGAGGGCGGTGAAGTCGAGGTCGGCCGGCAGCCGCAGCGGCGCGAAGCCGTACGAGCGCATCCCGAGCCTGCGGAAGTGCTTGGCATCCGTGCCGCCGGACATGAGGTACGGCGCCACGATGCCGTCCGGGTCCTCCGCGAGGATCGAGCGGTGCATCGCGGCGACCAGGTCGCCGTCGTACGGCGTCTCCCAGGGCTGCTGGTGAGAGAGGTACTCGATGTCGATCCCCTCGCCGGTCAGCTCGGCGAGCGTGGCGAAGAACTCGTCCTCGAAGCCCGGCAGGAAGCGCCCGTCGACGTGGGCCGTGGCCTCGGTGGGGATGACGTTCACCTTGTAGCCCGCCTGGAGCATGGTCGGGTTCGTGGTGTTGGAGATGACCGCCCCGAGCATCCGTGCGGCTCCCCCGAACTCCTCGATGAGGGCCGGGGCGTTCTCGGGGGTGGCCTCGGTGCCGGCCAGGTCGGCCACGGTGGCGAGCAGGACCTCCATCGTGGGCGTGAGCCGCACGGGCCACTGGTGGGCGCCGATCCGCGCGACCGCGGCGGTCAGCCGCGAGACGGCGTTGTCGGTGTTGATCATCGAGCCGTGCCCGGCGCGGCCGCGCGCGGTGAGCTTCATCCACGCCATGCCCTTCTCGGCCGCCTCGACGAGGTAGACCCGGCGGCCCCGGACCGTGGTCGAGAAGCCTCCGACCTCGCCCACGGCCTCGGTGCAGCCTTCGAGCAGCTCCGGGTGGTCCTCGACGATGACCTGGGCGCCGTGGTGGCCGCCGGCCTCCTCGTCGGCGGTGAAGCAGAGCACGACCGGGCGGTCCGGGACCCGGCCGGCACGGGCCCGGGCGCGCACGACGCTGAGCAGCATCGCGTCGAAGTCCTTCATGTCGACCGCGCCCCGGCCCCACACGTAGCCGTCGCGGACCTCGCCCGAAAACGGGTCGACCTGCCAGTCCTCCTTGGCCGCGGGCACGACGTCGAGGTGGCCGTGCAGCAGCAGGGCGTCCCTGCCACTGCTCTCGTCCCCCCAGCGGGCGACGAGGCTGGTGCGGCCGTGGAGCTTCTCCACCACGGTGCACTCGATCCCGACCTCGTCCAGGAGCGCGGCGACGTGCTCGGCCGCCTTCCGCTCCCCCGGGCCCTCCTCCTCGCCGTAGTTGGAGGTGTCGATCCGGATCAGGTCACGGCACAGGTCGACCACCTCTGACGCGGGGTCGTAGCCGCGCGCGGTGGTGTCGGCGGGGCCGCCGGTGGTGCTGCCGGTGGTGCTGCCGGGGTCGTCCGAGAGGGGCGTCGACATGGGCCCCAGCATCGCACCCGACCGCCCGCGCGCCCACGAGCGCAGGGGTGGGAGCGCGCAACGACCCGCGCAGGGGTGCCGATGCGGTGGTCGGGGTGCTGTTTTGCTACTGTTCCAACGCACTCGTCCGGGTGGCGGAATAGGCAGACGCGCTAGCTTGAGGTGCTAGTGCCCGTATAGGGCGTGGGGGTTCAAGTCCCCCCTCGGACACACATCAGGAGGGCCCCTGACCTGCGACGAGCAGGCAGGGGCCCTCCTGCTTCACCAGGCCGGAGACCGCGATCACAGCGTCCACGTCGTCCGTATCGCGCCGCTTCGACCCTGCCCGGACCGGTCTTGCGCGCCCGTTCGCGCGGGACCCCTCAGGTCCGTGCCGGCTCGGCCGATGCGGAGGGTCCCAGTCCCACCGGAGGGTCCCCCCGCCATGACCGAGCAGCCCCGGACCGCCCGACGATGACGTCGCAGCCGTCCCCGCTGCCGGCGCGTCCGTCCGTGGTGCGCCTGGGTGGCGCTGCAGCGCCGGACGGTACGCCGCTGCTCGGCCCGGCCCCGGAGGTCGACCTGGCCGCCGCCGCGACCACGGCGTTCGTGATGGCCGACCACCAGGTCGGCTGGCACGACATCGAGGACACCGCGGTGGTCTACCACTGGATCCTGGGCGGCACCGGGGCCCAGGCGGGCCTCCCCGCCGGCCTTCGGGTCTTCCCGACCGCCGGCCAGGCGGCGTCCTTCCTGCACGGCCACCGGGCCCGGCAGGGCCGCGACGTCGCCTGCGGCTGGTGCCTGAGCGACCTCCGCCCTCCCCGCGACCTGGTGCAGGTCGACGAGTGCGCCGTCGCCACCACCCGCTTCGTCTTCGCCGGCCACCCGACCCGGGCAGGCGAGGCCCTGGAAATGCTGCTGGTCTACCTGTGGGTCGTGGCGACCTCGCGACCGCTGGGCGACGGCACCCGCGCCTACGACCAGGGCCGCGGTGCCCTGCGCTTCCTGCACTCCTGGCGGGTCGAGCAGGGCCTCGAGGAGCCCGGCTCGTGCGGGCTGTGCGCGGACGCCGAGCCCGCCCGCGCCGAGGACCCGGTCGGGGACCCGGTCGAGGAGCCTGCCGGCGACTGAACCCGCCTCCCCCAGGGCCTAGGCTCGGAGGGTGGCCACCCCCTTCCGTCTCGGCTTCGTGACCGGCGCGACCCCCGACAAGTGGGCCCGGACCTTCCGTGAGCGCAGCGGGCCGATCGAGCTGGTGCCCGTCGAGGAGGAGGTGCAGGAGCAGGGCGTGCGCGAGGGCTCCCTCGACATGGTCCTGGCGCGGCTCCCCGTCGACCGCGACGGCCTGCACTGCATCCCGCTCTACGAGGAGGTGCCGGTCGCGGTCGTGTCGGTCGAGCACCCGGCCTCCGTGGTGGAGGAGCTGACCACCGAGGACCTCGCCGACGAGCAGCTGGTGCACCCCGAGCGCTCGGGCTGGACCCCGCGCGCCGAGCAGCTGGACTGGCCGCCGATGAGCACCAAGGACGCCGTGGAGACGGTCGCCGCGGGCACCGGGGTGCTGGTCGTGCCCATGTCGATCGCCCGGCTGCACCACCGCAAGGACGTCACCCACCGGCCGGTCACCGACCTCCCGACGACGTCGGTCGGCCTGGTGTGGCGCACCGACCACGACGACGAGCGGGTGCAGTCCTTCATCGGGGTCGTGCGCGGCCGGACCGCCAACAGCTCGCGCCGCTGATCGCCCGGCTGGTCACCAGGAGGTGCTGAGCGGGCGCCCCTCGGCGTACCCCGCGGCCGACTGGAAGCCGACCACGGCGCGCTCGTGCAGCTCGGCCAGCGTCGAGGCACCGGCGTAGGTGCACGCGGAGCGGACACCGGAGCAGATCTGGTCGAGCAGGTCCTCGACGCCGGGTCGCGCGGGGTCCAGGTACATCCGCGAGGTGGAGATGCCCTCCTCGTAGAGCCCCTTGCGGGCCCGGTCGTACGCCGACTCGCCGGACGTCCGGTGCGCGACCGCACGCGCGGAGGCCATCCCGAAGGAGACCTTGTAGGCCCGGTCGCCGTCCTCGACCAGGTCGCCGGGCGACTCGTGGGTGCCGGCGAACCACGAGCCGACCATGACGTTGGACGCACCGGCCGCCAGGGCGAGCGCGACGTCGCGAGGGTGCCGCACTCCCCCGTCGGCCCACACGTGGGCGCCGAGCTCGCGGGCGGCGGCCGCGCACTCCAGCACGGCCGAGAGCTGGGGCCTGCCGACCCCGGTCATCATCCGGGTCGTGCACATCGCGCCCGGACCGACGCCCACCTTGACGATGTCGGCCCCGGCCTCGACGAGCGCCCGGGTGCCCTCGGCCGAGACCACGTTGCCGGCCGCGACCGGCACCCCGGGGTCGAGCGCGCGCACGGCAGCCAGAGCCTCGAGCATCCGGTCCTGGTGGCCGTGGGCGGTGTCGACGACCAGGCAGTCGACGCCGGCCCCGAGCAGGGCGGTGGCCTTGGCGGCCACGTCGCCGTTGACCCCGACGGCTGCGGCGACCCGCAGCGCGCCGCGGTCGTCGACGGCCGGGGTGTAGAGCGTGGCGCGCAGCGCACCGCTGCGCGTGAGCACGCCGACCAGTCGTCCGGACCCGTCGACCGCGACCGCGAGCGCGGCCCGGGCGCGGTCGATGGCGTCGAAGGCGTCGCGCGGGTCGGTGTCGGCACCGATGACCACGCTGGGGGTACGCATGACCCGCTCGACGGGGGCGAATCGGTCCACCTCCGCGCAGTCGTGCTCGCCGACCACGCCGACGGGGCGGCCGTCCTGCACCACGACGGCCGCCCGGTGCGCCCGCTTGGGGATGAGTGCGAGCGCCTCGCCGACGGTCTGCTGGGGCTGGAGCTCGATGGGGGTGTCGAGGACGAGGTGGCGGGTCTTGACGTGGTCGACGACCTGCCGCACCACGTGCTCCGGCACGTCCTGCGGCACCACTGCCAGACCTCCGCGCCGGGCGACGGTCTCGGCCATGCGCTTGCCGGCGACGGCGGTCATGTTGGCCACGACCACGGGGATGGTGGCCCCGGTGCCGTCGGTGGTCGACAGGTCCACGTCGTGGCGGCTGGCCACCGAGGAATGTCGCGGGACCATGAACACGTCGTCGTAGGTCAGGTCGTGGGGCGGCACGGTGTCGTGGAGGAAGCGCACCGGCCCGAGCCTACGCGTCACGGACGTGCCGACCGGGTCCGTGGGCGGACGCGCCGCCGCTCACGCTCCTAGGCTGCGCGCGTGGGCTTCCTCGCAGCGCTCGACCGTGGACCGACCGCCCGCGCCGCGCTGGAGGCGATGACCGGCGCACCGGCGCAGGTCCTCGCCCGCGCGCCCGGCCGGGTCAACCTCATCGGGGAGCACACCGACTACAACGGCGGCGCGGTCCTGCCCGTGGCCCTGCCGCACGCGACCTGGGCGGCGGCCTCGGAGCGGAGGGACGGCCGGGTCCGGGTGCGCAGCCTCCAGAGCGACACGGACCGAGCGGTCGAGCTCCCGTCCGTCGCGGCGTGCGGCCCGGGCCTGTCCCCGACGTGGGCGGGGTACGCCGTCGGCGTGCTGTGGACCCTCGCCCGCGCGGGCGTCCCGGTCCCCGGCCTGGACCTCGTCGTCGACTCCACCGTCCCCCTCGGCGCCGGGCTGTCCAGCTCGGCGGCGCTGGAGTGCGCCGTCGGTGCGGCCGTGCTCGGGGTGCTCGGCCGACCGGTCGCCGGCGCCGACGCGGACCTGCTGGTGACCGCCGCGGTCGCCGCCGAGCAGGAGGTCGTCGGGGCGCCGACGGGCGGGATGGACCAGGCGGTCGCCGTCCACGGCCGCGCCGGCCACGCGGTGCACCTCGACTTCGCCACCGGGGCGGCCGCGGCCCGCCGGCTGGTCCCCCTCCCGCTGCACGAGCGCGGGCTGGCCCTGCTGGTCACCGACACCGGGGTCGCGCACGCCCTCGCCGACGGCGGGCCGGACGCCGAGCCGGTCGGGTACGCCGCGCGGCGGGCCGACTGCGAGGAGGCGGCGCGGCTCCTCGGCGTACCCACCCTGCGGGAGGCGGCGCCCGACGCCGTGGCGGCACTGCCCGAGGGGCGGCCGCGGCGCCGCGCGCGGCACGTGGTGTCGGAGACGGCGCGGGTGGCGGCCTTCGTCACGGCGCTCGAGCGCGACGACCGACGCGAGCTGGGCCGGCTGCTCGCCGACTCCCACGCCTCGCTGCGGGACGACATGGAGGTCTCCTGCCCCGAGCTCGACCTGGCGGTCGCGGCGGCGACCGGCGCGGGGGCGCTCGGTGCCCGGATGACCGGCGGGGGCTTCGGGGGCTCGACCGTGGCCCTGGTCGAGGAGCGGTCGCTGGGACAGGTCGCCGCGGCCGTGGACGAGGCCTTCGAGCGGGAGGGACTGGCTGCGCCCCGGCACCTGGTCGTCGAGGCGTCCGACGGTGCCTCCTGGTCGCCGGTCTGACGCGGGTTCCACCGGTCAGCCGGTCGCGGCCACCCCGATCCGACCGGAGCGGAAGGCCTCCACGAAGAGCGCGTGGTCGGCGCGGACCCGCTCGGCGTACCGCTTGCCGAAGTCCACGACCCAGTCGACGAGCTCGTCACGCCGATCGCCCACCGAGGCGGCGACTGCCTCCTCGACCTGGAAGTCGACGAGGTCCTGGTCGCTGTCGGAGTCCGAGGCGCAGTGCACCTTCGCGGTCGCGCGGCCCAGCAGCCGCACGACCTGGCGGATCTCGTCGGGCTCGGTGAGATCCGCCCACGACAGGTCCAGCTCGTAGGGAGAGACCTCCGAGACGACGTACCCCGTGCCGTCGATGTCGGTCCAGCCCAGCAGCGGGTCGGTGTGGGCCTGCAGCGCGCGCTGGCTGACGACCGTGCGGTGCCCCTCGTGGTCGAAGTAGGAGTCGACGTCGGCGGTGTCGACGAAGCGGCTCACCGCCGGCACGTTGGCCTGCTTCATCGACAGCACCACGTCGTTGTCCAGCGCCTGGCTGTGGCCCTCGACGAGCAGGCTGTACGCCGGCAGGCCGGCGCTGCCGATGCCGAAGCCGCTCTTGCCGACCACGTCGCGCAGCTCGTAGAACAGCTCGCCGCGACGCTTGTCCGCCGGGATGGTGTCCAGGTAGCGCCGGTAGGCCTCGACGACGCGGCTCTGCTCCTCGACGCCGAGCCGGCGCACGGTGGGGTCGTCGAGGAAGACCCGCTCCCCCGCGTGCCGGGTCGTCTCGGAGTCCAGCAGGTCGGCGCGGCGGCGCTGCCGTGCGGCGACCAGCACCTCGTGGATCGGCCCGTCGGTGTTGTGGAGGTAGAGCGCGTAGTCGTCGGTCTCGCTCTGCACGTAGGCATCGACCTGGTCGAGGTAGGCGCGGCAGTAGTCGGCGACCAGCGCGTCGACGTCCTCCTGCGGCAGCGCCTTCTGCCACCCGACGAGCGCGAGGGAGGCGGCGAAGCGCTGCAGGTCCCACGTCCACCGCCCGAGGTAGGCCTCGTCGAAGTCGTTGACGTCGAAGACCAGTCGGCCGTCGCCGTCGAGGTAGGTGCCGAAGTTCTCCACGTGCAGGTCCCCGTGGATCCAGATGCGGCCGGACCTGTCGTCGACCCAGGCGGCCCCCGAGTCCTCGTCGCCGGCGCCGTCGGACGCGACGTCGGCGTAGAACAGGCACGCGGTGCCGCGGTAGAAGGCGTGCGGGTCGGCCGCCATCTTGCGGTACTTCCCGCGGAAGGCCGCCGGGTCAGCGCGCACCAGCGGCGCGAAGGCGTCACCGAGCACCTCCACGATCCGTGCGGTGCGCTCCGCGTCCTGCCCCTGCCGGTTCGTCCTCGCCATGCCTGGGAGCCTGTCCCCCTCGGGCGCCGGCTCTCTCACCCGGTCAGGTCACGCCTCGGTCCCGGGCCGCGGTTGAGCCCACGTACTCACCGCGATCGGGTACGCCGGCGCAGCCGCGCCCCCCACGGTCGCGGCCAGGCTGCTGCCATGACGAACGACACCACGCCCCAGTCCCGCACCACCGCCGCCTTCCACGCCCAGGCCTGGATCTCCTTCGGGGCCGCGCTGCTCTCGATGGTGGTGGCCGTCCTGTGGCTGCCGGTCGACCCGTGGGTCCGCGCCTTCCTCGGCCTCGGCACCCTCTACCTCACGACCTCGGCCTTCACCCTGGCCAAGTGCGTGCGGGACCAGCAGGAGCTCAGCTCGGTCGCGAACCGCCTGGACCAGGCCCGGGTCGAGCGGATCCTCGCCGAGCACGACCCCTTCCGCGCGGTCTCCTGACCGTCACCACGGCAGTGGCGCTCACCACATGTGGCGCCCGGGTGGGGTGGATCCCCGGGACCTGGGCACCGTGAGCAGTGATCGACCACCGAGCAGAAGGAGCCGTCGTGACCGGACCGCTGACCGCCGTACGCCGCTTGACCTCGACCGCCACCGGGCTGGCGAGCGCCACCGTCCGCACCGGGGTGGGGGTGGCCTCGACCGCCGTCCACGGCGTGCTGCACCTGCTGAGCCGCGGCGACGAGGGCAGCGGCCGCGGCCCCGAGCAGCAGCAGGCACCCGAACCGGTCCGGGTGCCCACGCCCCCGGACCCGGCGGTGGCGCTCGTGAAGCAGCAGGCGGAGGCAGCGGCTGCGAAGAAGCCGGCCGGGAAGAAGCCGGCGAAGAAGGCTCCCTCGGCGAGGGCTGCCACCACGGCGCCCGCCACGGCACGGAAGGCCGCTGCTGGGAAGGCGGGCACGAAGCCCTCCCCCAAGCCTGCCCCGCCCAAGAAGAAGGCGAGCCAGGTCCCGCTGAAGTCCGACCCGACGCCCGCCTCGGCGGCCCCGCAGGAGCCCGAGGGCCCCGACGTCCGCCCGGGCGACGGCGGTGCGACCGGCCTGGCCGAGGCCGAGCCGTTGCTCGACCCGGGCGTCGCGGCCCAGGTCCGCGCGGAGTCAGAGCAGCTCCGCTCCGCGGCCGAGTAGCACCACAGCACGTCCCTGCAGGGGCCGTCCACCGGAGTCGGTGGGCGGCCCCTGCGGCGTGTGCGGGACGTCCCACCTGCCAGGCGCGCACCGGCGGCCTGGGTGCGGGAGGGCAGACTCGGGGCGTCCACCCCGCCGCCACCACGACGAGACACCGAGGAGCCCGCGCGTGAGGTCGCTCAGGTCCACAGCCCGCCAGGTGACGTCCACCGCCCAGGAGGTCGCGCTCGCGGGCGTGCGCACCGGGCTCGCGCTGACGACGACGATGACCCTCGTGGTCCGACGCGCCATCCGGCCCGACCCGCCGGGCACGGGCTCCGGCACGGCTCGCACCGGGAGCGGTCCCGGACCGCGCTGACCGCGCCCCCGGCGTACGACGAAGGGCCCCACCGCTGCGGCGGTGGGGCCCTGTCGTGTCGTTGCCGCCCGGTCGGCGCCGGGCAGGCGTCCCGGTCAGCGCAGCTCGGCGCTGGAGAGCCCGAGGATCCGGCGGGCCACGATGAGCTGCTGGATCTGCTGGGTCCCCTCGAAGATGTCGAGGATCTTGGAGTCCCGGGACCACTTCTCGAGCAGCTCACCCTCGGAGTAGCCCACGGACCCGCAGAGCTCGACGCACGAGAGCGTGATGTCGGAACCGACGCGCCCGGCCTTCGCCTTGGCCATCGAGGCCTCGAGGCTGTTGGGCTCGCGGTTGTCGGCCATCCACGCCGCCTGCATCATCAGCAGCCGGGCGCCCTCCCAGTCGGCCTCCATCTGCAGGAACTTCGCCGCGGCGGCGGACTGCAGGTGGGCGGGCCGGTCGTAGTCGATCTCGACGCCGGCCTGCGCGAGCAGGTCGCGGGTGAGGTCGAGGGAGGCCTTCGCGCACCCGACGGCCATCGCCGCCACCAGTGGGCGGGTGTTGTCGAAGGTGGCCATGGCGCCGGCGAAGCCCTGCTTGGTGTCGATCTCCGGGGAGCCGAGGAGGTTCTCCTTCGGCACGCGGCAGTCCTCGAAGATGATCGCCGCGGTGTCGGAGGCGCGGATGCCGAGCTTGTGCTCGAGCCGCTCCACCCGCATCCCGGGCGTGCCCTTCGGCACCACGAACGACTTGATCGCCGCGCGGCCCAGCTCGCGGTCCAGGGTCGCCCACACGACGATGTGGTCGGCCCGGTCGCCGGAGGTGACGTAGATCTTCTCGCCGTTGATGACGTACTCGTCGCCGTCGAGGACCGCAGTGGTCTTGATGTTGGCCGAGTCCGAGCCGACACCCGGCTCGGTGATCGCCATGCCGGCCCACACGCCGTCGAAGCGCTGCAGCTGCTCCTCGTCGGCCACGGAGGCGATGGCGGAGTTGCCCAGGCCCTGGCGCGGCATCGAGAGCAGCAGGCCCACGTCGCCCCAGCACATCTCCTGGATCGACATCACCGAGGCGAGGTTGGCGCCGTTCTTCGTGCCCGTCTCCTTGGGCGACCCCCCTGTCGACGGAGTCTCGTCGCGGCGCACGCCGGCGGCGCCAGCGCCCTCGGAGGCGCCGGACTCCGAGAGCCCGTCGATCATCGCGGCGAGCATGTCCAGCTCGGTGGGGTAGGCGTGCTCGGCGCGGTCGTACTTGCGCGAGATCGGCCGCAGCATGTTCATCGCGACCTGGTGGGCCTGCGAGGCCAGCGGCTTGAGCTTCTTGGGGTCGTCGAGCGAGATGACCATCAGACCAGCACCGCACCTTCCATGATCCCGACGGCACGCAGGTCGCGGTACCACCGCTCGACCGGGTGCTCCTTGACGAATCCGTGCCCACCGAGGAGCTGGACGCCGTCGTTGCCGATCGCCATCCCCTTCTCGGCGCACAGCTTGCGGGCCAGGGCGACCTCGCGGCTGAAGTCCTTGCCCTCGGCCGCGCGGCCGGCGGCCTTGTAGGTCAGCAGGCGCATGGCCTGCAGCTCGATCGCGATGTTGGCGACCATGAACGCCACCGACTGGCGGTGGGCGATCGGCTCGCCGAACGCCTCGCGGGTCTTGACGTAGGGCGTGACGTAGTCGAGCACGGCCTGGCCGGTGCCGACGGCGAGCGCGCACCAGGCGAGGCGGGAGAGCCGCACGCACTCGGCGTACGTCGACCCGTCGGTCCCGCCCAGGACCGCGTCGGCCGGGACGGTGACGCCCTCGAGGCGCAGGGTCGCGAGCGAGACGGCGCGGATGCCCATGGAGGGATCGGCCTCTACCGTCAGCCCGGGGGTCGAGGACTCGACGAGGAAGAGCACGGGGGTGCCCTCGAGGCTGGCACCGACGACGAAGAGCTCGGCCTCGGCGCCGCGCACGACACTGGCCTTGGCGCCGTCGAGGACGTAGCCCTCTGAGGTCCTGCGGGCGGTGGTGGACGGCTTCAGGACGTCGAAGAGGACCGTCTTCTCCTGCAGGGCCAGGGCCGCTGCCGGGGCCTCGTCGCCGGTGAAGGCGGGCAGGTAGGTCTGCTGCTGCGCCTCGGTACCCCACAGGCCGAGCGCGGTCGCGACCGAGCCGGGGCCGAGGGAGGCGAGCGCGATGCCCATGTCACCCTGCGAGAGCGCCTCGGCGACGAGCGTGCCGGCCATCGCCGAGCGCTCCTCGGAGATGCCGCCGAGGGTCTCGGGCACGCCCAGGATCGGCAGACCGAGCTCGAGGCCGGCCTTGAGCACGGTGTCGGGCGTCGAGCAGGCCTCGTCGGCCTCGGCCGCCGCGGGACGGACGACCTCCTCGGCGTACTCGGTCACCGCGTCGACGAGCATCTGCTCGTCCTCGGTCGGGGTGAGGTCGAAGACGCCGGTGCGCTTGGCCGCCGGGGCGCGGGTGCCCGGCCCCTTGCCGCTGGCCTTGGCGAAGGTCCGGCTCGCGGCCGTGACCGTGCGGAAGCCCTCGCGGGTGGTCGTGAAGACGACCTGCTCGGCCTGCTTGCGCAGGCCGACGCGGTCGAGGAGGTCGCTCTGGGCCAGCTTGTTCAGCGCGGCGACGGCGTACCCGATGGGGTCCCGCTGCTCCGCGCTCGCCAGCCCGTGCCTGCCGCCGGGCGACAGGCGCGTCATGAGGCTCTTGCCGATGTCCATGCCGAGAAATGTAACTGTGAGTTACACATTGCGCTACAGGTCGTCTCGTGGAGCGGGTCACAGGGGTGCGGCGAGCGGTGACTAGGGTCCTCGCATGGCCGAGACCACCCCGATCCCGCCGCCCGAGCACGCTCCGTACGGCCCGCTCCCCACCGGTGGCACCGTGCGGCCGATCACCCGTTGGGGCACCCCGGTCATGCACCGTGCCCAGGAGCCGGTGACCGCCTTCGACGAGGAGCTGCGCTCGCTGGTCGCCGACATGGTCGCCACGATGTACGCCGCCGACGGGGTCGGCCTGGCCGCCTGCCAGATCGGCGTCGACAAGGCGGTCTTCGTCTTCGACTGCCCCGACGAGAGCGGCGAGCGCACCGTCGGCGTCGTGTGCAACCCGGAGCTGACCCTGCCCGAGGGCAAGGACCGCAACCTCGACGACTCCGACGAGGGCTGCCTGTCCTTCCCCGGCGCCTTCGTGGAGCTGGCGCGGCCCGACCGGGCCTCGGTCACCGGCCAGGGCCTGGACGGCGAGCCGGTCTCCTTCGCCGGCGACGGCCTGTTGGCCCGCTGCCTCCAGCACGAGACCGACCACACCCGCGGCACCGTCTTCGGTGACCGGCTCCCCACCAAGGCGCGCAAGAAGCTCACCAAGGAGCACGACCGCGTCGCCGAGGACTACCCCCTCGACTGGCCCGCGTCCGACCGCTGACTCGGCGCTGGTTCAACGGTGACTCGGGCTCTTGTGACTGATGTGTGGGTCATGTTCGGCCTGGGAGTGTGGGTCGGTGTCCGCCGAGGGTGAGCATGAGCAGCGCGATGAGGGCGTCGGGGTCTTTGAAGCCGAAGGCCATGCGGGTGCGGAGCCGGATCTTGGTGTTGAGTGACTCGGTGCGTCCGTTGGACAGCCCGTGGGTGATCGCGGCCAGGATCGGGGTGCGTTGCCGCCGCACGGTTCGTTGCAGGTCGACCATGTGCGGGATCCGGGACGCCGCGGCTGATCGGCACCAGGCGTCGAGGGCGTCGCCGGCTTGATCGGCGGGCAGCTTGAAGACCAGCCGTAGGCCTTCTTTGAGGAGGTAGGCGCGGTAGAGGCGGGTGTCGTTGACCGCGAGCCACTCGAGCTTGGCTTGTTGACGTTCGGTGAGGTCCTCGGGGTTCTTCCACAGCGAGTAG
>NZ_BAAGUS010000030.1:0-15255 GCF_054781275.1 Nocardioides ginkgobilobae | reverse complement strand
CATCGTCGAGGCCTTCCGGTTGGGCAGCTTGGTCGCTCCCGATCCTGGAGGGCCTCGACCCCATTCACCCCGACCGCGTCATGCCAAGTCGCTCACCCACTCCCACCGCAGGTACGAAGAGCCGGATTGCGGACGATGAGCCCCTCGCGAACGGCTGAGCTGAGAGCGGCTCGCAGGGTCGCGTGGATGCGGCGCAGGGTGGCGACGCTGACTTTCGGAGCGACCGATGCGCGGTAGAAGGCGCTGATGTCGCGGTGAGTCAATTCCTGAAGGTTGATGCGGCCGAGGCCCGGCACCAAGAACCGGCGTACGTGGATCTCGTAGGCCGCGTGGGTGGAGGGCCGGAGCCCTTGTTTGCTCCAAAGCCACTCGTCCAAGAAGTCAGCGAGGATCGGAGTGGCGGGTGGTTCGCGGCGGCCTTCTCGGCGGTGAAGTTGAGTGACGGTTGCTTCTGACACCAGTTGCCCCTTTCCAGAGCAATGCAAAAACCCGCGACGCCGATCGGCGTCGCGGGTCAAGGAGGAGTAATTGAAAACCACTCAGGACATGATTATTCCCAAGCTGGATTTAATCGTACCTTCGATTCTCGACTAATGCAATTGGTGACGTTTATTGCGTTTCGAAACCAGACTGATCGAATTTGAGTGTGCGCGCATTTTCAGAAACGGTCCGTACCCGACCCTCATTGAAACCATCGGAATCCGTCGCTTCGATCTCGATGCGCACGATCACACTGGTGTTCTCACCCGAACGCAAGTGAGCGAGTACCTCATCGGCGATGTTCTTGAACTCCAGCGCGATCTTGTCGGAGTTGAGGGTCTTGACGCCGTAGAACCGCGTCGGCCAGACGATGTCGACCTTCGAAGACTGGCTGGGACCGGGCTGGATGGTGGACGAAGGGCCGGGGTCCGGCTCAGCAGCATCTGGATCAGACCCGGGCGCGGGCGCAGGCTCGTCAGAGCGTTGTTTCTGCGCCACGTCCGGACGGACCAGGAGTAACGAGTCCGTCGCGACCGGCGCGCTCTCCTTGTCCTCGGGAGTCCAGAGCCCGATGTACCGACCAGCCGCCTCGTCGAAGCCAGCTGCGAGTGCGAAAGCGTCCGTCTGCCAGATCATCGGCAAGTCGAGGATGCCGGCGTCGAGGACCGACCGGTCGCGCAGGCGCGGCATGTAGGGGTACTGCGAGTAGAGCCCCCACAGCGAGCCGAGAGAAACGTGGCCGTCCTTCCAGATCTGCGGCACCTTGCCGATGGCGAGCCGGATCGTCGCCGCTGCCTGGCGGGTGGACAGATCGCCGTCATTCCCGAGACGCCGAGACACGCGGTCCGCCAGCGAGTCTGACTGTCCCTCGACCTTCGTCTCGCGGATGAGGAACGGCGCGCCGGGATCCGGCTGGGCCGGCACGAGCGCCCACGTGAACGTCTGGAGCAGGCGCGACGTGACCGTCTGGTCGGCCTGCGTCGCCCGTTGCGACGCCTGGTTCTTCTGGTTCTGCGTGAGGTCGAGGTCCGCCTCGTTCGACAGGACGTGCTTCCAACCGAGGTAGTCGCGGGTCGCGTTGTCCAGCTCTTCGAGACGCGCCTCATCGGCGGCCAGATAGACGAGCGCGTTCCGGTGCGTTCGGTTCGAGCTGCCGCGGTGCTCGGTGGCCTTGTGGGCGAAGTCCTTGGCCGCGGACTCTGCGCCGCGCTTGTGGGCGACCTTCGGATGAAGGATGACCAGGCGAGCCTCGTCGGTGTCGGGGATGTCGGCGTTCGACTCCGGGCAGACGTGGACACCGGCGAAGTCGCCACGCTTGCGGCCCTGGTCCTGAAGCCGCCGAACGATCTCGGCCCAGACGTCCTCCTTGTGCAGACGCTCGGCCTGGTCCTTGGCGGTGCGGGTGATGTTGGGCTGGACGTCGTACCAATACTTGCCCGAGCCCGAGTAGAAATACGTCGCGCGGTCGCCCAACTGAGTCAGCGCCGAGTGGAAGTTGCCGGGGACATCGCCCGGGATCGCAGTTCCGAGGAATACACGCTGCGTGCCGATGCCCTTGTGGACCGAGCCGGGAGCGATCGTCGGCGCAGCGCCGAAGAACACCGTGCGCGCGAGGCGCTTGGTCAGCGCACGCTGGCCGAAGAGCGGCTTCTCCTTGTCGATGCGGGCAGGCTCGGAGTTCGAGCCATCAACGTCCGCGTCGATGATCGCCTTCCAGGAATCCTGGAGGTACTGCGTGAGCTCGGAGTTCACGTTCGACGTGGCCAGCGGGATCGACGCGGGCATGATCATCGGCGACTGGTCCTCGCCGGTCCACAGGGCGTGGATGACCGTGCTCATCAGACGGAGGACGCCTCGGGTCCGCTGGAAGCGCTCCAGCGACGACCACTCCTCGTAGAGGGTGTCGAACAGCTCCGGATGGATCGGGTACGTCCGCTTGATCCGGTCCTCGTAGGCAGCGTCCCGTGCTTCGCGAGGGAAGTCGTCGGAGAACTTGCGGTACATCTCGACGTACGCCCGAGCCGTAGCGCCGATGGCTGCCAGCGCTGCGGCATCCGGCTGCTTGAAGAGCCGCTGCTTGACGATGTGATACGCCTCGTCAGACGACGCTGGGCGCCACTGGTCCGCCACACGACGTACGACGTTCTGGAGGCGCTTGAGAGCCTCAAGACCGTTCTGGCCGCCGACCTCTTCGGCATTGCCGGCGACGATCTTGTCGTTGGCGTCCCCGGTTTCCGAGGCCGGGATCGAGATCGCAAGCAGGACGCCCTTCGTGCCCTTGGCGGCCTCGGTGAGCGACTGGGCGAAGGTGAACTGATCGTCAAACGTGCCGCCCGCAAGGTCGTCGCGGCCGACGAGGGAACGTGCGTACGCGACCCACTCATCAATCAGGATGACAGCGGGTGCGTACTTGGCGAGCAGCTCGTGGAGCGCATCGCCAGGGTGAGTCCGATCGCGGTCCGCCTTGGCGACCACGGCGTACGCCTCCGTACCGCCAAGCTGCCATGCCAACTCGCCCCAGATGGTGTTGACGTCGGTGCCGTCCTCCTTGGTCACCCCAGACGGGCTGAAGTGGTTACCAACGATGGCGACGCGGTTGACCTTGGTGGCTGAGTAGCCGCTGGAGGTCAGGAGTTCCTGGGTCTCCTGCGGGAAGCTGCCGACGGGCAGGCCCGCCGCCACGTGCCACAGCGACAGCATTGAGTGGGTCTTGCCGCCACCGAAGTTGGTTTGAAGATTGATGACCGGTGATGCGTTGTCATCGCCTGACAGGCGGCGCACCGCACGACCTATGAGGTCACGCAGTCCTTCGGTCAGATAGGTGCGTCGAAAGAACTCGACCGGGTCGGCGTAGTCGGAGTCGACCTCGCCTCCGGTCGCGACCTTGTAGAGGTCGGCGGCGAACTCAGAGGCGTGGAAGTTGCCGGTGGCGACGTCGTCGTGGGGCTGGAGGACCTCACGCCAAGGGCGCAGACCGGCTGCTTCGGGGTTGTCGACGGCCGCCTTCAGGACCTTCTTGTCGTCCTTGTCGGCAGTGACACGACGCAGGTTGAGCCGGATGCCGCGGACCTCATCTGCTTCCTTCGCGGCGCCAATCAGCTTGAGAAGTCGCTCACCGGTGTCGAGCGCCCTGTACGCGTCGTCATCGGTGAAGGTCTTGTTGTGGGCCCACTCGTTGCGGACCTCGCGAAGCTCGCTCGCAAAGGTTTCGCCGGTGCGGCCGATGGCCTGGTTGAACGGGTACCAACCCGGCTTGAACCCACCGGTGATGTTGCCCTCGGTGAGGATCCGGAACTGCACCTGGGGATCGAGCGCGTCGTAGGTCTTCGTCGAAGGTGCGCCGTTCTTGCTGTCCTTCGCCTGCACAAGCTTGGTCCACACGGCGCCGAGCGAGGGATCGCCTTGACCGACGACGGTCGAGATGAAGTCGTCGAGTGCCGGCGCGAGCACCTGGAACATGCGGTCGATCCGGTCGCGGTTACTCAGTGCCATGTCAATCGTTCTCCGTGACGGTGTCGTCTTCGAGCTCGTCAGGTTCGAAGTGAGCCGAGTCTTCCTCGGCGAAGCCTTGGTCGATGTCGCGCTGGACGTTCTTGCCGATGGCGGCCTCGACGAGCTTGCACAGGCTCTCGCGGCGGGCCTTGAAGAAGGCCTCGAAGTCGTCTGCACGCAGTAGTTCAGCAGGAACGAGGTGCGTTCCCAACAGCTCGTTGAGGCGCGGTGATTCGAGCTGAGCGCGCGACTCGATCACGGTCAGGTACGACGACGGCACAGCGCCACCGATCGTCCTGTTCGTGCGGGCGCTGATCGTCGTCTTGTTGACGATGCTCTCGCGGTGCTCGTCGTCGATGCCGGTGTCGTTGCACCACTTCTGCGGGAAGATGTGGTGAATGTCGACGGCAAGATCGACGTACTGAACCTTGTCGAGCGCTTTGTCTTCCATCCAGTCGCGCGCACCGCCGGCGAGGATGAGCGCGGCGATGCCCTTGTAGGCGGCGGCGTTCCGGGTTCGGAGCGAGTGGAGACGCGACTCAGTGAAGTTCGCGTCCTGAACGGTCCGCGGCACCGGCGTGGACTCGTCATGAGCCCACGCCGGAACCATCTCGATGTCACGCGCGAACCGCGTCTCGATCGCCGAGCCGTACAGCTCGCCGAGCACTCCGCACCAGTACCAGCGGATCAGGCGCTCGCTCACGCTGATGAGGTCGGCGTCCTTGCCGAGGACGACCTTGATCGCGGCCAGAGGGACGAGCTGCTTCGGGTACGGCACGTCTCGCGGAGCGAAGATGTGCCGGTCGGCAAGGAACGTGGCAGCCCAGACGAACGCCTCGCGGAGCTGGTCCCGCCACTCCAGGTAGTCCGCCAAGGTGAGCTTGAGAACGTCCTCGCGCTTCGCGGAGATCGCGGGCGGCCGGTCAGAGGTGTCCGCGAGGTTCCGCTTGCGGGTGGTGAGCATCGTGATGGCCTGCAGGAAGTCGGTGTTCTCGACTGCAGCGAGGACCGGGTAGGACGACCACTTGAGTTGGGTCTCCTTCCAGTCGTCGTTCAGACGGAAGTCCTCGCCCGACTTCTCGTAGTACCCGGCGTCGCCCGCAAAGACGGCCGTGAGCAGCTCGAAGACGTTCAGGGGCAGGCCGCCGATGTTGACCTTCTCGAAGACCGTGGCCACCGCAGCCTTGTCCGTGCTCTCGTCGAGCACGATCGCCGGGATGTCGTAGGTCGCTGCCGGCTTGATGAACTGCTCGTGGAAGCGCTTCCCGAGCTCGCGGTCCTCAAGCTCCAGGATCCAGCTCATGTAGTCGCCGTAGAGCAGGTGAAGCGGGAAGTAGCCGTGCTCGCGCTGCTTGTCGTGGTCGCTCAGGTCAAGGACCACGTCCTTGCCGAAGTTCGTTCGAACCACACCGTCCGCAGGAATGCTGATGAGCGCCTCATCCACACGGTTCGAGTCGCTCAGCGCGGTGTCCATGTGCACGAGGTAGCGGCGGTCGAGCAGCTTGCCGCGACTGTCCTTCGTCGCAACTGCGCCGTCGCCACTAAGTGCTTGAGTCAGTGAGGTCAGACGCTGCTGTCCGTCGAGTAGAAGGAACTTGGCCTCGGTCCCCGCAGTTAGCCCCACGCCCTCGATCGCCCGGGGCTTGAAGCGGACCTGCGTGTTGCCGGTCTTCAGAAGCATGACGGCACCGAGGGGGTGCCCCCGGAGCACCGTGACCAGCAACTGGCGGATGCGCTCGTCTTCCCACTTGTAGCCACGCTGGAAGTCAGGGAGTTGGATCTCCCCGGATCGTGTCCACGTCAGGTACTCGCCGAGCTCGTACATAGGCGTCAGAAAGCCCATGTCAGTCGTCTCCCTCATCGAAGTCGAACGCGCCCTGCTGCGCGGTGGGCTTCTTGACCGACCGAGCGACCTCAAGGATCTCCGGCCAGGTCGTGACCAACGTGTTGAAACTGAGCGCGTCCTTCGTCCAGCCGTTGCCCTCGGCGATGCGGAACAGGAGGTGAGCGAGTTCCTTGACCAGATCAGCATCAACCGCGCCATCGGGGCGGGTCAGCGCGGACTGAAGGAAGTCGCCGGCCGGCGCGATTCCATCGCGTTCCAGCACCTTGATCAGATGGTGGAGAGCCTCCCAGTTCGAGGTGTGGGCGTCCTTCAGGACGTCGTAGTCCCACGGGAGATCTGCGGGCTTGATGAGCTGGACGTTGCCTGCACGACTCGTGAGGATCTCGTCCCGGTCCATCGTGTCGACGCTGGTATTACGTGCACGCGCAAGGCTGTCCGCATCCCCGAACTTGCCGACTCCGTAGCCGTGCTGGCGATACCAAGCGATAGCGAACCGAGACGTCGAGTCAAAGTCGCCTTCCTGCTCGTTGAGCACCTGGTCAAGGATTTCGTTGATTCGCGCCAAGGCGGCGCGGACCGTCATCTTTGAGCCGGTCGGCTCCAGAACTGCGGCGTACCGGCTGAATACGGCCATGCCAGGACCAATGGCAGCCTGCGGGAGGTCGACTGGGGCCACCTGCCCCTGCTGCAACTTCCGGAGCGCACCCGGAAGCTCCGCCTCCAAGGCCGCGATGAACCCGCGACGATCTGTCGTTGGTCCTCCGTCGGGACGCGGACGCAGGGACAACACAATTGAAGAGGCAAGAGCGTTTGAGTCCCTCGCGATCAGCCGCGTTCCGCCTTCGGTCCGCATCGGCCAGGTGGATGTGATCTCCCAGCCGGCCGTGATCATGCCCTCAAGCAGGGTTTCCCAACCGCTCGATGCTTCGCCGACGTCGTCGGAGTCGGACTGTTTGAAGGCGTAGTAGACCGTTATCGGATACTCCGCTGAGGCCGTAGCCCGGGCTCGGGCGAACACCTCGCGGAAGCCATCCTCGAAGAACTTCTTCGCGGCGACAGGCCCGTTATGACGATAGGGGTTGGCGACCAGTTCCTCGGCCTTAGGAACGAGCAATGTTGACAAGAGATCCGGGTAGACCGGCCGAAGAACGCGGCGCAGCCACACATAGAAGTAGTCGGAGAGTTCTGCGTAGCTGATGTTGTCGTAGTAGGGCGGGTCCGTGGAGATGACGACGCCCGGAGGCAACTCGACGGACTGTGCGGGCGCTTGTATAGCCGTCCCCGAAGCGCCGGGGCGAAGGCCCTCCAGCGTCTTGGCCGCGCCATCGACGACGCCATCCCAGTCTCCACCGGCGCCCGCGAATGGCATCGGCTCCGCGAAATCCCAAACCATCGCGATCGCTTGACGCCCAAAAGCTGGCGCCGTCTTGTCAGCGTCTGACCGCCACCGCGAAAGGGATGTGTGGAACACCGTCATCTTGCTCGCACAAAGTCCGAGGTACGTCGCGATCGCGTCTGCGTACGCCGCCGAGCCGCCATCCTCGATGACCTTCTCGCGAGCGGCAAGCACGAGGTCGCTGAATGCAATCAACGCCCTGAGCTGCCGCGGCGTGAAGAGATCGATGAACTTCGTCAGGCCATACCGGTAGACATTGATCCGGCCGGGCCAATCCGACAACTCGCCCAAGGGGAGGTCTTCCGGCAACTCAACGTTCGCCGCCAATTCTTGATCCGCGGTCGCCTCGACATAGAAGCGCCTGCGGTTCTTGGTCGCCACAGCCGCCATCAATTGCTGGCCAAGTCCTACCGAGCGACTTGTGGACCTGATGTGCTCCAGAGACACGGGTGCGTCACACGCAACGCAAGTCGCACCGCTCCGTCCGACGGTGCCGTCAGATGCGGCGCTCGGCGCACCTACCTTGCTGCGGATGATCTCGAACCGCACTCGACGTCCGGACGGGTGATCGTTCGAAGTCTCGACATGCGGCGCGACATACGCCTCACCTCCGCGCTTCTTGCTCAGCCACCAACTACGGACCAGTGGCATCTCAATCCCGCACGCGGGGTTTGGGCACGTGAGGGTTCTGGCCCAGATCCAAGCGAGGGCGGGCACATGACTGGCGTCATCGAGGCGCACGTCGGGATAGAGATCCCCGACCTTGGCCTTCGCTTGCTGCCCGATCCACTCGCCATAGGCGCGAACATCGGCGGCGAGCCCCTCAGCGCCAACCCACTTCCGGATTTGGCTTGCAGCCAGGCCCGGCCAGACCGGCTCGGTCCCTACGAACGCTGGAGGAAGCTCGATCAGAGCCTTGTTCAGCAGAACGGCCACAGGGTTGAGGTCGGCCGCGCGGGACTCAAGCCCAAGCCGCTGAGCCTCAACTGGAATCGCGCCGCCGCCCGCGAACGGATCGAGGATCGGCGGCGGATTACCGCCGGTGGAAGCCAAGATCTCGCGCCGCGCCGCGTCGAGCAGACGATCGTTGCGCCCGCTCTCCCAGGCGCAGAGCTCGGCAATTAGTGTGTGCAACCGCTCGCGTTCCTCGCGCTGGAGTTCCTCCGTCGGAAAGCGGTCCGGCCGCGCGCTCGGATCGTCAACCAACTGCGCAAACAGCACCGCGCGGGCTGCCGCGAGCGGCCGACGCGCCCACCAGATATGCATGGTGGACGGGTGGCCATGCCGGATCGACTTCTCCCGGGCGGACTCCCGGTTGATCGCTTCCAGCGGCAGAGCCACCTCGATCAGCTTGCGCTTGTGCACTAGTTCCTCGACCCTCCGTGCCCGAGATGACGGGCGAACCTCACCGACGATGCGGCGCGTGATGTGTGCATGAAGTTACCGTTGGGGCCCGACGCTTTGGGTGGAACGGGAGTCAATGGTGGGGCCCGCGGGCGTCAGAAGGGCGCGGTGCCCTTTGCCCAGGTCTTGGCCCAGTCGCCTCGGATGCCTGTGGCCTCGAAGTCTCCGAGGTCGGTGGTGGCGAACGGGTCGCCGAGGTAGCGGACCTCGTCGTACTGAGCGCCCCGCTGATCGACCCGGACGAGCGCGAGCCGGTAGCGAGGGACGGCGTTCTTGCCGGTCATGACCTCGTTGTGGGTGACGAAGAAGTCCTTCGAGCCCTCGATCCGCGCCTTGACCTCGATCCGGTAGGTATCGCCGTTGGCGTCGGTCGACAGGATGTCGAAGCCCTTGTTGTTGAACGCCTGCTCGACGGGCTTGCGGCCGAGTTCGCGCTCGCGGGCGAGGACCAGGTCAACACCACGGCGTTCGACTGCCTTGGTCTCCTTCGCGTGGATGGGCGCGGTCGCCGGGATCTCGCCTTCGAGCATCCCGATGGGCAGCACCAGCGCCGCGGTGACGATGTGCGGCGGCTTGGTCGACATGAGCTGCTGCTGGTCGAGCAGCGCGAGGCGCTTGCGGAGGCGTGAGTCGAGTTCGACGGCCTTGCGATTCAGGCTGTCGGAAGACTCCTTCGGCTTCTCGCCCTTCTGCTCCTTCTCCGATGCGACGGCGGCGTCGAGCAGGAGGCGTTCGCTCTCGGCGCTCAAGCGCTTGGTGACCAAGTCGCGCGCCTTGGTCAATTCGTTGAGACGCCGCGGCTGCACTTCGCCGAGGTACTCGGGCAACTGATTGGCGATAATCCAGCTCGTCGCTTTGTCCTCGGCGTCGCCGAGCCAGCTCAGACGCCTGGCGGCGTCCGTTGCTGGGCCCGCCGGTGCCGCGACGCAGTCCAGGTAGGGCGCCGGCCCGGCGGGGCTGACGGTGCCGAAGCTGTCGACGTAGGCGTAACCGAAGCGTCGGGCCACCGATTCGCCGGTCGCATCGGCGACCTCCTCGATGACGCCGACGAGGAGCTGCGGTTCCTCCAGCGTGGACGAGACAAGAACAGTGCCCTGGTTGAGCGCCCCACCGAAGTTGCGGATGGCCTCGCCCATGACGGCGTCGTGGAGCGGGTGGCCGGGTGCGAGCAGGTCTGCGCGGGTGAGGTCGTCGGGCTGGACGTGGCTGAGGTCGAAGGTGACCCGGTCGTACTTGGTGGCGATGGGTCCTGTGCCTGCCGAGCGGATGTGCTGGGGCACGTTGGCGATCTCGTAGCGCCCCTGCTCGCGCTTGACGATGCGTCCGCCGAGCTTGGTGAAGGCTGCCTTGAAGGCGAGTTCGATGTAGTGCGGCTGGAGGCGCCGTGCTCGGGCCTCGTCCATAGCGGCTCGCAGCGCCTGCAAGTCAGCATCAGCAAGGTGGTCGGACGCCAGGGCGCGCTCGTCGAGCAGATCCTTCAGTCCGTCGCCGACGGAGGCGTCGATGACTTCGTGCATCTTGGCCTTCACGTCGGCCCGTTCGCCGTACTGGATGGCGTCGAGGAGCAGGTTGCGCAGCGGGGTCTCGGTGAATGCCTCGCCGAGGACGTCGAAGACCTTGCCGCCATAGGTTTGACGCATCTGGTCGAGCTTTTCCAGGAGTCGGGTGAATACCTCGCCCTCGCGGGTGTTGGAGGCGACGAGGTTCCAGAGGCGGCAGACCTCTTCCTGGCCGATGCGGTGGACGCGGCCGAAGCGCTGCTCGATGCGGTTGGGGTTCCATGGGAGGTCGTAGTTGACCATCAGATGTGCGGCCTGGAGGTTGAGACCTTCACCGGCGGCGTCGGTGGCCAGGAGGATCTGGCAGTCGCGGTTCTTGGTGAACTCCTCGGTGATCTGGCGTCGCTCGGCGCGGCGTACGCCGCCGTGGATGGCGCGGACTGCGTCTGGCTTTCCGAGCAGCGAGCCGATCCTTCCTCTGAGGTACTCCAGGGTGTCGCGGTGTTCGGTGAAGATGATGAACTTCCGCGGCCACCCTTGAGCGTCTGTGGTGAGCGCGTGGTCCTGGAGGATGGTGGAGAGCTCGGTCCACTTGCGGTCGGTGCCGGCCTCGCGGACCAGTCGAGCAGTCTTGATGAGTTCGCCGAGCTCGATGAGTTCCGCGTTGAGCTCTTCGACGGTCTGCGCGGCCGTAGCGGCGTCGAGCAGTTCCTCTTCGGCCGTTTCGATTTCTTCGGCGTTGAACTCGTCGTCGTCGATCTCGCTCAGGTCGATGTCGGGCTCGACCTCGCGGTAGGTGCCGTTGAGGATCTCCTGCTTCTTGCGCTCCAGCCGCTCGGTGCGACGTACCAGGCTCTTGTAGATCGCTTCGGGGCTGGAGGCGAGGCGGCGCTGAAGGACAGTGAGGGCGAAGCCAACGGTGTTCTTGCGCTTGCCGCCGATGCGTTCGGCGCGGTTCATCCCCTCGCGGACATAGTGGGTGACGTCCTCGTAGAGGTCGTACTCGAGTGCGGTGAGTTCGTAGGGGACGGTCTCGGCGATGCGTTCGGGAAAGAGTTTCTTGCCTTCGAAGGTCAAAAGGTCTTCCTTGACCATGCGGCGCATGACCCCGCTGACGTCGGCGCTCTTCTTGTGCTTGCCTTCGAAGCGGTCCCGATCGAGCAGCGTCATAAAGAGCTGGAAGTCCTCTTCCTTCCCTGAGTGAGGCGTGGCGGTCATCAGGAGAAGGTGTCGGGTGATCTGGCCGAGCATCTCGCCGAGGAGGAAGCGCTTGGTCTTCCGCAGCTCTCCACCGAAGTAGTGCGCACCCATGCGGTGCGCCTCATCGACGATGATGAGGTCCCATTCGGTGTCCTTCAGCTGAGCCTGCAGTTGCTCGTTGCGGGAGAGTTGATCCATCCGCGCGATCAGCAGTGGGTTGGTCTCGAAGACATTGAAGTTGACCTGGGCGTCGATCAGCTGGTTTGTGAGCAGGTCGAACCGGAGACCGAATTTGAAGAACAGCTCGTCCTGCCACTGCTCTACCAGTCCGCCGGGGGCGATGATCAGGCACTGCTTTACGTCATCGCGAAGCAGCAGTTCCTTGATGTAGAGCCCGGCCATGATCGTCTTGCCCGCGCCTGGGTCGTCGGCCAGCAGGAAGCGGAGCGGGGTCCGCGGCAGTAGCTCGCCGTAGACGGCCCGAATCTGGTGTGGCAGCGGCTGTACGTCGCTGGTCGCAACAGCGAGCATCGGGTCGAAGAGGCCGGCCAAGGAGATCCGCTGTGCCTCCGCAGCGAGCTTGAAGTCGCTCGCTGCGGCGTCGAAGGCCCTGCTGCCACTGTGGGCTACTGACAGCTTGTCTTGATCCTTGCGGAACACCACCTGCTGCCCGAGGCCTCCGTCCGCATTCTTGTAGGTCAATTCGAGTGCGTCCGTACCGTGCCACTGGGCGGCGATGACGGTGATGACCTCGGCTGGAATGAGCCCATCGATGCGTAGACCGGGCTTGAGCTCTTCGAGCTGCAACGTGACCTCCTAGATATTCCGCCGAACCTACTCGCTCCCGCGGACAGTCTTTACTCAACTGGCTTCGGGCGTCGGTGCTTGTCACTACGCTGCGCCCGATTGGGTCAAGCGGTGGAAACGGCAGGTGCGATGGAGAAGGACGAGCGGCAGCAGTTACGCGCCATCGTGCAACAGGTCGCATCGTGGCGGGACCTGGCGGCCACTGGCGTGGCAACGCGATCCACTGTCATCGATGCTGGGGACTCCGCTCGCACAGAGCTGCTGGCTCGACTCGCGCCAGCATCGACGTCTGCTGATTGGCGGTCGTTGTCCCTGACTCCGGCAGACAGTTCGTTGACTATCAGCATGGCGCGGGCAGGAACAGTGCCTGCCATTGCCGACGTCACTCAGCAGACAATCGACCGCCTACATGGTGACGTGCAACGAGCATTGGACGACGTCCGAGCCCTGTTCGGGGCTCGTCGTGTCTTCGCGAACCGGGGCCGCAAGGACGGCGCCTCCGCTGCAGCCAATTACTTGACCCAGTTTCACGAGTGGGTGATGTCCACGGGGCAGGACGCGGCTCTTCGCTACCTGGCCGAGTGGCAGCCCGACCCTCGTGTCGCACCGGGGCCTTCAGCCGTCCTCGACGATCCCGTCGGCCTCTCGCAGCACCTCCCGGCCGATCGAGTTCTGATCGAGCGGTCGGAGATGGACAGGGCCCTCGAGGCGATCCGCGTTATCGACCACGCGCTGGCGCAAGAGGCGCAGTTTCGCGGTGCGGTCACCGGCGCCGCTGATGCTTTGCGACAGGCCGAGGCCCGAGCGCTCGTTGAGCAGATGCCCGTAGAGAGGTTGAAGGACGCGAGCAGCGGCCAGTTGCGCATCTCGGCGCTCACTGCCGCCGGCATCAAGTCCGTTCAGGAAGTGCTCGACCTCGGTGGCCGCGTCTACGGCATACCGAGCGTGGGTGAGACCACGGGCAAGCGCATGCTGGGGGCTGCTCGAACGATCTGGCAGACCACGCTGGACGAGATGCCGATCCGACTCGACATCAAGAACCGTCCTCCGGCCGCGACTACGTTGCTTTCCAAGCTAGCGGCGTGGGACTCGGCACGGTCGATCAAGTCCGCGACCAACGTCCTCGCTGCAGCCGACAGCCTGCGGCCTTACCTGACCGCAGTCTCGGGCGCGGTAACGCAAGTCCTGTTCGTTGGGCATCGCAAGCCCACTCAGGATTTGCGTGTTGCGATGCGACTCGTCTGTGAACGCGCTGGCGCCCTGGGCGCCGGTGGCGCCTGGGCTACGGACGTGTGGGCTGACTTTCTGTCGAGGCCGGCGGACTACTACGCCATGCTCTCCGAGCTCGGGTTCCTGTCCGAGGACGAGGAAGGCGCTCAGGGTGACCTGCCGGAGGAGATCCTGCAGGCGATACGTGACCTCAAGCTCGAGACACGCTTCCTCTCAGCGTCCTTGCGCGGCTACCAATCGTTCGGCGCCCGGTTCGCGCTCGTGCAGCGCAAAGTCATTATCGGCGACGAGATGGGCCTCGGTAAGACCGTTGAATCGCTGGCCGTGCTCACTCATCTGCGCGCCAAGGGGTCTCACCATTTCCTGGTGGTGTGTCCGGCTGCAGTGGTCACCAATTGGATGCGCGAGGTCACCAGCAAGTCCGACCTGCGAGCACATCGGCTCCACGGTCCGGGACGTGATGCCGCCCTGGGGTCATGGGGCCGCAACGGTGGGGTCGCGGTAACGACGTACGACACCCTCGGGTGGCTGGAAGGGCGTGTGCCGAGTGGCACCCACCCGGAGTGCCTCGTCTTCGACGAGGCCCACTACATCAAGAACCCCGACGCGCAGCGGACTCGTCGCTCCCGAGCCCTGATCCAGCAAAGCTCCCGAGCCATCTTGCTCACCGGAACGCCGCTGGAAAACAAGATCGATGAGTTCCGCAGCCTCGTTGGCTACCTACGCCCCGACCTAACGGTCAATGCCTCTGAGTTCGCTCCACGACAGTTCCGCAAGCAGGTTGCCCCCGCGTACCTGCGCCGCAATCAGGAGGATGTCCTCACCGAGCTCCCAGAGCTCGTCGAGGTCGATGAGTGGATGCCACTCTCCCCCGAAGATCAACAGCACTATCGATCGGCCGTACTGGACAGCAACTTCATGGCCATGCGCCAGGCCGCGCTTCGTGCCGGGACGGCTTCACAGAAGATGCAGCGCCTCTTGGACATCGTCGAGGAGGCTGAGGACAACAACCGTCGTGTGCTGGTCTTCTCCCACTTCCGCGCCGTCCTGGACGACATCGCTGCTCACCTGCCTGGGAAGGTCTTCGGCCCGCTGACCGGATCGGTTCCGGCGGCTAGGCGGCAGGAGATGGTCGATGAGTTCTCTCAGGCTCCGCACGGCGCCGTGTTGGTGGCCCAGATCGTCGCAGGCGGCGTAGGGCTGAACATCCAGTCCGCCTCAGTGGTGGTCATCTGCGAGCCACAGCTCAAGCCGACCACGGAGTGGCAGGCCATCGCGCGCTCGAGACGGATGGGTCAGCTGGAGTCAGTACAGGTCCATCGGCTCCTCTCCGAAGACGGAGTGGACCGCCGAATCACTGAGATCCTGGCGCGGAAGCGCGAACTCTTCGAGGAGTTCGCGCGCGTCTCAGAAACCGCCGACAGTGCACCTGAAGCGATCGACATCTCCGACGCCGAGATCGCAAGAGATATCGTCGCCGCCGAACGCCAGCGACTGCTGAGTCCGTAGCCCGATTGCTTCAGTCGACGATCAGAGGAGCACTGTCATGGATTCGATGTACTCCCGCGATGGAGTGCTGGCCATGCCGGTCACTCAGGTCTTTGACATGGCTTGGAGAGGCACTGCCTTAATGGGCACGATCGCGCAGGGCTCGGTCCGGACCGACGACACTGTCCTGATCCTTGGTGGCGAGTATGCCCTCGCCGTTCAGATCTTCGTGCTCGGCGAGGACGCCGAGGTCCGCCCATGGGCGGACGCCGGGGACACCATTGGGGGCTCTTCACAGTTGAGGGTGTAGCGGACGACGCGGCCGGGGTCGGCGCGTCGGTGCCGGGATAGAGGTCGAGGTCTTTCGAAGATGGCGGTTCCTACGCCAGCCACCCGAAAGACCTCGACGTGCA
>NZ_BAAGUS010000029.1:0-16737 GCF_054781275.1 Nocardioides ginkgobilobae | reverse complement strand
CAACGGACGGCTCGAGCACCTACGCGGATCAGCGCTCGGGTTCCGCAACCTGACCAACTACATCGCCAGGAGCCTGCTTGAGACCGGCGGCTTCAGACCCCTACTACACCCCGGTCTGTGAAGAGCCTGTAACCGTGAGGGGAATTGCATGCCTTAACGTCTTCCCCATGACTGGACGCCTGTTCACCTCCGAGTCCGTGACCGAGGGCCACCCGGACAAGATCGCTGACCAGATCAGCGACGCCGTGCTCGACGAGATGCTGCGGCAGGACCCCACCTCGCGGGTGGCGGTGGAGACGCTGCTGACCACGGGCCTGGTGGTGGTGGCCGGCGAGGTGACCACCAGCGGGTACGTCGACATCAAGTCGATCGTGCGCCAGAAGATCCTCGACATCGGCTACGACCACTCCCAGAAGGGCTTCGACGGCGCCTCGTGCGGCGTGATGGTCGCGATCGGCGGGCAGTCCGGAGACATCGCGCAGGGCGTGGACACCGCGCACGAGTCGCGCACCGAGTCCTCGGCCGACGAGCTGGACCGGCAGGGCGCGGGCGACCAGGGCCTGATGTTCGGCTACGCCTGCGACGACACCCCCGAGCTGATGCCGCTGCCGATCAAGATCGCCCAGACGCTCTCGGAGCGGCTCTCGGCGGTGCGCAAGGACGGCACGCTGCCCTACCTCCTGCCCGACGGGAAGACCCAGGTCACCATCGAGTACGACGAGGACGACCGCGCGGTGCGCGTCGACACCGTGGTGCTCTCCACCCAGCACGAGGCCGGGATCGACCTGGAGACCCGGCTGCAGCCCGACATCGCCAAGCACGTCATCGCGCCGGTGCTGGAGCAGTTCGACATCGACTCCGACGGCTACCGGCTGCTGGTCAACCCCACCGGGACGTTCGTGGTCGGTGGGCCGATGGGCGACGCCGGTCTGACCGGTCGCAAGATCATCGTCGACACCTACGGCGGCATGGCCCGCCACGGTGGTGGCGCGTTCTCGGGCAAGGACCCCTCGAAGGTCGACCGCTCGGCCGCCTACGCGATGCGCTGGGTGGCCAAGAACGTCGTGGCCGCCGGTCTCGCGCGGCGCTGCGAGGTCCAGGTCGCCTACGCCATCGGCAAGGCCCAGCCCGTGGGCGTATTCGTGGAGACCTTCGGCACCGGCACGGTCCCCGACGAGCGGATCCAGGCCGCGGTGCTGGAGGTCTTCGACCTGCGCCCGGCCGCGATCATCTCCGACCTGCAGCTGCTGCGCCCCATCTACAGCCAGACCGCGGCGTACGGCCACTTCGGCCGGGAGCTCCCCGACTTCACCTGGGAGCGCACCGACCGCGCCGACGCGCTCAAGACCGCCGTCGGCGCATGAGGACCGCATCGCCTGTTCAGTAGGCGCCGCGAGGGCTCAACACAGCGCCTAAAGTGCGAGCGAGGATGGCAAGGTCCTGCACCATCGACCAGTTGTCCACGTAGTACAGGTCGAGCCTGATCGCTTCGTCCCACGAGAGATCTGAGCGTCCCGAGACCTGCCACAGCCCAGTCATCCCGGGCCTGACATGGAGCCTGCGAGTGGCGCGGTCATCGTACTTCTCGACCTCGATCGGAAGCGGCGGTCGGGGTCCAACGAGACTCATCTCGCCGGTGAAGACGTTGAACAACTGCGGGAGCTCATCAATGGAGTAGCGACGCAGCCATCGCCCAGGGCGCGTGACCCGGGGATCGCACTCCATCTTGAAGAGCCCCTCTGTATACCCGACCTGGGCGTGGAGCTCGGCGAGGCGAGACTCGGCGTCAACGACCATCGTGCGGAACTTGCGGCAGGCGAATTCCTCGCCGTTGCGTCCGATCCGCGTCTGGTGGAAGAAGACCGGTCCCCGGTCGTGCAGCCAGACGCTCACTGCTGCGAAGGCCAGGAGAGGTGCGAAGGTCAGGATGAGGGCGCCGGAGCCGATCACGTCGAAAGTGCGTTTGCCCCAGCGCGAGGCATCCGTCCATGTCGGGGGATCGATGTGGATCAGGGGCAGACCTCCCACGGGACGGATCTTGATCCGCTCCCCAGAGATGTCGCTGACGGACGGAGCGACCACGACCTGGATGTTGTGCCGCTCCAGGTCCCACAGTGCCTTGCGGAGCTGGCTGGAGGCACCGACTGACCCACCCGCGAAGAAGATGATATCGGCCTGCATCGTCACGGCCAGAGAAGTCACCTCGTCGGCGTTGCCAACGACGGGGACTCCCGTCGCCGTCTCCTCAGTGATGTCGTACTCGGGGGTGAGGGCTCCCACCACCTGGTAGCCGAGCCAGGACTCACGTCTCAGCACCACGGCGATCTCGTCGACGTGGGAGCGGGAGCCGGCGATCAGGACGCGCTGTTGCAGCACTCCACGGGTGCGAGCCGTCTGGATGGCTCGCCGCAGCACCAGCCGTCCTGTCAGCAAGGCGGGGACCCCGAGGAAGAACGCCATCAGGAAGAAGCCGCGGGAGAGTGGGAAGTTCGTGAGGTAGCAGCCGACGCCGGCGAGGCTGGCGGCGATGAGGCTGGCATTGAAGACCCGCTTGTACTCGTCGAGGCCGGCGCCGAAGACATCTGTGCGGTAGCCACCAGAGACTGCAATCGTGGCCACCCAGCCGAGGATCATCAGCGGGCCGGCGAAGGTCAGTGTGCTCTCGACGTCGGCCGAGGCGGTGAAGATCGCCAGCTCGCGGCGCCCCACGATGGCCACCAGGCCCACGACGAGCATGATGGTGAGGTCGATGGCCAGGGCGGTCAGCGGCAGTGCCCTGAGGTAGCGGCTGCGGGCGCCCGTGGCCCAGCGACTGGTGGTCTCCGACAACAGCGTCATCCCTGCTCGTCCCCATGTCGTCCGCATGCGCGGCCATGCCTGCCGCCCGCGTCATCGGGGCGCCTGCGCACCACCGACGGGGGTGGCGCTCCTGCACCATACGGTCGCTGCCGCCGTTGCGCATCAGGTTCATGTTGCGGCTGCGTGAACGCTGCAGCGCGCGGGGTGGCTGACCACGCGTGCACCCGACCTGAGACGCTTGGAGCGCCGGTGCACCCCGGCACCGATCGTCCCCCAGGTGATGAGGTACCGATGCGAGTCCTGACCGGCGCCGAGCCGACCGAGAACATCAGCGACGAGGACCTGGCCGCGCTCTACGCGCCGCCTGCCGGCGAGGCGTTCCTCCGGGTCAACATGGTGAGCACCGTCGACGGCTCGTCGACCGGCGAGGACGCACTCACCGGCTCCATCAATAACGCCGCGGACCAGCGGGTCTTCGCCATGCTGCGGACGCTCGCCGACGTCGTCATCGTCGGCGCCGGCACCGCCAAGGCGGAGAGGTATTCGCCGATCGAGGGGACGCCGATCGTGCTGGTGTCCCGTAAGGCGCAGGTGCCGGAGTCGCTGCAGGGTGCGCCGACGGGCTCGGTCTACCTGGCGACCTGCTCCCGGTCGGATGGCTTGGCTTCGGCGAAGGAGATCCTTGGCGCAGACCACGTGCTCGAGCTCGGGTCGCACCGGGTGGACCTGCCGTTGCTGAAGCAGACGCTCGCCGAGCGCGGCTGGACCTCGCAGCTCAGCGAGGGTGGGCCGCACCTGCTGCGCGACCTGGTGTTCCAGGGCTGCGTCGACGAGCTGACCGAGACGACCGTGCCGCGGCTGGTGGCCGGCGCGTATCCCCGGATCACCGAGGGTGCGCCGATCGACGTGCCGTTGCGGCTCACCATGCTGCTGGAGGACGAGGGGACGCTGTTCGGGCGCTGGGCGCTGGGGCAGTGATGCGTAAGGTCTTCGCCGGTCTGCTCGGGTTGGGGCTGGTGGGGGCTGCGGTTGCGGTTCCGTCGCCGGGTTTCGAGACGGTTGCTAGCGCAACCTCCTCAACCAGCGGTGGGGACGGTCTCGACGACGCCCTCGCTGGCGCTCGGGCTGCTCGACCATCGGTGGGTTTCGAGACGGTTGCTAGCGCAACCTCCTCAACCAACGATGAATCAGTCGTCCGGTTGTCGTTGCGGGAGACCAAGCGGGACCTGCGGGCGGATGTGCTGGAGCTGCCGAACCTTGACGGGGGCACGACCGAGTTCGACGTTGAGCCGATCCAGGTCATGGAGGCGGGGCTCGCGGCCGAGCACCCGAAGCTGAGGTCCTACGTCGGGCGGGCGGTTGAGGACCCCAGCTCCACCGTTGCGGTCTCGGTCACGCCGCTGGGGGTCTCGGCTTCGGTGCGCGGGGATGAGTCGTGGGTCGTGGAGCCGGCGGGTGTTGGCGGGGGTGCGCGGCACCTGGTGTCACCCGATGGTCTCGACGCCCGCTCGCTGGCGCTCGCTGCTCGACCACCGGTGCCGTTGCAGGAGCCCTTGGTTTCGAGACGGTTGCAGAGCAACCTCCTCAACCAGCGGGCGGAGCCAGCATCGAGCGGCGAGGTGGTGCGGCGGACGTACCGGCTGGCGTTGCTGAACGACCCGACGTACGCGGCGCACTTCGGGAGCGAGAACGTGCTGGCGGCGAAGGTGGCGCTGGTGACGCGGCTCAACCAGATCTACAACGACGATCTCGGGGTCAGGTTCCTGCTCGTCGACGACACCGAGAGGCTGAACCTCGACACCGAGGCTGAGGCGACCGGTGCGGACGGGCCGTGTGGTGCCAATCCCTGCTTCGAGCCCAGGGCTGGGAACCAGCCGGGGATGCTCGACCGCTGCGACATCGACACCCTCGGCCGCGCGCGGCTGGTGCTGGGCAACTTGATCGGCGCCTCGGCCTACGACGTCGGCCACGTGATGCTGGGCGTCAACGGCGGGGGAGTGGCCTGGCTCGGTGTCGCCGGGCGCGACTACGCCGCCGGCGGGTGCACCGGACTGGCGGAGCCGCGCGGGGACTTCTTCTACGTCGACTACGTGGCGCACGAGATGGGGCACCAGTTCGGCGCCCAGCACACCTTCAACGGAGCCGGCGACTTCTGCGGCGCCAACGGCTCCGATGCCTCGGTCGAGCCGGGCTCAGGGTCCTCGATCATGGCCTACGCCGGCATCTGCGGCGCCGACGACCTGCAGCCGCACACCGACCCCTACTTCTCCCAGCACACCATCGGTGAGATCGGTGGGTTCGTCGGCGGCGACGTCGGCGACCTGCCGGACGTGACCGAGGTGCAGCAGGTCTCCCTGAGCGGGTTCGATACCGACGGCGACACCGTGACGCTGACCCTCGACGGTCGCTCGACCACGCTCGTCCGCGGCCCGGCGTACGACCGGGACGGCGTGCAGGACGCGATCTCGGCGCTCGTCGGCAGCCGGGTGCGGATCGCGCGCTGGGACTACGACCCGTACCTCGGACAGCAGTCGCCGCAGGCGGCGGGGATCGGGCAACCGTCGGACGCCGGCTTCCAGGTCGTGTACGGCAGCTCGCTCAACCCCGACCAGGGCGGCGAGCGAACTGATCGGCCCGAGCTGACCGCGGTGGGCGGCCCGGGGGTCGAGGCCAGCGTGGTCGAGATCGCCCGTGGTGGTGAGCCGCGGTCCGGGGGCGCCGAGGAGACGTCGGGCAACCAGCCGCCGGCCGTGACCGCACCGCAGCGCAAGACCATTCCCATCCGGACGCCTTTCCGGCTGACCGCGTCCGCGACCGACCCCGACGGCGACGCCCTGACCTACTCCTGGGAGCAGGACGACCCGGGCGTGGGGACGGCGCTCTTCGACAACCGCAAGGTCTTCGGGCCGCTCTTCCGCCAGTTCGGCGACAACGCCCGGGTGACTCGCGCTGGAGCACTCGAGAGCCCATCGCCGGGTCAGAACAGCGCCTCCTCGGAGCCGACGCGGTGGTTCCCCGACCTCGAGCAGGTGCTGCGGGGCCGCACGAACGCGGCGACCGGCCGCTGCCCGGCGGTCCGGGGGTCGCGGGTGCGGGACCGGGTGCTCGACTGCTACTCGGAGTTCCTGCCGACCGAGGTCTACCGCGGCGGGGCCGGCGTGGGCCGACGCACCATGCACTTCCGGCTGACGGCCCGGGACGCGGCTGCCGGCGGTGGAGGCACCGGGCACGCCGACGTGGCGCTGCGAGTGCGGCGCTCCGCCGGGCCGTTCCTGGTGCGGTCGCAGCGGACCGGTCGCGACGTCGCCGCCGGCTCCAGTGTCGGGGTGCGCTGGGCGGTCAACGGCACGCGTGACCTGGCGAAGAAGGTGCGGATCCTGCTGTCGACCGATGACGGAGCGACCTGGTCGACGGTGCTGGCCAACAACACCCGCAACGACGGCAAGAAGAAGGTCCGCATCCCTGAGGGGACCACCGCTGACTCGGCGTGGGTGATGGTCGAGGCGCGGGGGAACTACTTCTACGACGTCAGCGACGAGGCGTTCGCGATCCGATAGCAGCCTTGGTTTCGAGACGGCGCTGGCGCGCCTCCTCAACCAGCGGCGGGCTCAAGCGTTCACGTCGATGTCACACGCGCGGTGGGAGATGGCAAAGACCTCCGATAGCGTCCGCCCTGTGAAGCGCGCACTCATCACCGGCATCACCGGTCAGGACGGCAGCTACCTCGCCGAGCTGCTCCTCGGCAAGGGCTACGAGGTGCACGGGCTCATCCGCCGTGCCTCGACGTTCAACACCAACCGGATCGACCACCTCTACCAGGACCCGCACGCGGAGGGCGCGAAGCTCTTCCTGCACTACGGCGACCTCTCCGACGGTGCCCGGCTGGTCACGCTGATGCACCAGATCCAGCCGGACGAGGTCTACAACCTCGCCGCCCAGTCGCACGTGCGGGTCAGCTTCGACGAGCCCGAGCACACCGGCGACACCACCGGCATCGGCGCCATGCGGCTGCTCGAGGCCGTGCGGCTCGCGGGCGTGGACTGCCGCTACTACCAGGCGTCCAGCTCCGAGATGTTCGGCGCCACCCCGCCGCCGCAGAACGAGGAGACCCCGTTCTACCCGCGCTCGCCCTACGGTGCCGCCAAGGTCTACGCCTACTGGGTGACCAAGAACTACCGCGAGGGATACGGCACCTACGCGGTCAACGGGATCCTCTTCAACCACGAGTCCCCCCGCCGCGGCGAGACCTTCGTGACCCGCAAGATCACCCGCGCGGTCGCCCGCATCCAGGCCGGCCTGGAGGACCACGTCTACCTCGGCAACCTCGACGCCGTCCGCGACTGGGGCTACGCCCCGGAGTACGTCGAGGGAATGTGGCGGATGCTGCAGGCCGACGAGCCGGACGACTTCGTGCTCGCCACCGGCGGCAACTTCACCGTCCGCGACTTCGTGGTCACCGCGTTCGAGCACGCCGGCCTGGACTGGGAGAAGCACGTCCGCTTCGACGAGCGCTACCTGCGGCCCACCGAGGTCGACGCCCTCGTCGGCGACGCCTCGAAGGCCGAGGCGAAGCTGGGGTGGAAGGCCACGGTCCAGACCGACCAGCTCGCCAAGATCATGGTCGATGCCGACATCGCGGCGCTCGAGCACGAGGGCCGCCCGTGGTTCGACCGGGTCGAGCTCGAGGGGTGGCCGGAGGTCGGGACGCCCGGGATCACGGGTGTCTGAGGCGGCCGTGGGCGGGTCCACCGGGTTCGAGCCCGGACCGCTGGACCGGGACGCGACGACGTACATCGCGGGGCACCGGGGTCTGGTCGGGTCGGCGATCTGGCGTGCGCTGGAGGCCCGGGGGCACTCGGCCCTGGTCGGTCGCTCGTCGGCCGAGCTGGACATCAAGGACCGGGACGCGGTCTTCGCCTTCTTCCACGAGACCCGGCCGCGCTACGTCGTGCTGGCCGCGGCCAAGGTCGGCGGCATCCTGGCCAACAGCACCTACCCCGTCGACTTCCTCTCCGACAACCTGCGGATCCAGACCAATGTGATGGATGCAGCCCTTGAGGTGCGCACCGAGCGGCTGCTCTTCCTCGGCTCCTCCTGCATCTACCCCAAGCTCGCCCAGCAGCCGATCACCGAGGACTCGCTGCTCACCGGTCACCTCGAGCCGACCAACGACGCCTACGCGATCGCCAAGATCGCCGGCATCCTCGGGGTGCAGGCGGTGCGACGGCAGTACGGCCTGCCGTGGATCTCCGCGATGCCGACCAACCTCTACGGCCCCGGCGACAACTTCTCGCCCACCGGCTCCCACGTGCTGCCAGCGCTGATCCGGCGCTACGACGAGGCGGTCGCCTCCGGCGCGGACTCGGTGACCAACTGGGGGACCGGGACGCCGCGCCGGGAGTTCCTGCACGTCGACGACATGGCCGACGCCTGCCTGCACCTGCTCGAGCACTTCGACGGGCCGCAGCAGGTCAACGTCGGCACCGGGCGGGACACCACGATCAAGGAGATCGCCGAGACGATCGCCTCGGTCGTCGGGTTCGCCGGCGAGACGCGCTGGGACGCCTCCAAGCCGGACGGCACGCCGCAGAAGCTGCTGGACGTCTCGAAGCTGCGCGACGCCGGCTGGGAGGCGCGGATCGGGCTGCGGGAGGGCCTGGAGTCGACGGTGGCGTGGTACCGCGAGCACGTGGCGGAGCTGCGCGAGGTCGGTTGATCCGTCACCGCGTGTGCGTTACGTGGGAGCCTTGCGCATGACCACCAGCCGGCCGCGGATCTTCGTCGCGGAGCTGGACTCGGTGGCGACACGCCGCCTCTACAGCGATCACCAGCTGACCGACGTCGAGGTGGAGGCGCGGCTGGTGGGCGCGCTGCGGCTGGCGCACCTGGTCGGCGGCGAGATCCTGGTGACCGACGCGATGCTCCTCGACAGCCGCTTCTTCACCGAGCTGGAGCCGGGCGAGCTGGCGACGCTGCTCGGGTCCTCGCCGCAGCGGCTGCCGCTGACGGTGCTGCACCGCGAGCCGACCCTCGCCGAGGCGCTCGAGGCGAAGGTCGCCCGCGGTCCGGGCTTCCGCTGGCAGCTGGCTGGGCCCACTCCGGCTGAGGACTGGATCGGCCCGGACCTGCGGGCCGAGTGGGCGCGGTGGGTCCGTGCCTCCGAGCGCGGGCAGATCGGCAGCGAGCCGCTGCTGGCCTGGCCGGACGGCACCGCCAAGCCGGCGTTCCGGGTCGACCTGGACCTCTCGTCGACCTCGGAGGCGGGCGAGGTGGCCGAGCTGATCGCGTCGACATCGCGGGGCGACCGTTCGGCGGTCTTCGACGCCTACGACCGCGGTCTCGCGAGCGCGACCGACCCAGCGGTCCACGAGGAGCTCCGGCGGCTGCGCAGCGCGTACAACACGGCGTATTTCGATGCGATGGCGCGCCAGCACGAGGCGGAGTGGGTGACCTTCACCGACACCGGCCAAGCGGGCGCGCAGGCGCCGGGCCGGGAGATGATGCGGGTCTCCGGGCACCTGCTCGAGACCGCCACCACCGCGCCGCCGCCGGTCTTCGCACAGATCGTGCACGCCACCACCTCTGAGCGCGAGGCGTTCTTCGACGGCCGGCGACGGCGGCACCTGCTCGCCCTCGCCTTCCGGGCTGACGCCGTCACCAGCGTCCCCAGCCTGTGGCAGGAGGTGCGCGGAGTGGCGCGCTCGGTCGTCTTCGCCCTCCTGGCCGTGCTGATCGCCGTCCCGGGTCTCAGCGACCAGGCGGGGTGGCTCGCGTGGTCGGTCTTCGCCGCCAGCGTGGTGCTCGCGGTCCCGTGGGACGCGCCCGCCGTCATCAGGAACGTGCTGCCTAGCCGGCTCGACGCGATGCTGTCGGTGAGCCGGTCGTGAGCGACTTCGTGAAGGTGTGGCGGTCCTCGCCGCCGTTCCTCGCCGTCGAGAGCGCCGAGGTCGAGCACCACGGCCGCGCCTGGACCCAGCACCGCGTGGTCGTCGGGGACGGCGCCGGCGGCGTGGTGATGGTCGCGTTGCGCGGTGGCACCGTCGGGTTGGTCAGGGTCTGGCGCCCTGCCGTGGGGGAGTCGCGACTCGAGCTCCCGCGCGGCATGCGGGAGGGGGCGGATCCCGAGGACGACGCGCGCCGCGAACTGCTGGAGGAGACCGGGCACGCTGCGGTGTCCGCGCGGAAGCTGGGTGAGCTCGACCTCGACACCTCCCTGGTCCCCACGAGGATCCACGTCTTCGAGGTCGTCATCGGCGAGGGCAGCCCCGGGCCGAGCGACGGAGAAGTCGACGAGGTCGTCTGGGTCGGGGCGTCCGAGCTGCCGCGGCTGGTCGCCGAAGGGGTCGTGCGGGACGGCATCAGCCTCGCGGCACTGGCGATGTGGGCTGCCTCAGGTGGGTCCTCGGGCTGAGCCGGTGCTGCGGTGATGTTCCCGGACGTTCACACCGGGGCGTCATCGCTCTTTACCTACGGGCTCGATGCTGGCCGGGTGACGACCTCCGAGCGGTGCCCGCGGTGCGGCCACGACGTGCGGCATCCCGTGCCCGTCGCGGACGGGGTCAAGAAGGCGGTGCCGGGGATGAAGCCGGCGCGGCAGCAGTGCGCCGCTCCTGGGGTCGAGGGCTGGCCGTGCCACTGCCGGTCGCGGTGGCACGTGCGGTAGGTCGCCGGGGTCTCGACGACGGCTCGCTGGCCTCGCCTGCTCGACCGCCGGCGAGGCCGCAGATCGTCAGGGGGCGAGGCCGGCGGTGCGGAGGGCGGCGACCAGCTCGGTGGCGATGAGGGCGTGGCCGGTGTCGTCGGGGGTGGGGGCGGACCAGCCGTCGATCTGCGGGCGGAGCACCAGGACGTCGGGGTCCTCACGCCAGGCGCGGGCCACGGTGCGCTCGCGGGTCTCGAGCTGGCCGGTGATGCCGTCGGGGGCGAAGGCGGTGACCACGACGACCGGCACGTCGCCGTACTGGCTCTCGATCGTCGTCCGGAGCTCCTCGACCGCGGCCTTGGCGGTGTCGTTGGGGGCGTCGGCGCCGTAGGCGCCCTGGACGATGACGAGGTCGGGGGCCAGGTCCGGCGGGGACTGGACGAGCAGGTCCAGCAGGGTCGGGGGTGTGGAGACGTAGCCGGCGCCGGTCATGGTCGCCAGCCGCACGTCCCAGCCGAGGTCGCGCGCCAGCAGGCTGGGATAGGAGGTGCCGGCGCTCGAGGCGCCGCGGCCGTCGGCGTACCCGTCGCCGACGAGGAGGACGACCGGCTGGGGGCGGTTCTCCGTGGGCTCGAGGACCTCGAAGGTCGGGTCCTCGTAGGGCGGCTCCTCCATCTCCGGGACCACCTCGTCGGGGCTGTCGGGTGCGGCGGGGAGGTCGTCACCGCCACCACCCTCGCCGTCGCCGTTGCCGTTGCCGCGGTCGTCCCGGTCCGGCCGGCTGTCGTCGCTGCCGGAGGGGTCGATCGCGACCTCTGACGCGGCGTCGGTGGCAGCGGCGATGTCGTCCTGCCAGCGGACGTACCCGAAGGCCGTGCCGCCGATCACCGCCACGGCCAGGAGGACGACCAGGAGCCCGGCCAGCGAGAAGCCGGCCGAGGCGGAGGAACCGGGAGCGCGGCGCACGGGCGTGAGTGTAGGGGTGCTGCGACGTTCAGGGGTGTCGAGAAGGGTGGCCGGTCCGGGTCTCGTGGCTCGCTGCGCTCGCACCTCGACCAGCGCTGGGGTGGACCATCCGGGGGGATGAATGGACGGGTGTCGCACGACTGGCACAGTGTGCGGCTTGTGAGGGTCAACGACTGGCTGCCCGTGAGCGCCGCCTCCCTGGTCACGGGGGCGATGGCACTGCTGCTCGCGAGCGCGCTGACCCAGAACGGCGACGACCCCGGCGCGACGCTGATGATCGTCGAGGAGGCCAGCGGGCGCTGGCTGGGCGGGGCACTGATGTTCTTCCTCGCCTCGGTCGGGCTCGTGCTGGGGCTGCCCTCGATCATCGTGCTCGTCCGCGGCCCGGGGCGGCGCACGGCGATGGCGGCGTGTGCGGTGCTGGCGGTGGGGTACGTCGGGACGGCGGGGTACGCCGCGCTGCTGGTCTTCCTGCGGTCACTGGTCGTCACCGACTCGGTGGACGCCGCGTCACTGACCGACGTCTCCGAGGAGGCCGGCCTCCTGACCTTCGTGGCGATCTGGGTCGGGGCGTTCTACATCGGCGAGCTGCTGCTCGCGGCCGCCCTGCTGCGCGCCGGGCCGGAGGTCATCGGGCCGTGGGTGCCGGCGCTGCTGCTCCTGCACGTGGTCGTCGCGCTCGTGTCCACGGCCGCCCCCGACTGGGTGGGGCGCGTGACGGTGGTGCTGGCGGCGCTCCCGCTGTGCGCCATCGGGATCCGGGTGACGCAGCGCTAGGAGCCGGCGCCGTGCCCGCTCGCTCGCTCAGGGGCGGTAGGGGATGCCCGAGATGCCGCGCTTGGTCACGACCCGGTTGCCTGCGCCCGGGGCGCCGCGGCGCTCGAGCGCGTAGGCGCCGACCACGCGGGAGGGCCGGTCGTAGGTGACCCGCACCGGGCCGTTGCCGCCCTCGGTCGACCACAGCTTGCCGCCGCCCCAGCGGGGACGGCCGTCGAGGTAGCGGGTCTCCAGGAGCAGCCGGTCGCGGGTCGCCTGCCCGACGACGTACGACGACTCCCCGCGGTAGAACAGCCCGCCGTGCGCGACCTGGACCAGCCCGCGGCGGCGGGTGACGGTGTGGTCGTGCACCTCGCCGGTGAGGTAGAGGTCGACGTCGTGGCGGCGCAGGAGGCGCAGCAGGTCGCTGCCGCCGTACGTCAGGGCCGAGGAGAAGCGCGTGCGCACCGGCCCCATCACGGGCGTGTGGCCCTGCACGACGACCCACGGGACGCGCTGCTGCTTGGCTCTGCGCAGGGTCGTGGACAGCCAGCGGCGCTGGTCCTCGTCGAGGCGGACCGTCACCCCGCCGCCAGGGCGGGGGCGGAAGACGTCGACGGAGACGAGGAGCAGGTCCGGGCTCAGCCGGGTCGCGTACGCCGTGTGCCGCGCCTGGCCGCGGGGCGGGTGCGAGACGGCGCCGGTCCGGCGCAGGTCGTTGCCGGCTCGAGCCTCGGCGGCGCGGACGTCGGGGTAGAGCCAGCGGGAGGCGACGCCCTTCCACAGCCACAGGTGCTTGCTCTTGAACCGCAGCCAGGCGTCCTGGTCGGGGTTGCCGGTCGGGCGCCACGGGTCGTCGCCGATCTCGTGGTCGCCGATCGCGGGGTAGGCGGGGAGCCCTCGCTCTGCGAACCGTGCGTGCCACTGCTTGAGGTAGACCTTCGCGGCCTCGCGGACGGCTCGGCGTCGCTGGTCGACCGTGCGGGTGGGGCCGAAGACACCGGCGCCGGTCACGTCCTGGCCCCAGGCGCCCTCGACCATGTCGCCGGCCACCAGCAGCGACTGCGGGTCGTGGCGGAGCATCTGGGCGATGACGTGGTCGAGGGAGGCCTCATAGCTGTCGTTGGTGCTGGTGGGCATGCCCCGGCGCCAGAACGGGCTGCTCCGCACGTCGCCGACGTCCTGGTTGAGGAAGTCGGGGTGGGAGACGAAGCGGTAGGCGCCGTCGACCCTCGGCAGGCCACGGACGGTCGGGCGGTCACCAGGGTCGGCCGCGGCGCGCTGGCCGGTCTCGGCGGCGAGGACGATCTCCGTCGTCGTGCTCTGGTGGTTGGGAGCCAGGGTCAGCAGCAGGGCGGCCGCCGCGGCCGTGGCGGTGGTCCGGACGGCAGCGCGCAGCCGCCGGCTCCCCATGACCCGAGCGTGCACGCACCGAGTGAAACACGGCCGGGCGCATCGACCACAACGCGCGGCGTCGGTGCCTGCGGCAGGCCGTCGGCGACCGACGTACGGCAGGTCCTCGGGGCCGGGCGGGGCCCACAGCGAGGACGGCTCAGTGCTCAGCGGCTGGGTACCGGGCGCCCACTTGCCCGCTCGAGGAGGGACCACGCATGGATGCCAAGGACACGATCAAGCAGACCGCGAAGGCGGTCGGGGACAAGGTCGAGGACGCCGCCGGCGCCGTCGCCGAGAAGGCCGCCAGCCTCCTGGAGCCGCCGATCCCGGGCTCGCCCGGCAGCGGCACGCCCACCGTCGAGGAGCCGACCGAGCCGCGGGAGCCGCTGCCGCCCAAGGACGACCAGGCCCAGCCGAGGCCGATGTCGCCGACCGGCGCGGAGAGCGCCGACCCGCCGACCGCCAGCGCGCAGCAGGACGCCTACCTGACGACCGCCACCGGCGTACGGATCGGCGACAGCGACCACTCGCTCAAGGCAGGTGAGCGGGGTCCGACGCTGCTCTCGGACCACCACCTGCGCGAGAAGATCATGCACTTCGACCACGAGCGGATCCCCGAGCGCGTGGTGCACGCCCACGGCGCCGGGGCGCACGGCACCTTCGTCGCCAACGGGGCGGCGAGCTCGGTGAGCCGGGCCGCGGTCTTCGCGCAGGGCGAGGAGACGCCGGTCTTCGTGCGCTTCTCCACGGTGCTCGGCTCGCGCGGCTCGGCCGACACGGTGCGCGACACCCGCGGCTTCGCGACGAAGTTCTACACCCGCGAGGGCAACTGGGACCTGGTGGGCAACAACATCCCGGTCTTCTTCATCCAGGACGGCATCAAGTTCCCCGACGTCGTCCACGCCGGCAAGCCGCACCCCGACCGGGAGATCCCGCAGGCGCAGAGCGCACACGACACCTTCTGGGACTTCGTCTCCCTCCACACCGAGGCCCAGCACCACACGATGTGGAACATGTCCGACCGGGGCATCCCGCGCTCCTACCGGATGATGGAGGGCTTCGGCGTCCACACCTTCCGGCTCGTCGACGCCGAGGGGGGTACGACGCTGTGCAAGCTGCACTGGAAGCCCCGCCTCGGAGTGCACTCGCTGACCTGGGAGGAGGCGCAGCTCGCCGGCGGCTTCGACCCCGACTTCCACCGACGGGACCTCTACGACGCGATCGAGTCCGGCGCGCACCCGCAGTGGGACCTCGGGCTCCAGCTCTTCCCGGACACCCCCGACCAGACCTTCGAGGGCATCGACCTGCTCGACCCCACCAAGATCGTGCCGGAGGAGCTCGCGCCGGTGCAGGTCGTCGGCACCATGACCCTGCACGGCAACCCGACCAACTTCTTCGCCGAGACCGAGCAGGTCGCCTTCCACACCGGTCACCTCGTGCCGGGCATCGACATCACCGACGACCCGCTGCTCGCGGCGCGCAACTTCTCCTACCTCGACACCCAGCTCACCCGGCTCGCCGGGCCGAACTTCAACCAGATCCCGATCAACCGCCCGCACGTGGCGGTCAACGACAACCACCGCGACGGCTACCACCAGCACGCGGTGCACGGCGGGGTCGCGCCGTACAAGCCGAACTCGCTCGACGGCGGCTGCCCGTTCCTCGCCGGAGCCGAGGAGGGAGCCTTCGTCGACGTGCCGGTGCAAGTGCCGGCCGCGCGGAAGGTGCGGGCCAACCCGGCGTCGTACGACGACCACTACAGCCAGACCCGGATGTTCTACCGCTCCATGACCCCGGTCGAGCAGGAGCACATCATCCACGCCTACACCTTCGAGCTCGGCAAGTGCTACGAGCAGGCGATCAAGGAGCGCCAGCTGCAGTGCCTGGCCGAGATCGACGCCGACCTGTGCGAGCAGGTCGCCACGGGGCTGGGGCTGCCGGCGCCCTCCCCGGCGCTGTCGGTGCCGGACGTCGCCGCCAGCCCGGCGCTGTCGCAGCTGGGCGGGGAGTGGCCGCCCGACGGCCGGATGGTGGGCATCGTCGTCGACCCCAGCGGGGACCTGGACGGCGTCGAGGAGGTACGCCGCACGCTGCTCGCCGCCGGTGCGGTGCCGCTCGTGGTCGCCCCCCACGGGGGGCAGGTCGGCTCGGTCGGGGTGCAGCGGACCTTCGCCACGGTGCGCTCGATCGAGCTCGACGCGGTGCTCGTGGCCGGCGCCGTCCGGCCCGCCCCCGACGCGCTCCCGGCGCGGGACGCCCGGGCCGGTGAGGCCGTCGCCGCCCTCGACCCGCGCGTGGCGCTTCTGCTGGAGGAGTGCTTCCGGCACGCGAAGGTGATCGGGGCCTGGGGTGAGGGGTCGTCCGTGCTCTCCGCGCTCGGGATGTCGGAGGCTGCCGGCGTGGTCGTCGGCGAGTCGGCCGCCGGGGTCCTCGGTGAGGTCAGTGGGCTCATGGCCTCCCACCGGGTCTGGGAGCGGTTCCCGGCGCGGGTGTGAGGTTCCGCGGGCCGGGGGCGGGTCGGGGCTGGATGCCTCGGCTCGTGCCTGGCTCGGTGCCATACGAACGGCTCCCGGCCCGCAGGCGGGTGCCGCGGGCGGACTGTGACCGGACCTCCGTAGGGTGGCGCGGTGTCCGCCCACCGCCTCGTCCTGCTCGTCGCCGGGGCGTGCCTCACCCTGCTGACCCTGATGCTGCTCGTCGTGCCCTCGGCAGCGATGGGGCGGGTGCTGGTGGACTTCCGGGGGCACGGACTGCACCAGGGGGACGTGCCGGTGCTGGGCGTCTGGGCGATCGGGGTCGGGGCGCTGGCGTGGGGGTGGCGGCGGGGCTGAGGCGACTCGCTTGCAACGTGTTGCAACCGAGTCAGCTGGATCGACTGACTCCGGCCTGTGGAGAAAGGGACCTCAGGTCACGGTCGGGTAACGCCTGTCCGGTCGCCTGTGGAGGACCCCTTGTCGGGGCCGTAAGTGAAGCTCCTATGTCTGGTCAAGCGGTCGCGAGCCATGCTCGGTAGCGGCTGACGACCTCGGGGGTGACGAACTGGCCGCGTTCTGTGCGGCTGATCGTCACCGGGGCAAGTCCGAGTGCGGCGGCGGCCGCGCCGATGGTGATGTTCTTGGCTTGTCGGGCTGGGCGCAGATCGTGGACGCCGAGGTCCTGGTGTGGACGGGTCAGCTGCT
>NZ_BAAGUS010000028.1:0-17264 GCF_054781275.1 Nocardioides ginkgobilobae | reverse complement strand
TTCACACCCGATGCCGGCAAAACGCATGCTCATCAACCCGAAGGCGACAATGAACCTATGAGCCAGACACCGGGTGCTCAGGATCCAACCAGCCGCTGATCGCGGCGAGCCTCACCCTGACACTGACTCGAACCTAGCCCGCGCGGGCAACGTCGCCCAGCCTGTGACCCAGCCTGCCGCGGGCCCACGCTTCACCCTGCCGGGTCGTTGACGCACCGGTGTGCACAGGCGTTCACTGACCGGGCTGGTCAAGAGATCGGTCGACAGCGCTCGGGGGCCCCGGATGGCAGGTGCAGGAACCAAGGTCAGGTCTGCGGCGCGGGTGGTCCCGTGGGAGCGCGTGCGCCGGGCGGGCTCGAAGCTGACCACTCCGCTGCACCCCGACGACTACCTGCGCCTGGTCAACCCGCTGTGGAGCCAGCGCGAGCTGCGCGGCCGCATCGAGGAGGTCGTCCCCGAGACCGACGACGCCGCCACGCTGGTGATCCGTCCCGGGTGGGGCTGGCGCTTCGACCACCGCCCGGGCCAGTACGTCGGTATCGGCATCCCGGTCGACGGCAAGTTCCAGTGGCGCTCCTACTCCATCTCCTCGGCCCCCAGGCGGTCCGGTCGCACCATCGCGATCACGGTCCGGGCGATGCCCGAGGGCCTGCTCTCCACGCACCTGGTCAAGGGCCTCGAGCCCGGCACGATCGTGCGCCTGGCCGCCCCCGAGGGCGACTTCGTGCTGCCCGACCCGCCGCCGGCCAAGATGCTCTTCCTCGTCGGCGGCTCCGGGGTCACCCCGGTCATGGCGATGCTGCGCACGATGGAGCGGCGCGGTCAGCTCCGCGGTGCCGACGGGGGAGAGGGCGTCGACGTCGTCATGCACTACTCCAGCCCCACCCCGGAGCGGATGATCTTCGCCGACGAGCTGCAGCGCCTGGCCGAGGAGCACGACGGCCTCACGCTGCACCGGCTGCACACCGACACCGACGGCATGCTCGACCTGGGCCACGACGAGGGCGGCATCGACTCCTTCTGCCCCGACTGGCGCGAGCGCGAGACCTACGCCTGCGGTCCCGGACCGATGCTCGACGCCATCACCGAGTTCTTCGCCTCCCACGACCTCGAGGACCAGCTGCACCTGGAGCGCTTCACCCTCCAGCTCGGCGGCGAGGGGGGAGAGGGCGGCACCATCACCTTCCGCAACAGCGGGAAGACGATCGACGCCGACGGCGCGACCACCGTGCTGGAGGCGGGGGAGAGCGCCGGGGTCGGGATGCCGTACGGCTGCCGCATGGGCATCTGCCACACCTGCACGCTCACGCTCGTCGAGGGCCGGGTCCGCGACCTGCGCAACGGGGACGAGTTCGACCAGCGCAACGAGCAGGTGCAGACCTGCGTCACTGCCGCCGTCGGCGACTGCACCTTCGACATCTGAGCACCACCCGAGCCACACCTGAGCACCACCGAGGAACGGAGACACCCATGGCGATCTCGGACGTCCGGGAGTACATGCACCTCACCGAGGAGCAGGTCGAGGAGCTCGGCCGCGAGCTCGACCGGATCCGCGAGGAGGTCGAGGCCTCACGGGGCGCCGACGACGCGGCGTACATCAACCGGCTGATCAGGATCCAGCGCGGCCTGGCGGCCGCCGGCCGCGTGACCCTCATGGCCACGCCCCACTCCAGGAGGACCCGCGTCCCCGGCGCCGTCCTCGGCGCGAGCCTGCTCGGCCTGGCCAAGATCCTCGAGAACATGGAGATCGGCCACAACGTCATGCACGGCCAGTGGGACTGGATGAACGACCCGGAGATCCACTCCTCCAACTGGGAGTGGGACACCGCGCAGCCGGCCGAGCAGTGGAAGCACTCCCACAACTACGTGCACCACCAGTTCACCAACGTGCTGGGCTACGACAACGACATCGGCTACGGCATCCTGCGGATGGCGCGCGAGCAGCGGTGGAACCCTGCCAACCTCGGGCAGCCGGTCTACAACGCGCTGCTGGCGACGTTGTTCCAGTGGGGCGTCGCGCTGCACGACCTCGACATCGAGAAGATCCGCAAGCGCGAGAAGGACCCGAAGGAGATGAAGCGGCAGCTCAAGCAGATCCTGCGCAAGGGCCGCAACCAGATCCTCAAGGACTACGTCGTCTACCCCGCGCTGTCGGGGCCCCAGTGGAGGACGACCCTGAAGGCCAACGCCGCGGCCAACCTGACGCGCAACCTGTGGTCCTACGTGATCATCTTCTGCGGCCACTTTCCCGACGGGGCGATGCACTTCACCGAGGAGGAGATCGAGGACGAGACCCGCGCGGAGTGGTACCTCCGCCAGATCCTCGGCGCGGCGAACTTCGAGGGCGGCGAGCTGCTGCACATCCTCTCGGGCAACCTCGGCTACCAGATCGAGCACCACCTCTTCCCGGACCTGCCGAGCAACAGGTACGGCGAGATCTCGGTGCGCGTGCGCGAGCTGTGCGCGAAGTACGACATCCCGTACACGATCGGCCCGCTGCACCAGCAGTACGGCCAGGCGCTGCGCACGATCATCAAGCTGTCCGTGCCGAACTCGTGGACCAGCGACGACAAGCCGCCGCAGCCGCCGGCCAAGCCGGACGCGCCCGAGGCGCCGCCGATCGACAAGGGTCGCAAGTCCGACGCCGAGCGACCCCCGCGCCGCAGCGAGCTCGGTGCGTGGTCGCGGGGCAAGCAGGCGTCGTGAGGTCCGCCTGATGCTGCGTGGCCTGAGCCGCGACGTCGACCCGGTCTCCGCGCCCTTCGCGTGGGAGACCGGGCCCGACGGCCGCCGCGAGCTGGTCGGCACCCGGGTCACCCAGTGCGCGCTGTCGCGCATCTGCGGCGCGTGCGCGGAGTCGCTCGGGCGACCGATCGCCTTCGTCGGCGACGACCTCGAGGTCGCGCGCAACGCCTTCCACGCCCCGCCGCTCCACGAGTCCTGCGCCGAGGCGCTCGCCGCCGTCGAGCCCTCCTGGCGGGTCGTGCGGACCGCTGCCTTCGAGTTCGTCCGCCCGACCTCCGAAGACCTGGACCGGCGGCCGGTCTTCGTCCCGAGCGCCCTGCTCTAGGTGCCGAGGGCCCCGGTGGTCGGGCTGAGAGACCGCTCGATGCGGGAAGGTGAGAGGGGAGTGTCGCCGCCGGGCCGAGGGGGTGCGCCAGCGCCAGCCCGTACGGCGGTTGAGGAGGCGCGCCAGCGCCGTCTCGAAACCCTGTACGCCGCCGCGCCTACTCTGCCCCCGGGGTTGCTCCCTGGGCCGCCGTCGGCGGGTCGTGGCGCGTTCGCGCCGCAGCAGGCCCTGGATTTGGGAAGACCGTGGTCGCCGTCGGTGCCGCCTGGGCTTCTTGGTTGCGCTCCGTCGGTCGGTCGCGTTCGCTGGGGTGCTCGCTTCGGCTGGGCTTCGAACAGGCCCGCCGAAAGGTCGCGGGAAAGTCGATCTGACCTGGGGAAACTCTGGTTATCGAACGTGTGTTCGACTATACTTTCACCATGTCCACCGGCTCCCTCCTCGACGCGATCCGCGCCGCCAAGCGGCGTGAGGACGACGCGGCGCGGGAGCTGCTGATCGGGGTCGCGGACTGGGCGGACCGTCACACCACCGGGGTCCTGATGCCGGACCTGTACGGCACTTACTCCGACCCCGATGAGGAGGCGTACGACGCGGCGGAGGCTGCGTGGATGTCGCGGTTCGGGATGCCCGGTGCGGACACGATGCTGGAGCTGGCCGGTGCCGGTGCCCCCGAGGTCTCCGACTTCGCAGTCACCGAGCTCGCCACCGCGCTGGGCCGGACTAGGGAGTCGGGGCGGCTGCTGGTCGGGGACGCGGTCGAGGCCAAGCACCGCCTCCCCCGTGTCTGGGCCCGGCTGGCCGCAGGCCAGGTGACCGCGTGGCGGGTCCGACAGCTGGCCCAGGCCACCAAGGCCCTGTCGGAGGAAGCGGTGGGGTTCGTGGACGCCCAGGTCGCCCACGTCGTCCACACCGCCGGCCCCCTCACCGTGAACCGGCTCGTCCTCGAAGCCTCGGCGCGGTTCGACCCCGAAGCCACCGAGGTCCGCGAGTGCGACACCCGCTCCAACCTGTTCTTCGACCTCGACCTGGGCACCCCCGCCACCTGCGTCGGCACCGCCTCCGCCGTCTCCGCCGACGGGCTGCTGGACCGGGCCGATGCCGAGGACCTCGAAGCCGCGATCCGCCAGATCGCCCACCAGCTCCTGCTCGACGGCTCCACAGACACCCTCGCCATCCGCCGAGCCAAAGCACTCGGCTACCTCGCCCGCGGCCACGACACCCTCCCCGACGCCGACCCCGAGGCGACCGAGGATGGTCGAGCAGCCAGCGCCAGCGAGCGTCGTCGAGACCGCGCAACCCACACGCGCACCGCACCCCGCCGGGTCGTGGTCCTGACCGTCCACCTCTCCGACGCCGCGTTGACCGGCGCCCCCCAGATCGACCCCGTCACCGGCAAGCTCGGCCTCAACCTCGCTCGGATCGACAACCACCGCCAGCTCCTCACCGCTGACGCCATCCGCGACTGGTGCGGCACCCCAGGCACCCAGGTCATCGTCAAGCCCGTCATCGACCTCCACGACAGCGTCGCGGTGTCCTCCTACGAGGTCCCCGACCGCATCGCCACTCGGGTCAGACTGACCAGGACGACCTGCACTTTTCCTCACTGCAACCGCCCGGCCGAGTCCGCCGACCTCGATCACACGGTCGAGTACGTCCCGCCGGACCAAGGCGGACCACCCGGCCAGACATCGACAGACAACCTCGCCCCGCTGTGCCGGCACGACCACCGCGCCAAGACCCACCCCTCACCAGCAGGGAAACCCTGGGCCGTCACCGGACTCTCACCAGGCCACTGGCTCTGGACCAGCCCACTGGGCCACCACTACCTCGTCCACCCCGACGGCACCACCCCACTCTGAGCCTCACCACCTGAGCAAGACACGCTCGCAGCCCGACCACCACCCGACGGTCGGGCTACCAGCACGCCCGGGAAGCGCCCGGCGAAAGCCCCTGGCGCCGAGCGAGCAGGACGTGCCGCCGGGCCTGCTCACGAGTGGGGCGTCGTTCGATCGATCGGCAGGTCCTGCGCGGCACCAGCTGGCGACCAGGACCTCCGCATGGCCCTGGCCCTCGGTGAACCGTGCCCGAGGAGAGGGCGACCCAGCGGAGCTGGCTGAGCGTCTCGGCGACGTGCCACACCAGGGGCACCTCGCCGAGGTCCCGCGGGTCGAGCCACCGGAAGTCGTCGTGCTCGTCCGGGCGGAGGTGGACCTCGGACGCGTGGTCGACCTCGTGGAGGCGGGAGGTGAACGTGTGGAAGACGAGGTCACGCCCCTCCGTGTCGCTTTTCTCGTGGTGCGACACCTCGGCGCCCGCGACGGCGCACAGCCCCGTCTCCTCCCAGCACTCCCGGACCGCCGCACGAGCCGGCGTCTCGCCGACCTCGACGGTCCCGCCGGGGACGTCCCACTGCCCGCCGAGGCACCGGCCGTCGCGGCGGCGTAGGACCAGGAGGCGCCCCTGCCGCTCGACCAGACCGTGGGCCACGAACCTGTGCTGGGTCCTGAGGCGTCCAGCCGTCCCGCACGTCCCGGCACCCTCAGAAGCCCGTGGAGCACCAGGGGGACGGGCCGGCGTGGTCGGCCATGGCGGCGAAGGTGTCGACGTCCGGGCCGTGCACGCGGCCGGCGGCGGCGTGGACCGTGACCGGCTGGTCGCCGAGGTAGAGCGCCCCGAGCGTCTCGGCGTCGAGGGTGACGCCGGGCTCCCCGTCGGACCCCGCGCGCTCGACGGAGGCCCGGCCCTTCTCGGTGGTGATCCGGAACCGACCGTCGGCGAACCCCATCCGGTCCCGCACCTCGAGCACGACCGTCGCGTCCTCGCGCCAGGGCCTCGCCTCGAGCGCCGCGACCACGTCGAGGACCCGCACCCACAGGAAGTCGACGAGTGCCGTGCTGCGCACGACCCGGGGGTCGGTCACGGCCAGGTGGAGCGGGGTGTCGACGGGGACGCGGGACTTCACCACCTGCGCGAGGTCGATGTCGGCGAGGAACGACCAGAGCCGCCGCCACGCGACGTCGGTCAGCGCGTGCAGGCCCCGCAGCTCCACCACGCCCCTCTGCGGACCCTCGCCCTCGTCCTTGTGCTGGAACCGGGCGTAGCCGTCGACCTCGCCGTCGGCGTCCAGGTGCACCACGACCCTGGACTTGGTGTCCCTGTCGCCGGACTCCCAGTCCCGGCCCTCCTCGATCTGGCCGTAGAACGCCGGCCGCGAGACCGCGCCCCGGGTGGTGGCCAGGTGTCGCACGAAGACCCGCTCGACGTGCGGGCGCGCCTGCGGCAGCTCGAGCAGCTGGAGCGAGCCGTCGTCCGCGGTGTCGCGCAGCCGGAACCGGCCGTGGCCGGTGTCGACCTCGACCATCCGCTGTCGCGTCGCCACCCCGAAGCCGAACCGACCGTAGATCCCGCCCTCCGACACCGTCAGCGCCGCCAGCGGCACGCCGCGCGACGCCGCGTCGGTGAGGTCGTCGGTCATGAGCCGACTCAGGATCCCGCGACGTCGGTGCGTCGGGGCCACGGTGACGTCGGTGATCATGTGCAGCGGCAGCTGCGTGCCGCCCCCGACGTTGACCGACCCGCCCCAGCTGGTGAAGGTCCCCACCGGCGGGGGGTCCGCGACCAGCGACGACGCGGCGTACGCCGCCCGCAGGGTCACGTCGTCGGCGCGGCTGTGCTCGAGCCAGAACTCCCGCTGCTTCTCGCTCAGGGAGCCCTCGTGGAAGCCGCGGTGCCAGGCGTCGCCGTACGCCGCCACCTTCGCCGCCATCGGCCCCTCGGTCGCGTGGATGTCGAGGGTCTCGAAGGTCAGGTCGTCGTGGGAGCTCACCGACCCACCGTAGGTGCGCCCGTCGGGGTGGGGCCACGCGATTTGCGGCCGGCCTGTCGTCGCCGCGCCCTAGGGTCGGGTCATGGCGGCGAAGGCGGCGGAGGTCCAGGCGGGCGGCCGGGCGGTGCGGGTGAGCAGCCCGGACCGGGTCATCTACGAGGCGACCGACCGGACGCCGGAGATCACCAAGCTCATGGTCGCGGAGTACGTCGCCTCCGTGGAGGACGGGCTCATGCGGGCCCTGCGCGACCGCCCGACCGCCCTGGAGCGCTGGCCCTCCGGCGTGCGCGAGGGGATGCGGCTGGCCACCGGCCCGCAGGACTCGAAGGCCGACGCGTTCTACCAGAAGCGGGTGCCCCAGGGAGCGCCCGACTACCTCGAGACCGCGACCATCACCTTCCCCTCCGGCCGCACCGCCGACGAGATCTGCCCGACCGAGATCGCGGTCCCGGTGTGGTGCGCCCACATGGGCACCCTCACCTTCCACCCGTGGCCCGTGCGCCGCACCGACGACCCGGCGAGCCTCGACCACCCCGACGAGCTGCGGATCGACCTCGACCCCCAGCCCGGTACGACGTTCGCCGACGCGGTCCGGGTCGCCGGCGTCGCGCGGGAGCTGCTGGAGGAGCTCGGCCTGCGCGGTTACGCCAAGACCTCGGGCAACCGCGGCGTCCACGTCTACGTCCGGATCCAGCCGCGCTGGGAGTTCACCGACGTGCGGCACGCCGCGATCGGCTTCGGGCGCGCCCTGGAGCAGCGCGACGACCAGGTGACGACCGCGTGGTGGAAGGAGGAGCGGGGCGAGCGGATCTTCGTCGACTACAACCAGAACAACCGCGACCGCACCATCGCCTCGGCCTACTCCCTGCGGCCGAAGCCGGGTGCCCCCGTCAGCACGCCGCTCACGTGGGAGGCGCTGGCCGAGGTGCGCGACCCCCGCGACCTCAACCTCGTGACGGTCCCGCAGATGCTGGCCGACCAGGGCGACGCCTGGGCCACGATCGACGACGAGGCGTTCTCCCTCGAGCCGCTGCTGGAGCTGTGGGAGACGCTGCCCGGCGGGGAGCTCAACTTCCCGCCGGACTACCCCAAGATGCCGGGCGAGCCGCCGCGCGTGCAGCCGAGCAAGAAGGTCGCCGAGCACTGGGACGCCGAGGGCAACCGGATCGCCGACTGAGCGGGTCGGGAACGACGAGACCCGCCCGGAGCGTGCTCCGGGCGGGTCGTCGTCTTGTACCGGGCTCCCCCCGGAGCCCTTGCCTGGTGGATCGGAGCCACGCAGCCCCCCAGCCGCGCGGACCCGTGATCACTGGTCCAGGTCACGAGGCCGCCCCCCGGCGACCTCGTGGTGACAACGCTAGGCAGTGCTGCCGCGCGGGGCCACCACGTGCGATCCACAGGATCGCCAGGGTTCGGTAACAGCGGGCGCCGGGGCGGCCGGCACGGCGGTCGGCGGGGGTCGGGGCGGGCGGTCGGCCACTGGTAGTTTTCGCCGCATGATGGTCTCCCACGAGAAGCGCGTGCTCTTCGTGCACGTGCAGAAGACCGGTGGTTCGACCATCGACCGGATGCTCCAGGCGGACATCCCGGACGTGCAGTACCTCCAGGGCCTGCGCGGGGGTCGGCACGCCCGGCTCGGTCCGGCGCTCAAGGCCCACCCCGAGCTGTCGGACTACTTCATCTTCGGCTTCGTCCGGAACCCCTGGGCCCGGATGTACTCCTGGTACGCCATGATGCGCCGCGCCGAGACCCAGGCCGCCGAGGGCAACGAGAAGGCCGCCAAGCAGCTGGCCAAGAACCGGCTGTGGAAGCGGGTGCTGCCGGCGTACCCCGACTTCGAGAGCTTCGTGCTGCGCGGCCCCGACGAGCAGCGCGAGCTGCGCCGGGCCCAGATCACCTACCTGCGGGCACGTGGCCGCCCGGCCGACTTCATCGGCCGCCAGGAGCGCTTCGACGAGGACCTGCGCCAGGTCTGGGAGCGGATCGGCCTGGTGTGGCCGGGGGAGACCCTCAAGGTCAACACCGGGCCCTCGACCGACTACCGCCAGCACTACACGTCAGAGATGCGCGACAAGGTGGCGCAGGTCTTCGAGAAGGACCTGCGCCGCTTCAAGTACGAGTTCTGAGGGGCTCAGGCGCCGCTGATCCCCTCGCCGCCCCCGGCGGACTGGCCCTCGATCGTCTCGTGCTCGAGCAGGTGCAGCACCGGGACGCCGAGCTTGCGGCGGGCCTGCGAGGTCCAGTCGAGGTGGAAGAACTCCGCCACGACGTGCGGGCGGGTCAGGATGATCGCCTCGCGCCCGTCGATGGCCCCGACCTCGGCGGCCAGCGCGTCGACCGGGGGCTCGTGGATGACCCGGCCGGTCGCGATAGCGCCGGCGTCGGCGAGCCGGGCCAGCGTCAGCCGCAGCTCCTCCTCCGAGGCCTGCCGGCACTCCTCGCGCACCGACTCCAGGTCGACCTCGGACATCGTGACCGCCGGGCTGGTCAGCAGGTCGCCGCCGGCCAGCGAGCCCATGGCCGCCTCGATCCGTGCCGCGGCGTCCTGGATCGGGAGCAGCACGTGGTAGCTCACCGTCTGCCCCTCCGCGACCAGCTCCTCGTGCAGGGAGCGGACCTGGACGGCATCGGCGGGGGAGAGCGCCTGCTCGACGAGGAGGACGACGGGGTAGGTCTCGGCCATGCCTCGACCCTAGACCTCGGCGGCCGGGACGTCAGCCGCCCTCGCCTCGACCGTCGGTGAGGATGTCGGCGAGGTCGTAGCGGGCGACCTCGTCGAGCTGCTCGTAGCCGCAGGAGGTGGGCTCGCGGTCGGGCCGCCAGCGCTTGAAGTGCGCGGTGTGGCGGAATCGCCGCCCCTCCATGTTGTCGTACTTCACCTCCAGCACCCGCTCGGGCCGCAGCGGGGTGAAGGAGAGGTCCTTGCCGGCGCTCCAGCGGCTCTGGGTGCCGGGAACCCTGTCCGGGTTGGCGATGGCCCAGCCGGCCTCGCCGGCCCAGGCGCCCCACGGGTGCTCCTCGATCGGGCAGACCAGCTCCTGCAGCTCGCTCCAGAGCTCGGCCCGTCGGGCTTCGGTGAAGCTGGCGCTGACGCCGACGTGCTGCAGCGTGCCGCCGGAGTAGAGCCCCAGCAGCATCGAGCCCAGCAGCGGGCGCTCCGGCGTGGAGGTCTTGTGCTCGCGGTAGCCGGCGAGGACGACGTCGGCGGTGCGCTCGTGCTTGATCTTCAGCATCGTCCGCGCGTTCTGCTCGTACGCCGCCCCGAGCGGCTTCGCGATCACGCCGTCGAGCCCCGCGCCCTCGAACTGCTCGAACCACCGCTCCGCCTCGACGGGGTCGGTCGTGGTGCGCGTGAGGTGGCAGCGGCCGTGCGGCACCTGCTCCCACGCCCGCTCCAGCGCCGCGCGCCGCTCGGCGAACGGCCGGTCGACCAGGGACTCCTCGCCCAGCGCGAGCAGGTCGAAGGCGACGTACTCGGCCGGGGTGGTCTCGCTGAGCATCGTGACCCGGGACGCGGCGGGGTGGATGCGCTCCTGCAGCACCTCGAACTCCAGCTCCCGGCCCCCGCTCTCGCGCGGCCGCGCGACGAAGACCTCGCCGTCGAGCACGCAGCGCTCGGGCAGCTGCTCGCGGGCGGCCTCCACGAGCTCGGGGAAGTAGCGGGTCAGGGGCTTGGTGTTGCGGCTGGTCAGCTCGACCTCGTCGCCGTCCTTGAACAGCAGGCAGCGGAAGCCGTCCCACTTGGGCTCGAAGGAGAGACCGCCGTGCTTGGCAGGGTCGGGGACCCCCTTGACGGACTTCGCGAGCATCGGTCGCACCGGCGGCATGACGGGCAGGTCCACGTCTGCGACCCTAACGACGTACGCCGACATCCGGCTCGACGTGAGGGGGGACCGTGCGCCGCAGGCTGGTGCTGCTGCTCGCCGTCGTGGCCGCGCTCGCGCTGGTGTGGGTCGCGCTGCTGCTCACCCGCGGCGACGACGACACGGTCAGCTCCGACCCGGGCCCGCCCGTGGAGGTGCCGGTCGCCGGCGAGGACGTCGTGGAGGTGGTCGTGCTCGTCGACGGGGCCAGCGACCCCGACGACGTCGACCGGGCCGTCGGGCTGATCACCGATGCCACCCGCATGTGGGCCGGAGGGCTCGAGGGGCTGCAGGAGGACCCGCGCGACCTCGTGGTCCGCACCGAGCGGCTGGGCAGCGACGCCGAGCACGAGCTCGTGGACCCCGAGGTGGTCTTCGTGGTCGTCGACGACACCGACACCGCCGGCGGGGCGCTGCTCCGGGTGGTCGACCGCGACGGTGCGGAGTGCGCGGCCTACGAGGACGTCTTCGCCCTGGGCGCCTGGCGGGCGCGGTCCGGCTTCGACAGCCACCACAGCCTCCCCGAGGGCACCTTCGACCAGGACTGCGGCGAGCCCGGACCGGACGCGGCCGACGCCTGCCTGGCGGTCAACGGGACCTTCGTGGTCGGTGGCGTGGACCCGATGGAGGCCTTCGGCCTGGTCGGCGACGAGCTGGGCCACTGCCTGGGCGCCAGCGCGGGCCGGGCCGCCGGGACCCGGGGGTAGCCTCCAGCGCGCTCGGTCGTTGACGCAGACGTGAACGCCCGTCAGATCCTGAGCCCGGTCGCCCTCCTCGCGGCGACCGCCACCGCCCTCCTCTCAGTGGGGGTCCCGGCCGTCGCCTCGCCCGGTGACGACTACACCCGCTCGTACTTCGGCGACGGCAACCTGCCCGCCGGCTGCGTGGTGGACCGGGACCCGCTCAACCCCGACAACACCTGCTACCACATGAAGGTCGGGCTCAACGCCCTCGACGACCCGCAGATCGACGTGGCGGTGCTGGCCCCGGTCTCCCCGGGTGTCGAGCGGGACCTGCGGGTGGGGGAGCAGGCCGTGCAGATGTGGGGCGAGGGCATCGACTACCTCGCCGACGAGATGGGCATGGAGTGGCTCGCCGACGGCGTCGACTTCAACATCACGACGTACGAGCTGAAGGTCGACCCCGCCGGGCTGCTGGTGACCCGATCGACCTGGTCGACCCGGAGATCGTCGTCATCATGAGCAACCCCGCCGGCGGCATCGGGATCGGCATCGACCCGGTCTCGTTCGCCGGTGAGCTGGGCATCGTCGACGGCGAGGGCACGCCCTGCTTCGTCGAGGACGACCCGCTGAACTTCGAGTCCTGGCAGGGGAAGAAGGGCTTCGACCAGCACGGCCAGGAGAACGGCGGCACCTACGTCGCCGACTGCGGGGGCGTGGGCGGCAACGTCTGCTTCGCCGTCAACGGCGCCGTCGACCCGGTGCCGGGCGCCTCGGACTTCTTCCCGCTCTACGAGCTGGTCGCCCACGAGGTCGGCCACTGCCTGACCGTCGGCCACGTCGGCGACGGCGCCGACGGCCCGTGGGGCCCGACCACCACCAACGACATCATGGCCTACAGCGCCGACCCGCCGGGCCTGGCCAAGTGCGTCTCCACGCTCGACGTCGAGGGCTTCGCCCTCCGGATGAGCCGTTACATCGACCGCGACGGGGACGGCGAGGTGACCCGCCGCGACCGGCTCGCGGCCAACGACGTGGCAGGTGACGGGACCAGCTCCTTCCAGGTGCAGCACCCGCGCGACCACCGCTACGCCTCCGCGACCGGTTCGCCCGCTGACTGCCCGCAGCCGGACCAGGGCGCCGTCCCGCTGGCCGTCGGCGACTTCACCCCCGACCCGGTGGCGAGCACGCGACCGCTGCTGCGCACCTCGCGGACGACCGTCCAGGACGGCCGGGTCGTGGTCGCGGGCCAGGCCGCCAACGTGCCGCTGGGCAAGCTCCCCACCCGACGCTCGGCCTCCGCCGAGGACGCCACCGGCGACGGCGGCACCCCCGTCACGGACCTCTCCTCGATGAGCGTGCGGACCGACCGGAAGTTCGTCCGCGCGACGATGTCGGTGGGCCAGGTCGCCCCGACCGCCGTGCCGGGGTCGGTCACCGCCTACAGCCTGCTCGTCGACGGCCGCCGCTTCGACTCCTTCATCGGCACCGGCGACCCCTCGGGTGTCGTCAAGGTGATGGACAACGGCACCGGCTACTACCTGCCGGACGGCACCGCCACGTGGAACGCCGACAACACCGTCACCTTCAATATCCGCCGCGACTACCTGGCGGACCAGCAGATCACGGCGCCCTACACGGTCAACGCGGTCACCGGCTACCACCTGCGCAGCAACGACTGGGTCGCCACCGCCGACTCCGTGCCCGACGCCCTGGGCGTCCAGGTCGCGGCGCCGCGGATGCCGAGGCGCGACCTGCGCGACGCGCCCGTGGCCGGGAAGGTCACCCGCTCCACGGTGACGCTCACGCCCGAGGGCGGCGTCACCAAGCTGCCGACCGACAGCACCCTGGGCCTGGGCGGCCTGGTGAGCGCGGTGGACACGATGGACTACTTCACGATCCCGGTGGAGCAGCAGTCCACGGTCGAGGTGACCCTCGAGTGGACCGGCGCCAGCGTCTTCGCGATGTCGGTCAACGGCGGCTCGTCGCAGGTCGTCGAGGAGGGCGAGAACCGCGTCACGGTCACCGTGCCCTGGGCCCGCCGCGACCTCTCCGTGACCGTCGACCCCCAGGAGATCCTGGAGCCGACCACCTTCACGGTGGTCGCCCGCTCCACCACCGTCGTCGCGGACCAGGACCGCGACGGCGTGCCGGACGTCGCCGACGCCTGCCCCCGCGACCGGGGTCCGAGCACGGGCGCCGGGTGCCCCGACAGAGACGCCGACGGGTTGTTCGACACCGCCGACCGCTGCCCCACGCGCGCCTCGGTCAGCCTCACCGGCTGCCCGACCCGCGCCGACGAGCGCGTGCAGCTGTGGGTCGACGGCCGCAAGGTGGCCGAGCGCACGGTCGTGAGCCGTGGCGTGCCGGCCGCCTTCCGCCTGGCCTCGGCCGGTGCGGTGGGCGCGGGCGAGCACCGCGTGGAGGTCCGCTGGGTGCGCGACGGCAAGGTCGTGGCGCGCTCGGCGCGCACGCTGGGCTGACCGGCCGGCTCGACCCGACGCCTTGAGCGCGGGGCGCGACCACGTACGGTTGCGTCCCGTGCTCCGTCGTACCCGCACCACCCTGGCCCTGACCGCGCTGCTGCTGCCCCTGGCGGCCTGCGGCTCCGACTCCGAGGACGCCTCCGACCCGGCCGGCACCGGCTCCGGCACCGGGGAGTCCATCTCGGGGGTGAGCTTCTCCGGCGAGGTCGGCGAGGCGCTCGAGGTCGAGTGGGACGGCGGGGTCGAGAACACCGACGCCACCGAGGTCACCACCCTCGTCGAGGGCGACGGCGAGGAGATCGCCGAGGGTGACGTCGTCACCACCTACCTCTACGTCGCCAACGGCACGACCGAGGAGCAGGTCTACAACGACTACGACAACGGCGCCCCGCAGTCGCTGCCCTACGACGAGGCGCAGGTCGGCCCGGTCTTCACCGACCTGATGGAGGGCGCGACCTACGGTTCGCGCGTCGCCGCGGTCACCACCGTCGACGAGCTCTTCGGCGGGGCCGCCGAGTCCAACCCGCTCGGCCTGCCGGCCGAGGACGCCGTGGTCGTCGTCGCCGACCTGGTCTCCCCGCAGGAGGTCTCGCCCGAGCCGTCCTCGCAGGAGGCCGAGGAGGCCGACCCCGAGGCCCAGCCCACGGTCGTGGAGGAGGGCGGCGACCCGGTCGGCCTGGACTTCTCCGGCGTGGAGGAGCCCGAGCTCGACACCCCCGTCCAGGTCCTCGTGCTCGAGGAGGGCGACGGCCGCGAGGTCACCCCGCAGGACACCGTCACCGTCGACTACCTCGGCTCGGTGTACGACGCCGACGCCCCCTTCGACGAGTCCTACTCCCGCGGCGAGCCGCTGGTCTCCCCGCTCTCCGGCCTGATCCCCGGCTGGTCGATCGGCCTCGAGGGCGTGCCCGTCGGCAGCCGGGTGCTGCTGCAGATCCCGCCGGCGCTGGGCTACGGCACGCAGGGCAGCCCGCCGAGCATCCCCGGCAACTCGACCCTGTGGTTCCTCATCGACGTGATCGAGGCCGAGTAGCGCCCGTCCCAGCGCCCGTCCCGCCCGCCCCTGCCGCGCAACGTCATGCGGACAGGACGTCGGCTGTGCCGGTTCGTATGACGTCCGGGGGGAGCCCTAGGGTTGGACGCCTATCCCCGGTTGGTCTGCCGGCAGGGCCCGCCTGACTTTGAATCAGGACTAGCGACGTAGGTTCGACTCCTACCCGGGGAGCCCGTGCGACGTCCCCGTCGTGCCAGCATGGAGGCATGTCTCGGATCCGTCTCCTGCCTGCCCTTCTGGCGCCCGTCCTCCTGACAGGCTGCGTCGTCAGCGATCCCGGCGCGAAGCCGGAGGAACCGGCCTCGTCCGGCGCGGAGGGGGCAGCGCAGGAGCCGGCGGCGCAGGAGCCGGCGGCGGTGGCCCTGGTGCCGTTCCGCTACGGCCCTCGCAAGGTGTGGGGGCGGGGCACCAGGCTCGCGGGTTGCGGCTCGATCGGTGACGCGCCCGCGGCGTACGAGACGCCGGTCCTGGTCCAGGCACGGCTGCGGGTGAGCGAGCGGACGCGCCTGCTGCCGGCGACGTACGCCGAGCGCAGCAACGCCATCGACTCCGTGACCCAGTACCTCGGGCCGCACCCGGGGCCCGCGGCTCCGCACATGGCGGTCTCCCAGGGAGTCGGGCCCACGTCGGACCGGTTGTCCTACGACACGCGTCTGATCGGCGATGCCCGCGACAGCCCGGCCGGACTCGCCGGCGCGCAGCGGTCCTGGGAGCAGCGGGTGCCGCTGGACCGGCCACGGGTGGTCGCACCGGGCGACCACTACCTCTTCGTCGAGGTGGACCCAGCGACGGGCGGGATGGACCTGCACGAGCTGACGGCCCGCTGGGACGGCGGCGAGCAGGAGATCGGTGGGTTCAGCCTCCGCGTGCTGTGCGGCGGGTGACCCGCTCGCCGGCGCTTTCCGGCCCGGCGCTCAGCGCTTGCGCTTGGCGGACTTGGCCTCGGCGCGGCGGCGCCGCTCCTCGGCATACTGCGCGGCGGCCTCCTCGATGGTGGGCGCCGAGCCGCCGTACTGCTGGGGGAGCCACCACGCGCCGGCCGGGCGCTCCTCGGGCGGGCTGGCCAGGATGCAGCGTTCGAGCATCTCCTCCATCCGGCGCTTGAGCTCGGCTGTCTCCGCGGCCGGGTCCTCCCCGGTGGGGTGCATCGGCTCGCCGACCTCGATGTCGATGCGGTGGTGGCGTGAGAGGTCGATCTTGCGACCCTTCGCGAGGATGCGCTGGGTTCCCCAGACGACCAGGGGGATGAGCGGGACGCCGGCGTCGGCCGCGATCCGCACGGCGCCGGTCTTGAGCTCCTTGATGAGGAAGCTCTGGGAGATGGTGGCCTCGGGGAAGATGCCGACCAGCTCGCCCTTGCGCAGGGCGTCGACTGCGGTGCGCATCGAGGCCGCGCCGGCCTCGCGGTCGACCTCGAGGTGGCCGAAGCTGCGCATGAAGGGGCCGCCAAGGGGCGAGTCGAAGATCTCCTTCTTGGCCATGAAGCGGATGTAGCGGCCGCGCTGCGCACCGGGGTAGCCACCTATGAGGTAGTCGACGTAGGAGACGTGGTTGACCGCCACGAGGGCCCCGCCCTCGGTGGGGATGTGCTCGGTGCCGGTCATGTGGATGTCCATCGCCGAGACCTTGAACCAGGTCTTGGCGGCCGCGACGATGACCGGGTACGTGAGGTCCACGGGCACACCCCACCACGTGCGGGAAAGCCGGTCCAGTGCCGGTCCCGCGCCGGGTCAGCCTCCGCTGACGATGACGGCGTGGGTGCCGGTGGCGCGAGCGACGACCTTGCCGCCCTGGGACACCTCGGCCTCGGTGGTGCAGATGCGGCGACCCAGGCTGGTGCACGTGGCGGTCGCGACCAGGGGACGCCCCGCGACGCCCGCCTTAAGGAACTGCGTCGTGAGCGTGACGTGCGGCGCGACCATGCCCGCCGGCCCGGCGCCGTGCACGGCCCAGCCGGTGGCACTGTCCAGCAGCGCGCTGAGGTAGCCGCCGTGCAGGATGCCGCCGCCGTTGAGGTGCTCGGGCTGCGGGTCGGCCTCCACCACCGCGCCTTGGGCGTCGGCGCGCACCACGCGGAACCCGAGGTGGGCGGAGAACGGTCCGGGGTCGCCGACGGGTGTCATGGCGCCACCGTAGGACGCGGCGCCGCTAGGTTCTCGTCAGTGTCAGGGTGAGGCTCGCCGCGATCAGCGGCTGGTTGGATCCTGAGCACCCGGTGTCTGGCTCATAGGTTCATTGTCGCCTTCGGGTTGATGAGCATGCGTTTTGCCGGCATCGGGTGTGAA
>NZ_BAAGUS010000027.1:0-26651 GCF_054781275.1 Nocardioides ginkgobilobae | reverse complement strand
CTACTCGCTGTGGAAGAACCCCGAGGACCTCACCGAACGTCAACAAGCCAAGCTCGAGTGGCTCGCGGTCAACGACACCCGCCTCTACCGCGCCTACCTCCTCAAAGAAGGCCTACGGCTGGTCTTCCAGCTGCCCGCCGACCAAGCCGGCGACGCCCTCGACGCCTGGTGCCGATCAGCCGCAGCGTCCCGGATCCCGCACATGGTCGACCTGCAACGCACCGTGCGCCGTCAACGCACCCCGATCCTGGCCGCGATCACCCACGGGCTGTCTAACGGCCGCACCGAGTCACTCAACACCAAGATCCGACTCCGCACCCGCATGGCCTTCGGCTTCAAAGACCCCGACGCCCTCATCGCGCTGCTCATGCTCACCCTCGGCGGACACCGACCCACACTCCCAGGCCGAACATGACCCACACATCCGACACAAGAGCCTGACCCGGCACTGATTCGAGCGTGAGTCGGCACGGATTCGAGCGTGAGTCGGCGACGACCGGGCGTGTCTGCGCGGATCCGGGCCGACCCGCTCCTACTGTCGTGCCCACGACGAGGTTGACATAACTATAACCCTCAGGCTGAGGGTCAGAGTTCAGGGTCGACCAGGGCGACGCAGCGGACGCCCGTCGAGCAGACCCGGCAGGACCGCACGACAGCAGGACCCCGCAGGACCTCCAGCACCACCCACCAGCACCGAGATCTCCAGAATCGAGAGGCGAGAGCCGTGGCAGCACAGAACTACCTGGCCATCATCAAGGTCGTCGGCATCGGCGGCGGTGGGGTGAACGCCGTGAACCGGATGATCGAGGTCGGTCTGAAGGGCGTGGAGTTCATCGCCATCAACACCGACGCCCAGGCGCTGCTCATGAGCGACGCCGACGTCAAGCTCGACATCGGTCGTGAGCTGACCCGCGGCCTCGGCGCCGGCGCCAACCCCGAGGTCGGCGGCCGCGCCGCCGAGGACCACGCCGACGAGATCGAGGAGGTCCTCAAGGGCGCCGACATGGTCTTCGTGACCGCCGGCGAGGGCGGCGGCACCGGCACCGGCGGTGCTCCGGTCGTGGCCCGCATCGCGCGCTCGCTCGGGGCCCTGACCATCGGCGTCGTGACGCGCCCGTTCGCCTTCGAGGGCCGCCGTCGCGCCAACTCCGCCGAGGAGGGCATCGCCGCGCTCCGCGAGGAGGTCGACACCCTCATCGTGATCCCCAACGACCGGCTGCTGTCGATCTCCGACCGCAACGTCTCGGTGCTCGACGCCTTCAAGCAGGCCGACCAGGTGCTGCTGCAGGGTGTCTCCGGCATCACCGACCTCATCACCACGCCCGGTCTGATCAACCTCGACTTCGCCGACGTGAAGTCGGTCATGGCCAACGCCGGCTCCGCACTCATGGGCATCGGCTCGGCCCGGGGCGAGGACCGCTCGGTCGCCGCCGCGGAGATGGCGGTCTCCTCGCCGCTGCTGGAGGCGAGCATCGACGGGGCCCACGGCGTGCTGCTCTCGATCGCCGGTGGCTCCGACCTCGGCCTGTTCGAGATCAACGAGGCCGCGGCCCTGGTCGCCCAGGCCGTGCACCCCGAGGCCAACATCATCTTCGGTGCGACCATCGACGACGCACTGGGCGACGAGGTCCGCGTGACCGTCATCGCCGCCGGCTTCGACGGCGGCACCCCGAAGCGTCGCGACGAGGGCACGGTCCTGCGCCGCGAGCCCAAGCCGGTGCAGACCCAGGAGGAGACCCGCGCCGCGGTCGCCGCCGCCGTCGCCCAGCGCCAGGAGGCCCCGGCGCCGACGCCCGCTCCTGCCGTCCAGGCCAGCGCGCCGGCCCCGCGCCCGGCCCCGCGCCGCGTCGAGTTCGACGACGACGAGCTCGACGTGCCCGACTTCCTGAAGTAGGGCGCTGCGCAGGCTCGTGTTCTCCTTCCGCGACCACCGTGAGGGCGACGTCCGTGTGGACGTCGCCTTCACCGACGCCAGCCTCGACCTGCAGGGCCTGCGGCCCGGCTTCGAGCAGAGCCTGCCCGCCCTCGAGGCGGCCTGCGGGGTCCGCTTCGCGCGGATGAACCAGGTCCACGGCGACGTCGTGCTGCTGGTCGACGAGCCCGGCCCGGCCCCGAGCGAGCAGGTCCCCACCGCCGACGCGATGGTCACGACCACCCCCGGTCTCGGGCTCATGGTGCGGGTCGCCGACTGCGTCCCGGTGCTCCTCGCGGACACCGCCACCGGGGTCCTCGGCGTCGTGCACGCCGGTCGGGCCGGCGTGGTGCTCGACGTCGTCGGGCGCACCGTGGAGCGCATGCGGGAGCAGGGGGCTCGCGACCTCGTGGCGTGGGTGGGCCCGCACGTGTGCGGCGGGTGCTACGAGGTGCCCGAGCAGATGCGCGAGGAGGTGGCCGGCGTCGTCCCGCAGACCCGCGCCCAGACCACCTGGGGCACACCGGCGCTCGACCTCGGAGCAGGCGTGCGGGCCCAGCTGCTCGCCCACGGCATCGAGCCGGTCGAGGTGTCCCGCTGCACGCGCGAGGACGACGCACTGCACTCCTACCGTCGCGACGGCGAGCGGTCCGGCCGCCTCGCGGGGCTCGTGTGGACGGTCGCGGCATGAGCCTCCAGGACCGCCGCGAGGAGCTCGAGCGCAACCTCGCCGGGGTCCGTGCCCGGATCGACCGCGCCTGCGCCGCCGCCGGGCGGGAGCCTGGCTCGGTCGGGCTCACGGTCGTCACCAAGTTCTTCCCCGCCTCCGACGTACGCCTCCTCGCCGAGCTCGGCGTCACCGACGTCGGGGAGAACCGCCACCAGGAGGCCGAGGCCAAGGCCGCCGAGTGCGCCGACCTCGGGCTGCGCTGGCACTACATCGGTGGTCTCCAGAGCAACAAGGCCGCCGCCGTCGCGCGGTACGCCGACGTCGTGGAGTCCGTGGACCGCGCCAAGCTCGTGGGTCGGCTCGCGGCCGGTGCGGTCGAGCGCGGTGCCGAGGTGGAGGTGCTGCTCCAGGTCAGCCTCGACCCGCCCGGCGCCGACCACCGTGCGGGTGCCGACCCCGACGACCTCCCGGCCCTGGCCGACGCGGTCGAGGCCGCCGACGGCCTGCGCCTGGCCGGTCTGATGGCCGTGGCGCCACTGGGGGAGGACCCCGCCGAGGCCTTCGCGCGCCTGGCAGCCGTGCGGGCCGACCTGCTGCGTGTGCACCCCGGCGCCGCCCGGCTCTCGGCCGGGATGAGCGGCGACCTCGAGCAGGCCGTCGCCGCCGGAGCGACACACGTGCGTGTCGGCTCGGCAATCCTCGGTTCCAGGCCACCGGCCCGTTAGCGTTCAGACCAACCAGCGCCTCGTCTTCGGGGCGCCCGATCCCGGAGGACACGACTCATGAGCGGCGCGATGCGCAGGATCGGCGAGTACCTCGGCCTCGTCGAGGACACCGGCCGGTACGACGAGCACGACGGCCACGACGAGACCGTCGAGACCCGACCCGTCGCCGCCGCCCGGGCACCCCGCCCGGCTCCGGTCTCAGACCTCGCCGAGCGGCGCCGTCCCGCCGCCGGCCCGACCGGAGTGGTGGCCGAGCTGTCCCGCATCACGACCCTGCACCCCAGCACCTACAACGAGGCGCGCACCGTCGGTGAGCACTTCCGCGACGGCGTGCCGGTCATCATGAACCTCACCGAGATGGACGACGCCGACGCCAAGCGCCTGGTCGACTTCGCCGCCGGCCTGGTCTTTGCCACCCGTGGCACCATCGAGCGCGTCACCAACAAGGTGTTCCTGCTGTCCCCGCACAACGTCAGCGTGACCGCGGAGGACAAGGAGCGCATCGTCGAGGGTGGCTTCTTCAACCAGAGCTGAGCGGCCCGTGGGACGCTAGGCCCCTGTCCCGCCCGCGCCCAGAAGACCCAGGAGAGCTCCCGACGTGTACGTCGTAGGTTCGATCATCCACGTCATCCTCTTCGTGTTCATCGCGTTGATGTGGGTCCGCTTCATCGTGGACTGGGTCATGGTCTTCGCCCGCCAGTGGCAGCCCACCGGGCCGCTGCTGGTCGTGCTCGAGGTCGTGTACTCGATCACCGACCCGCCGATCAAGGCGCTGCGCAAGGTGATCCCGCCCCTGCGCCTGGGCAACTTCGCCCTGGACCTCAGCTTCCTGCTGGTGCTGGTCATCGCCTGGGTGCTGCTCAACGTCAACGACGCGGTCCTGCTCTCCTCCTGAGCGGTCCGCGGGGCTCGGCGCGCCGCTGGGAGCACCGTGGGTCACACGTGCCCCAGGCTTGACGCTATTGTTCGACCGACAGGAGCGGTGGGCCGTCTGGCCCGCTGCCGAATGACGACTACGAATGGGTGAGGTCATGCCGCTGACGCCCGAGGACGTGAGCAACAAGCGCTTCACGCCCGTCCGCCTCCGTGAGGGCTACGACATGGGGGAGGTCGACCAGTTCCTCGACGAGGTGGAGGCCGAGCTGGCCCGCCTCACGAAGGAGAACGACGACCTGCGCGTCCAGCTCTCCCAGGTGCAGGCAGGTGGCCCGCCGACCGAGGCGTTCACGCCGCCGGTCGCCCAGCCGGAGCCGGTCAAGGCCCCCGAGCCCGCAGCCCCGGCTGCGGCGCCCGCCGCCCCGGCGCAGACGCTCCGCGTGGAGACCGTCGCCGATGCGTCCAACGCCGCGGCACGACTGCTCGAGATCGCCACGCGCAACGCCGACGAGCTCGTCGAGGACGCCAAGGACCAGGCCGACAAGATCATCGGCGAGGCCCGCACCAAGGCCGAGCGCCTCGAGAGCGAGTCCAAGACCAAGGCCGATCGGATGGAGGCCGACGCCCGCACCCGCGCGCAGATGCTCGACTCCGAGACCGCCGAGCGCCGCCAGCAGATGTTCGGCGACCTCGAGCGCGAGCGCGACAAGCTCTCCGGCGAGGTGGACCGCCTGCGCTCCTTCGAGCGCGAGTACCGCTCCCGCCTGCGCAGCTACTTCACCCAGCAGCTCGAGGCCCTGGAGGGCAACGCCGACGAGGCGCCCTCCGAGGACGCCCCGGCGCCCAAGCGCCTGCGCTCCATCCTGGGGGAGGAGGAGGGCTGAGACCCTCCCACCCCTCGCACGTACGTCGAAGGCCGGCTCCCCCTCGGGGAGCCGGCCTTTGCCGTTCCCGGCGAGGCGGATTGTGGGCCACCGCACCACCCACTAGCCTCCGGCCATCACTGGTCCAGCCCGACCCCGTCGTCGGGCCTGTCGAGGGGAGTCGAGCCCGATGGCTCGAGCCGCACGCAAGTCGCTCGCCGGCACCGCCGCGTCCGCCGCAGGGCGACTGATCCGCCGCCGTTCGACCGCGACGGAGGAACCGGCCCCAGCGAAGAAGGCCGCGCCGGCCAAGAAGGCCGCGCCCGCGAAGAAGGCTGCCCCGGCCAAGAAGGCCGCGCCCGCGAAGAAGGCTGCGCCCGCGAAGAAGGCCGCGCCCGCGAAGAAGGCCGCGCCCGCGAAGAAGGCCGCGCCCGCGAAGAAGGCTGCCCCCGCGAAGAAGGCTGCCCCCGCGAAGAAGGCCGCGCCCGCGAAGAAGGCTGCCCCCGCGAAGAAGGCCGCGCCGGCCGAGAAGGCCGCGCCGGCCGAGAAGGCCGCGCCCGCGAAGAAGGCCGCGCCCGCGAAGAAGGCCGCGCCCGCGAAGAAGGCCGCGCCCGCGAAGAAGGCCGCGCCCGCGAAGAAGGCTGCCCCCGCGAAGAAGGCTGCCCCCGCGAAGAAGGCCGCGCCCGCGAAGAAGGCTGCCCCCGCGAAGAAGGCCGCGCCGGCCGAGAAGGCCGCGCCGGCCGAGAAGGCCGCGCCCGCCAAGAAGGCCGCGCCGGCCGAGAAGGCCGCGCCCGCCAAGAAGGCCGCGCCGCCTGAGAAGCCCGCCGATTCGGCTCGATCGACCACGACGAAGAAGACTGGTGCCGTGAAGAAGACCACTGCCCCCTCGGCCACCGCGGACGCCTTGGTGGTGAAGGACGGCGAGGACGCCTGGACCCCTGCGGAGCTCGCCGAGGTGCTGACCGGGCTGGAGGAGCAGCGGGCCCACAGCCTGGAGATCGTCGCCGAGCAGGAGGCCGAGCTCTCCGGGCTCATGCGCGACTCCGGCGACGGGGCCGGTCAGGACCAGGCGGACCTCGGCGCGACGACCTTCGAGCGCGACCACGAGATGAGCGTGCTCAACAGCGAGCGCGACAAGCTGGCCCAGATCGACCGGGCACTGGCCCGCATCGCCGACGGCACCTACGGGGTGTGCGAGTCGTGCGGCCAGCCCATCGGCAAGCTTCGTCTCATGGCGTTCCCGCGTGCCACACTGTGCATGACATGCAAGCAGCGCGAGGAACGACGGTAGCCCCAGACCCCGGGGGAGAACCTCCCACCCTGTCCGCGGTGCGGGCCCGGCTGCTGCTCGCCAGCATCGCGGTGGTCCTGTACGCCGTCGACATGGTCACGAAGGTCCTGGCCGTCGAGCACCTCGACGGGGAGCCGGACGTGCCCCTGGTCGGGGACCTGCTGGTCCTCAACCTCGTGCGCAACCCCGGCGCGGCGTTCAGCACGGGCACCGAGTACACCGTCGTCCTCAGCTGCCTGGCGATCGTGGCGGTCCTCGTGGTGCTCTACCTCAGCCTCCGCGTGCGCAGCCGGCTGTGGGCGGTGGCCCTCGGGGCCCTGCTCGCGGGCGTGTCGGGCAACCTGACCGACCGCATCCTGCGTGAACCGGGACCGCTGCGCGGGCACGTCATCGACTTCCTGATGCTGCCGAACTGGCCGGTGTTCAACATCGCCGACGTGTGCATCAACGTGGCCGCCGCACTGATCCTCGTGCAGGCCTTCCGCGGTGTCCGGCTCGACGGGACCCGGGTGCCCGAGGACGAGGACGAGCCCGCGGACCAGCAGGAGCGGACGGCATGACGCAGACCTCGGAGCAGCGCAGCCTCTCGGTGCCCGATGGGCTGGCGGGGGAGCGGGTCGACGCCGCCATGGCCCGGATGTTCGGCCTGTCCCGCACCCGCGCCGCCGACCTGATCGCCGGCGGGCTGGTCCGCATGGACGGTGCCGAGATCGGCAAGAGCGACCGGGTCCTGCCCGGCGCGGTCCTCGACGTCACCATCCCCACGCTCACCGACCCGTTGGTCGTGGTGCCGGAGATCGTCGAGGGGATCAAGATCATCCACGACGACGAGTCCATCGTCGTGATCGACAAGCCGGTCGGCGTCGCGGTGCACCCCTCGCCGGGGTGGAGCGGTCCGACCGTGGTCGGGCACCTGGCCGGCGCGGGCTTCCGGATCGCCACCAGCGGGGCCTCGGAGCGCCAAGGCATCGTCCAGCGCCTGGACGTGGGCACCTCGGGAGTCATGGTGATCACCAAGTCCGAGCACGCCTACAGCGTGCTCAAGGACGCCTTCCGCAAGCGCACCGTCGACAAGACCTACCACGCGCTCGTGCAGGGGCACCCGGACCCGCTCGAGGGCACCGTCGACGCCCCGATCGGCCGCCACCCCAAGCACGACTACAAGTTCGCGGTGATGGCCGACGGTCGCGCCTCGGTGACCCACTACGAGACCCTCGAGGCACACCGCTTCGCGAGCCTGCTCGAGGTGCACCTCGAGACCGGGAGGACCCACCAGATCCGGGTCCACATGAGCGCCTTGAAGCATCCCTGCGTCGGTGACCTCACGTACGGCGCCGACCCGGCGCTCGCGCGGCGCGTGGGCCTGGAGCGGCAGTGGCTGCACGCGGTCAAGCTCGGCTTCGTCCACCCCGACACCGGCGACCACGTCGAGTACGAGTCGACGTACCCCGAGGACCTCGCCGCGGCCCTCGAGGTCATCCGTGACGCCCACTGAGCCGAGCGCCGAGGGGGCCGGGCTCCCGGCGACCGGCCAGCCGGTCCTGGTCCTGCGCCCTGCCGAGCCCGAGGACGCCGACGCCCTCGCACTGATCCACGTCCTCGCCCGCCGGGCCGCCCCGATGCCCGAGCCGGTGCACGACGAGGACGACGTACGCCGCTGGCTCCGCTCGCGGATCGCGACCGACGAGACGTGGGTCGCCGAGGTGGACGGGCTCCCGGTCGGCTACGCCCGCTGGACGCCGGGCTGGCTCGACGACCTCTACGTCCAGCCGGCACGCCAGGGCGGCGGCGTCGGTGCGGCCCTGCTGGAGCTGGTCCAGGCCCGGCAGCCCGACGGCTTCTGCCTGTGGGTCTTCGAGTCCAACACCCCCGCGCGCGGCTTCTACGCCCGCCACGGCCTGCTCGAGCTCGAGCGCACCGACGGCTCGGCCAACGAGGAGCGCGCCCCCGACGTACGCCTGGTCTGGCCGGGCGCGGAGCCGCTGGCCTGCCTGCGCTCGCTCGTCGACGAGGTCGACGCCCAGCTGGGCGACCTGCTGGCCCGTCGGGCCGCGCTGACCCGCGCGATCCAGCCCTTCAAGACCTCCTCGGAGCGCGATCCCGCGCGCGAGCGGGAGGTCGCCGAGCACCTCGCCACCCGGGCGCCGGCGCTGGGCCTCGAGCGGCTCGAGCGGATCGCCCACGTGGTGATCTCCGAGTCGCTGGACGCCGCCCGCGACGGCTGAGCCCGGGGCCGGGACTGTCGGTGGCACCTGCGATGGTCTGTCCCTCGGCTCGCGTAGTCTGATCCCCTTCCCCCGGATCAGCGACCTGCGTGTCGAGACCGCTTCCTGCCCGCACGACGACCCTGAAGGGAACGCAGCGCACCGATGTCATCCGGGCCCTCGCAGGACTCCTTCGTCCACCTGCACGTCCACACCGAGTACTCCATGCTCGACGGCGCGGCGCGGCTGGGCGACCTGGCCCAGCGGGCCGCCGACCTGGGCATGCCGGCGGTCGCGATGACCGACCACGGCAACGTCTTCGGCGCCTACGAGTTCTACTCCAAGGCCAAGGCGGCCGGGGTCAAGCCGATCATCGGCATCGAGGCCTACTTCGCGCCCAACATCAGCCGCTTCGAGAAGAAGGGCGTCAACTTCTACGACGGTGGTCCCGACGACGTCTCGGCGCGTGGTGCCTACACGCACATGACGCTGCTCAGCGAGTCGACCGAGGGGATGCACAACCTCTTCCGGCTCTCGACCGGGGCGTGGCGCGACGGCTTCTTCAAGCACCCCCGCATGGACCGCGAGCTGCTGGCCCAGCACAGCAAGGGGATCATCGGCACCACCGGCTGCCCCTCCGGCGAGGTCCAGGTCCACCTGCGCTACGGCAACTACGACGCGGCCCGCAAGGCCGCCGGCGACTTCCAGGACATCCTCGGCCGGGAGAACTACTTCCTGGAGCTGATGGACCACGGGCTCGACATCGAGCGGCGGGTCCGCGACGGCCTGCTCACCCTGGGCAAGGACCTCGGCATCCCGCTGCTCGCCACCAACGACTCCCACTACGTGCACCGCGAGGACGCCGCCTCGCAGGAGCACCTGCTCTGCATCAACTCCGGCTCCACGATGGACGTCCCGGCCGGCGACGGCCCGGGCCAGCGCTTCGCCTTCCAGGGCGACGGCTACTACATCAAGACCGCCGCGGAGATGCGCGAGATCTGGCGCGACCTCCCCGAGGCCTGCGACAACACCCTGCTGATCGCCGAGCGCTGTGACGTGCAGTTCTCCGAGACCGTCGGCAAGTACATGCCCCGCTTCCCCTGCCCGCCGGGGGAGAACGAGGACTCCTGGCTGGTCAAGGAGGTCGAGGTCGGCCTCTCGCGCCGCTACCCGAACGGGGTGCCCGACAAGGTCCGCAAGCAGGCGGAGTTCGAGCTCGGCGTCATCACGCAGATGGGCTTCCCGGGCTACTTCCTCGTCGTCGCCGACTTCATCGGCTGGGCCAAGGACCACGGCATCCGCGTGGGCCCGGGCCGCGGCTCGGGTGCCGGCTCGATGGTGGCCTACGCCCTGCGCATCACCGACCTCGACCCGCTCGAGCACGGGCTGATCTTCGAGCGCTTCCTCAACCCCGACCGCGTCTCGATGCCCGACTTCGACATCGACTTCGACGAGCGCCGGCGCGGCGAGGTCATCCGCTACGTCACCGAGAAGTACGGCGACGACCGGGTCTCCTACATCGTCACCTACGGCACCATCAAGGCCAAGCAGGCCGTCAAGGACTCCAGCCGCATCCTCGGCTACCCCTTCGCCATGGGCGACCGCATCACCAAGGCGATGCCCGCGGCGGTGATGGGCAAGGACGTCCCGCTGCAGGACATCTTCGACCCGCAGCACAAGCGCTTCGGCGAGGGCGGGGAGTTCCGCCAGCTCTACGAGGCCGACAACGACGTCAAGCGGGTCGTCGACACCGCCATCGGCATCGAGGGCCTCAAGCGGCAGTGGGGCGTGCACGCCGCCGGCGTGATCATGTCCAGCGAGCCGCTGGTCGACGTCATCCCGCTGCTCAAGCGGCCCGCCGACGGCGCGATGATCACGCAGTTCGACTACCCCACCTGCGAGGCCCTCGGCCTGATCAAGATGGACTTCCTGGGGTTGCGCAACCTCACCGTGATGGACGACGCGGTCAGGAACATCAAGGCCAACCGCGGCGAGGACGTCGTCCTCGAGGACCTCCCGCTCACCGACCCCGCCACCTACGCCCTGCTCCAGCGCGGCGACACCCTCGGTGTCTTCCAGCTCGACGGCGGGCCGATGCGCGCGCTGCTGCGCTCCATGCGCCCCGACTGCTTCGAGGACATCTCGGCCGTGGGCGCGCTCTACCGCCCGGGTCCGATGGGCGCGGACTCCCACAACAAGTACGCCCGACGCAAGACCGGCCGCGAGCCGGTCGAGCCGATCCACCCCGAGCTGGCCGAGCCGCTCGAGGACGTCCTGGGCGAGACCTACGGCCTGATCGTCTACCAGGAGCAGGTCATGGCCATCGCGCAGAAGCTCGCGGGCTACAGCCTGGGACAGGCCGACATCCTGCGCCGCGCGATGGGCAAGAAGAAGAAGGCCGAGCTGGACAAGCAGTTCGAGGGCTTCTCCGGCGGCATGAGGGAGCGCGGCTACTCCGACGCCGCCATCAAGACCCTGTGGGACATCCTGCTGCCGTTCTCCGACTACGCCTTCAACAAGGCCCACTCCGCGGCGTACGGCCTGGTGTCCTACTGGACCGCCTACCTCAAGGCCAACTACCCCGCCGAGTACATGGCGGCGCTGCTCACCTCGGTGCGCGACGACAAGGACAAGTCCGCCATCTACCTCAACGAGTGCCGCCGGATGAAGATCCAGGTGCTCCCGCCGGACGTCAACGAGTCGGCCGCCGACTTCACCCCCGTCGGCACCGACGTCCGCTTCGGCCTCACCGCGGTGCGCAACGTCGGGGGCAACGTCGTGGACGGCATCGTCTCGGCACGCGAGGAGAAGGGCCGCTACCTCGACTTCAACGACTTCCTGGCCAAGGTGCCCGCGCACGTCTGCAACAAGCGCGTCATCGAGTCGCTGATCAAGGCTGGTGCCTTCGACGACATGAAGCACCGGCGGCGCGCGCTGGTGGCCGTCCACGAGACGGCGGTCGATCAGTACGTCGACATCAAGCGCAACGAGGCCATCGGCCAGGACTCGCTCTTCGGGGGCCTCGACGAGGAGGACTCCGGCTCGTTCGGCGTCACCGTCGCCATCCCCGACATCGACGAGTGGGACAAGATGACCCTGCTCGGCCACGAGCGCGACATGCTCGGTCTCTACGTGTCCGACCACCCACTCCTCGGCCTGGAGCACGTGCTGAGCCAGGGCACCGACTGCACGATCGGTGAGCTGATGCTCGACGAGTCGCGCACGGACGGCAGCCCGATCTGCATCAGCGGCCTGGTCACCTCGGTGCAGCGCAAGATCACCAAGCGCGGGGACGCGTGGGCGATGGTGACCCTGGAGGACCTCGACGGCGCCATCGACGTGCTGCTGTTCCCCAGCGCCTACCAGCTGGCGAGCACGCTGCTGGTCGAGGACGCCATCCTCACGGTCAAGGGCCGGCTTTCCCGCAGCAAGGACCAGCCGGAGATCCACGGCCAGGAGGTCTCGGTCCCCGACATCAGCGACGGGCCCTCGGGTCCGGTCGTCATCTCGCTGCCCTCGACCCGCTGCACCGGTCCGGTGGTCGAGCAGCTGCGCGACGTCCTGGCGACCCACCCTGGGATGACCGAAGTACGGTTGCGCCTCATGAAGCGCGAGCAGACCCTCGTGATGAGGCTCGACGACCGGCTCCGGGTGACCCCGACCCCGGCGCTGTTCGCGGACCTCAAGCAGCTGCTGGGTCCTGGATGCCTGACCAGCTGACCCCCGAGCACGACGCACAGCAGCACGCGGACCCGGTCGACACCGGTGTCGCGGGCCTGGAGCCGCGGCGGCCGCGCCGCTCGCACCGTGAAGGCGCGGGTCGCTGGCAGGCGCCCGTCGTCGTGGCGCTCTTCGTCGCCGCGGGCGCCGGTCTCGGGGTCCTGTGGGAGCAGCTGTGGTCACCCACCCGCGGCATCGTCGTGCGGCGCCAGTGGTTCGTGGTCGACGACCAGCTGCGCTACGACCTCGACGGACTGCGCAACCAGTTCTCCGGGACGGCCCTGTTCACCACCCTCGGGCTCGGCGCCGGCGTGGTGCTGGGCCTGATCTGCGCGTTGTTCCTGGCCCGCCAGGAGCTGCGCACGCTCGCCGCGGTCGCGGTGGGCTCGGCCCTCGGTTCCGTGCTGATGTGGCAGGTCGGCACCCGGCTCGGTCCCGCGGACCCCGAGGTCCTGGCCCGCGACCTGCCGCGCGGCACTGTGCTGCCCGACAACCTCGAGCTCGGCTCCCTCGGAGCGCTGCTGGCCCTGCCCCTGGGTGCCGTGCTGGCCGTCGGCGTGGTCTTCTTCCTCCTCCCCGCGCGTCCCGGCCGCGGCTGAGGGTCCTCCGCAGGCTGTCGTCCACAGCCTCGCGCGGCGGCCACCCGCGACCGCCGTTCCTGGACCTACTCTTCGGGTGGCTGCTCGAGCACACGCCCGGGCAGCGCCTCCTCGACAGCGGCGCGGGTAGCGTCGCCCCCGACACGCCCCCAGCCCGCCCGACAGTGGAGAAGCACCATGAGCGACGGCACGCCCGCCCCGGAGTACCTCGAGCCCGCCGCCGGCTCGCCACTGCCAGGGGAGGGGCGGTCCCGGAAGCGACCGTTGCTGCTCGGCGGCGCGGCGGTCGCCGGTGTGGCGCTGGTCGGCGCGGCGGCCTGGGGCGCCTGGTGGTGGCTGGCCGACGGCGGCCAGGCCGCGGAGGCCCTGCCGGCCTCGGCCGTGGGGTACGTCGGGCTCACCCTCGACCCCAGCGGCTCGCAGAAGGTCGAGGCGCTGAGCACCCTGCGCTCGCTGCCCGCGATCGCCGAGGAGCTCGACCTCGACGGCCCGCTGGAGGACATCGACCTCAAGCAGACCCTCGGCACGGCGTTCCTCGGGACCGCCCCCTGCGACGACCTGACCTATGAGGAGCACCTCGAGCCGTGGCTCGGTGACCGCCTGGGCGTGGCTGCCGTGCCCGTCGACGACCAGCCGAAGGTCGTGCTGGCCGTGGAGACCACCGACGAGGACGCTGCCGTCGAGGGCATGGACGCCCTCCTGGCCTGCGACGACGGAGACCTCGGCGCTGACGACGCGGAGGGCGGCGCGTACCAGGTGCGGGACGGCTGGGTCGTGCTGGCCCCGGACGAGACGGCCCTCGACGCCGTCCTCGCCGACCTCGACGAGGGCACGCTCGCCGACGACGAGGACTTCCAGCGCTGGACCGGGGAGGCAGGGGAGCCCGGCGTGCTCACGATGTACGCCGCGCCCGCGGCCGCCGACTACCTCCAGGACGCGCTGGACGGGTTCTTCGGCGACCTGGGTGAGCCGGTCCTCGAGGGCTCGATCAGCGACCCCGTCGCCCTGACCGCCACCACGACCACCGCCACCACGACCACCACCGCCGCGACCGTCGCCGCCACCTCCGAGCAGCCCTCGCCCGAGGAGCAGCTGGAGGAGGCGATCGAGGCCTTCGAGGGTGCGGCCGCGACCGTGCGCTTCGTCGACGGCTCGATGGAGCTGGAGATGGCCGGTGGCCTGGGCGACTCCGAGCTCCTCGCCGCCGCGGACGCCGAGGACACCGGTGACGCGAGCAGCCTGGTCACCGAGCTGCCCGCAGGCACCGTCCTGGCCGGGGCCACGGGGCTCTCCCCCGAGGGCCTCGAGCAGCTGGAGAGCGGGCTCGGCGCGGACGCCGACGACATGGTCGAGGGCCTGCTGGGTCCGCTGGAGCTCGACCCGGTCGCGCTGCTCGGTGATGCCGTCGGGCTGGCCGTGGGCCCCGGGCTCGACGTGGAGGGACTGGTCGCCGGCACGACGACCGAGCTCCCGGTGGCACTGCTGACGACCGGGGAGCTGGCGGCTGCCCAGGACGTGGCCGAGGGCCTCGGCTTCGGTCTGGCGACGTTCCTGGGCGTGGAGCCCGTGGTGGCCGGGGAGGACGGGCGCGTGGTCCTGGGCCTCGACGAGGCGTGGGCGGAGGAGGTCGCTGCCGCGGACGGGTCCCTGGGTGAGGACGAGCGCTTCCAGCGCGCCGTCCCGGACGCCGACGACGTCGACGGCCTGCTGTTCCTCGACGCGGACGCGCTCGTCGACCTGGTCCGCGGCTCGATGCCCGAGGGTGAGGACGACGAGGTCCTGGACAACCTCGAGCCGCTCCAGGCACTGGGGCTGAGCGCCTCGACCGAGGACGGCACCAGCCGGCTGGTCCTGCGGGTCACGACCGACGACTGACCCGGAGCGGACCGCAGGAGGGCAGCGGCGGGAGCCGCCGTGTCGTCAGCGGCCGATCCTGGCCGTCACCGCGTCGGTGATGGCCAGCAGGTCGGCCGGTGCCAGCTCGATGTCGAGGCCGCGGCGTCCCCCGGAGACGAGCACCCGGTCGTGGGTGAGCGCCGACTCGTCGACCACGGTCCGGTGCCGCTTGCGCTGGCCGATGGGGGAGATGCCGCCGACGACGTACCCCGTCGCGCGCTCGGCGGCCGAGGGGTCGGCCATCGCGGCCCGGCTGCCACCCAGCGCCCGGGCCAGCGCCTTGAGGTCCAGCTGTCCGGTGACGGGCACGACGCCCACGACCAGCTGCCCGTCGAGGTCGGCCAGCAGGGTCTTGAACACCCGCTCGGGCGCCACCCCGAGCGCCGCGGCCGCCTCGAGCCCGTAGGACTCCGCCCGCGGGTCGTGCTCGTAGGGGCGCAGGGTGAAGTCGATGCCGGCGCGGGTCAGCGCCACGGTCGCGGGGGTGCCGCCGGTCTGCTTCTTAGCCACGGGCCGGAGCCCTCCTCAGTTCGGCGACCAGCGGGTGCGGGCCACCTCGGTGGCCGGCAGCGAGGGGATCACGTTCATCGCCCGCAGCTCGTCGCGCAGCAGGTCCGTGACCAGCCGCAGCCGGTCGGCGGCGTCGTCGGCCTCGAGCAGCGCCTGCCGCTCGGGCATCGGCAGCGGGGCGCTGGCCGCCAGCGTCCAGGAGAGGTACGTCGGGTCCTGGGGCAGCACGCCCTCGTGCGGGTCCGCGCGGATCTCCGCCAGGGCCGCCCGGTAGGCGGTGAAGGTGGCCCGGGCCCGGTCCATCACGTCCTCGAGCGCCGCGTCCAGCGGCGGCTCGGCCTCCTCGCGCAGCTGCACGTGGCCGACGGGGAAGGTGCCGGAGCCGTCGAGGTGGTCCAGCTCGAACCGGTCGCGACCGACCGCGAGGATCGAGAACGTGCCGTCCGGGTGCTGCTCGGCCTCGGTGAGCTGCAGGCGCACGCCGACGCGGTACAACGACTGGGCGCCGTGCTCGCCGACCTCGTACCCCTCGCGGATGCCGACGGAGCCGAAGAGCCGCTGGGCGGGGTCCTCGGTCCGCAGCAGGTGGTGGACCAGCGCGCGGTAGCGGTCCTCGAAGACGCGCAGGGGGACGGTGACGCCCGGGAACAGCACCGAGTTCAGCGGGAACATCGGCAGGGAGTCGGGCACGAGTCGAGGTTAGGGCACCCGGCCAGCCACGGAGGGGTGTGAGCCACCACCCGCCGCACGTCCACCGCGGGGCGGGGGTGGGGGACCGCCTCGACCCCGCTCGTAGACTCGGGACCATGATCCGCCGCATCGACCTGCGCAGCGCCGCCACCGGCCGCGCGGTGGGTGAGCCGTTCGACTACCGGACGGCCCTGCCGCGTGCCGACTTCGACGTCGAGGCGGCGGTGCCGGCGACCCATGCGATCTGCGAGGAGGTCCGCACCCGCGGCCTCGAGGCGATCCTGGAGATGTCGCAGAAGTTCGACGGCGTGGCCCAGACCGACATCCGGGTCCCCGTCGAGGCGATGACCCGCGCGCTCGACGAGCTCGACCCCGCGATCCGTGCCGGCCTCGAGGAGTCGATCCGGCGCCTGCGCGTGGCCAGCGAGGGCGAGCTCGAGCAGGACGTCGTCACCGACCTGGGCCCGGGCGCCCGGGTCGTGCACCGCAAGGTCCCGGTCGGCCGCGTGGGCCTCTACGTCCCCGGTGGCCTGGCTCCGCTGGTCTCCAGCGTCCTGATGAACGTCGTGCCTGCGCAGGTGGCAGGCGTCCCGTCGCTGGCCCTGGCCAGCCCGCCGCAGGCGGAGTTCGGCGGGTTGCCGCACCCCACGATCCTGGCCGCGTGCGCGCTGCTCGGCGTGGACGAGGTGTACGCCGTCGGAGGCGCCCAGGCGATCGCGATGTTCGCCTACGGCACCGGGCCGTGCGCCAAGGTCGACCTGGTGACCGGCCCCGGCAACATCTGGGTGGTCACCGCCAAGCGCCTGCTCAAGGGGCTCGTCGGCGTCGACTCCGAGGCCGGCCCCACCGAGGTGGCCATCCTGGCCGACGAGACCGCGGACGCGGCGTACGTCGCCGCCGACCTGATCGCCGAGGCCGAGCACGACCCGCTGGCCGCGGCGGTGCTCATCACCGACTCCGAGACCCTGGCCGACGACGTGGACGCCGAGCTGGACAAGCAGGTCGCCACGACCGGCCACGTCGAGCGCGTCAAGACCGCCCTCGGCGGCAACCAGTCCGCGATCGTGCTGGTCGACGACCTCGACCAGGGCGTCGCGGTCTGCGACGCCTACGCCGCCGAGCACCTGGAGATCCAGACCCGTGACGCCGCGGCCGTCGCGGCGCGCATCCGCAACGCCGGCGCCATCTTCATCGGCGACCACGCGCCGACCGCCCTGGGCGACTACTGCGCCGGCTCCAACCACGTGCTGCCCACCGGCGGCTGTGCCTGCCACTCCTCGGGGCTGTCGGTGCGGGCGTTCACCAAGTCGATCCACGTCGTGGACTACTCCCGCGAGGGCCTGGAGGCGGTGGCCGACCACGTCGTCACGCTCGCCGAGGCCGAGGACCTGCCCGGTCACGGGCAGTCCATCCGCATCCGCTTCCAGAAGTAGGCCCCATGACCTTCCCGCCGCTCCGCGAGGAGCTGCGCGGCCTCGCGCCCTACGGCGCCCCCCAGCTCTCGCTGGAGGTCGCGCCCGTGCAGCTCAACACCAACGAGAACCCCTACGGGCCCTCCGAGGCCTGCGTCGCCGACATCGCCGCCGCGGCCGCGGAGGCGGCCCGCGGGCTGAACCGCTACCCCGACCGTGAGCACCTGGCCCTGCGCGAGGCGCTGGCGGCGTACCTCTCCCGCGACGTGGCCCCCGGCCAGCAGCCGATCACCGCCGAGCAGGTCTGGGCGGCCAACGGCTCCAACGAGGTGATGCTGCAGCTCCTGCAGGCCTTCGGGGGACCGGGACGCACGGTGGTGAGCTTCGCGCCGACGTACTCGATGTATCCCGAGTACGCCCGCGACACCCACTCGCGCTTCGTGGTCGGGCACCGCGCGGAGGACTTCACCCTCGACCTGGATGCGGCGGTCACGCTGGTCGAGGCCGAGCGGCCGAGCGTCGTGCTGCTGCCCAGCCCCAACAACCCGACCGGCACAGCGCTGGCCCCGGAGGCGGTCGGGCGGCTGTGCGACGCCCTCGGCGAGGACGGCCTGCTGGTCGTCGACGAGGCGTACGGCGAGTTCCGCCGCGCCGGGACGCCGAGCGCCGTCGAGCTGCTGCCGACCCACCGCAACCTGGTGGTCAGCCGCACCATGAGCAAGGCCTTCGCGGGCGCCGGCCTGCGGCTGGGCTACCTCGCCGCCGACCCCGCGATCTGCGACGCGATCCGGGTCGTGCGCCTGCCCTACCACCTGTCCGCGGTCAGCCAGGCCGTCGCGCTGGCGGCACTGCGCCACCACGAGGAGCTGCTCGGCAAGGTGGACGACCTGCGCCGCGAGCGCGACGAGTGCGTCGCCTGGCTGCGGGGTCGCGGGCTGCAGGTGGCCGACTCCGACGCGAACTTCGCGTTGTTCGGCAGGTTCGCGGACCGGCATGCTGTGTGGCAGCGGTTGCTGGACGAGGGTGTCCTCGTCCGCGAGGTCGGTCCCGAGGGCTGGCTGCGGGTGTCCATCGGGACGCCCGAGGAGATGGCGGTGTTCCGCGCCGCCGTGGACGTGGTGCTCGAGGAGTCGGGTGCACGCGAAGAGCTGAGGAGAGAGCCATGAGCCGCACCGGACGCGTGGAGCGCCAGACCAGCGAGTCCAAGGTGCTCGTCGAGGTCGACCTCGACGGGACCGGCCGCCACGACATCTCGACCGGCGTCGGCTTCTACGACCACATGCTCACCGCCTTCGCGCGGCACGCGCTGGTCGACCTGACGGTGCAGACCGAGGGCGACGTGCACATCGACGCCCACCACACCGTCGAGGACACCGCGATCGCGCTGGGCCAGGCCCTGCGCCAGGCGCTGGGCGACAAGACCGGGGTGCGCCGCTTCGGCGACGCCACCGTGCCGCTCGACGAGGCGCTGGTCCAAGCCGTCGTCGACGTCTCCGGTCGCCCCTACTGCGTGCACACCGGCGAGCCCGAGGGCCAGCAGTACGTCCAGCTCGGCGGTTCCGGGGTCTCCTACCTGGGGTCCCTGACCAAGCACGTCTTCGAGACGATCGCCTTCCACGCCCACCTCGCGATCCACGTGCGGGTGCTGGCCGGCCGCGAGCCGCACCACATCGTGGAGACGCAGTTCAAGGCCTTCGCCCGGGCGTTCCGCGACGCGGTCGCGATCGACCCGCGCGAGACCGGCGTGCCCAGCACCAAGGGAACGCTGTAGATGGCTGCTCCGCGAGTGGTTGTCCTCGACTACGGGTCGGGCAACCTCCGCTCCGCCGTGCGCGCGGTCGAGCGCGCCGGTGCCGCGGTCGAGCTCACCTCCGACTTCGACGCCGCGCTGAAGGCCGACGGCCTGCTCGTGCCCGGCGTGGGGGCGTACGCCGCGTGCATGGCCGGACTGCGGGCGGTCAAGGGCGAGCGGATCATCGGGCGTCGGCTCGCAGGCGGGCGTCCCGTGCTCGGGATCTGCGTCGGCATGCAGGTGCTCTTCGCCCGCGGGATCGAGCACGGGGTCGAGACCGAGGGCTGCGACGAGTGGCCGGGCCTGGTCGAGCGGCTGCAGGCGCCCGTGGTGCCGCACATGGGCTGGAACACCGTGGCGGTGCCCGAGGGCTCGCAGATGTTCGCCGGGGTGGAGGACGAGCGGTTCTACTTCGTGCACTCCTACGGCGTGCGCGACTGGACGCTGGTGACCAACGACCGCACCCGCGCGCCCCTCGTCACCTGGACCGAGACCGGTCCCACGCCCGAGACCGGTGACCGCTTCGTAGCAGCGGTCGAGAACGGCCCGCTGTGGGCCACCCAGTTCCACCCCGAGAAGTCCGGGGACGCCGGCGCCGCGCTCCTGCGCAACTGGGTCGCCACCCTCTGAGTCGACCCGGACCGTCCGACACCCCCGCGAGCCGCGCCCAGCGGCGTACGAACACGAAGAGAGCACCGGAAGAAGACATGAGCGACTACCTCGAGCTGCTGCCCGCCGTCGACATCACCGAGGGCCGGGCCGTCCAGCTCGCCCAGGGCGTCGCCGGCTCCGAGCGCGTCTACGGCGACCCCGTGGCCGCGGCCCGCCGCTGGCAGGACGCCGGCGCGGAGTGGCTGCACCTGGTCGACCTCGATGCCGCGTTCGGCCGCGGCACGAACCGGGAGCTGCAGGCCGAGATCGTCGGTGCCCTGGACATCAAGGTCGAGATGAGCGGTGGCATCCGCGACGACGAGTCGCTCGAGGCAGCGCTGGCGACCGGCTGCACGCGGGTCAACATCGGCACCGCCGCGCTCGAGCAGCCGGAGTGGTGCGCCAAGGTGATCGCCGAGCACGGCGACCGGGTCGCGATCGGTCTCGACGTCCGCGGTCGCACGCTCGCCGCGCGCGGCTGGACCCGTGAGGGCGGCGACCTCTACGAGGTGCTGGCCCGGCTCGACTCCGAGGGGTGTGCTCGCTACGTCGTCACCGACGTCAACAAGGACGGCATGCTCGCCGGCCCCAACCTCCAGCTGCTCCGCGACGTCTGCGCCGTCACCGCGGCGCCGGTCGTGGCCTCCGGCGGGGTGACGACCCTCGACGACATCCGCGCGCTCATGGACCTGGTGCCGATCGGCGTCGAGGGCGCGATCGCCGGGACCGCGCTCTACGAGGGCCGGTTCACCCTGGAGGACGCCCTCGCCCTGACCCAGGGTGTCTCGTGACCCTCGCGGTCCGCGTCATCCCGTGCCTCGACGTCGACGGCGGCCGGGTGGTCAAGGGCATCAACTTCCAGGACCTCCGCGACGCCGGTGACCCCGTCGAGCTGGCCCGCACCTACGACGCCGAGGGCGCCGACGAGCTGACCTTCCTCGACATCTCCGCCTCGCACGAGGGCCGCGCGACGACCATGCAGGTGGTCTCGCGCTGCGCCGAGGAGGTCTTCATCCCGCTGACCGTCGGTGGGGGAGTCTCCTCGACCGAGGACGTCGACCGGCTGCTGCGCGCCGGCGCCGACAAGGTCGCGGTCAACACCGCGGCCATCCGACGCCCCGATCTGATCGCCGAGATCGCCGACCGCTTCGGCAACCAGGTGCTCGTGCTCTCCGTCGACGCCCGACGGGCCACCGGCACCGACTCCGGCTTCGAGGTCACCACCCACGGCGGACGGCGCTCGGCCGGCGTCGACGCCCTGGAGTGGGCCGCCCGGGCCGCCGAGCTGGGAGCGGGAGAGATCCTGCTCAACGCCATGGACGCCGACGGCACGCAGGACGGATTCGACCTGGAGCTCATCACCGCCGTACGCCGTGAGGTGAGCGTCCCGGTGATCGCCTCCGGTGGAGCCGGCCGGCTCGAGCACTTCGCCCCGGCCGTCGACGCGGGAGCGGACGCCGTGCTCGCCGCCACGGTGTTCCACTTCGGCACCTGCCGGATCTCGGAGGTCAAGGCCTCCCTCGAGGCGGCCGGGCACCCCGTGCGCTGACGGTGCGAGCCGGGTCCGGCGCCGGTCAGCGCCGTCCGGCTCCGAACATGCCGCGCACGATCTCGCGCGCGGCGGTCCGCACCGCGTCCTTGAAGACGGGCGACTGCACGACCTTCTCCAGCGTCGACTCCTCGGGGCGCCTCGGGGCCGGGGCAGGCTTCGGGAGGGGGACCCGGTCCCGGGCGGGGTCGGGCTGCGCCTCCTCGGCCCTGGCGGCCCCCTGCTCCAACCGTGCCGCGAGCTTCTCGCGGGCCGACTCGCGGTCGATGGGCGTCCCGTACGCCGCCTGCCGGGGGCTGGCGGCCACGAGCGCCTCCATCGCGGCCGGGTCGGCGGGCGACATCGAGGCCTGCGGTGCCCGCAGCATGGTCCACGCGACCGGGGTCGGGGCGCCCCGCTCGTCCATGACGGTGACGACCGCCTCCCCAGTGCCGAGCGAGGTCAGGACGCGTCCGAGGTCGTCGTACCCGGAGTGCGGGTAGGTGCTGACCGCCGCCTTCAGCGCCTTGGCGTCCTTCGGGGTGTGGGCGCGCAGCGCGTGCTGGACCCGCGAGCCGAGCTGGGCGAGCACCTCGTCAGGGACGTCGGTGGGGGACTGGGTCACAAAGAAGATCCCCACGCCCTTGGAGCGGATGAGCCGGACGGTCTGGGCCACCTGGTCCAGGAACGCCTCGGACGCCTCGTCGAAGAGCAGGTGCGCCTCGTCGAAGAAGAAGACCAGGCGCGGCCTCTCCGGGTCGCCCACCTCCGGCAGGGAGTGGAAGAGGTCGGCGAGCAGCCACATGAGGAATGTCGAGAACAGCGCCGGCCGGTCCTGGAGGCGGGGCAGCTCCAGCAGGGAGATCACGCCCCGGCCCGCCGCATCGGTGCTCATGAGGTCCGACGGCTCGAACTCCGGCTCGCCGAAGAACACGTCGCCACCCTGGGTCTCGAGGGTGACCAGGTTGCGCAGGATGACCCCGGCGGTCGCCGTCGAGACACCCCCGATTCCCTTGAGCTCGACCTTGCCTTCGTCGGAGGTGAGGTGGCGCAGCAGGGCCTGGAGGTCGGCGAGGTCCAGCAGCGGCAGGCCGGCCTGGTCGGCGTAGTGGAAGACCAGCCCCAGGCTGGACTCCTGGGTCTGGTTGAGCCCGAGCACCTTGCTGAGCAGCAGCGGCCCGAAGGAGCTGATCGCGGCCCGCAGCGGCACGCCGGTGCCCTCCCCGCCGAGGGCGTACAGCTCCACCGGGTAGGCCGTCGCCGACCACTTCTGACCGATCGCGGCCATCCGCGACGTGATGCGCTCGCCGGTCTGGCCCGGGGCGAGGAGGCCCGACAGGTCCCCCTTGATGTCGGCCGCGAAGACCGGCACACCGGCGTCGGACAGCTGCTCCGCGAGGAGCTGCAGGGTCTTGGTCTTGCCCGTCCCGGTCGCGCCGGCCACCAGTCCGTGCCGGTTGAGCATCCCCAGCGGGATCCGCACCGGCGCGTCCGGCACTACGGCATCCGCCGCGGTCATCAGCGCGCCGAGCTCGAGGGCCGGGCCCTTGAAGGTGTAGCCGCGTCGTACGTCGTCGGCGAGGGTCGAGGCGGGTTCGGGTGCTGCGGTCTCCGAGTTGCTCACGGCCCGAGCCTAGGGGGCCGTCACGCGCGGTGTGGCGGACCATGACGGCACCTCCGGACCGCGATGTCTAGACCACGCAGCGTGATGGCGCACCTCGGCACGTCATTTTGCTCACTCCCGTAACACCCCCGGGGTTTCGGAGTTTGACTGCGTGCCGGCTCTTCGACCGGTCCTCCGCCCCCAGAGAGGTCACATGACCTCCCGTGCCCCACGTCCCCTCAGCCTCGCCCTGGCCGCGGTCCTCTGTGCCTCCGGCATCGGCGTCCTCACCACACCCGCCGCGGCCGCTTCGCTCCCGCAGGGGTTCACCACGGTTGAGCTGCTGGCTCCCGAGACGACCCTGAACCGAGTAGACGACGGGACGAACTCGACGGTCCGCCTCGAGGCCGGTGCCGGGGCGACCGTCGCCTCGGTGCGCTTCGAGTACGAGGTCGTGACCCCCGGCCTCATGGGGGACGACGTCAGCGACCCGATCCCGATCCAGACGGTCGACAGGAACGACGACGGCGCCTTCGCCGTGGAGTGGAGCGGTCCGCCGACCGCCACGGTGCCCTTCACGACGTACAACGTGCGTGCTGTCGGCCTCACGGGTGCGGGCGTCGTCTCGGGCACCGACGAGGCGCTCGACATCGCCGTCACGGCCAACCCCGGCGTCAACCTCACCAACGGGTCCGACCTCGGCCACTTCCTCGTGCCGTAGTCCGGCGACCTGAAGGACCACCCGCTGGTGGCGGTCACGGGCACCCGCGGCCCCCGCGAGGCGAACGGCAACAGCTTCTTCAACCGGACCGTGACGATCGGCAGTTTCGCTGCGAACGGTTCGCGCACGGGCGGCGCGACGGCCATCCCCCTCACCGACAGCGCCGCGGGACCGTTCGCCGTGGAGCTCGATCTCGGCGTGGGGTCCGTCGACCTGACCGCGGGGGCGGTGAACCAGGTGGCGCTGTGGGCGGACTTCGCCCGCCAGGGCGCGGCCGCCGTGCGCGACACCGATGCCGAGGCCTACACCCTCTACCGGCAGACCATCACCACCGTCACGGCGACGTCGGACCGGACCAACGTCGCGCCCGGTGAGGCCGCCGCAGTGACGGTCAAGGTCGTCGACCAACGAGACCGGCCCATGGTCGGGGTCCAGGTGAGGCAGGTCGTGGGCAGCACGGTCACGACGGACATCACGTTCACCCCGAGCGGCACCGGGCCGCGTGAGGTCGGCAGCAGCGTCACCCTGACCTACGAGGCGCTGGACCAGCTCGGCCAGCCGATCTCCGACCTGTTCATCGCCTTCACGCGGTCCGGCCCCGGAGCCGGCTCCGACACCTCGGGCTCGTCCAACACGCTGACCGGCGCCGACGGCACGGCGACCTACACCTTCGTGGGCAGCGTCGCTGGCCGCGCGGACGTCACGGCCAACGCCCGCCAGGGCTCGGCCACGGGTGACGCGGTCAGCGCCGCGTCGCGGACCGCCTCGGTGACCTTCGAGGAGGAGCAGGTCGACCCGGTGAAGCCCCGGATCGAGACCGTCAAGAGGGTCAAGGGCGACAAGCTGGTCCTCATCGTGACGGTGACGGCCTCCACCCAGGACCCGGTCCAGGGCGACGTCGTCCTCAAGGAGGGCGGCAAGCGTCTTGCAGCCGGAGCCCTCAACAGCCAGGGATCGCGCAAGCTCGTCGTCCGTGGCCTGGACCGGGGCTTCGACTCGCTGCGCCTGGTGTTCCGGGGCAACGACCTGGTGAGGAAGCAGTCGCGGACGATCAACATCACCATCCGCTGACGCGGGTCGCTCCGGCGACCGCCGCAGGCACGCACACGGGGCACCCCGGCGGGAGACCGCCCGGGGTGCCCCGTGGCGCGTCCTGCCCACCCGCGCGCGATGATGAGGACATGACGACCGCGTCCCCGGGGCTCGATCCCGACCTGGCCGCCCGGCTCAAGCGCACCCCCGACGGGCTGGTGCCTGCGGTGGTCCAGCAACACGACACCGGCGAGGTGCTGATGCTGGGCTGGATGGACGACGAGGCGCTCGCGCGCACCCTCGACACCCGCCGCGCGACGTACTGGTCCCGCAGCCGCCAGGAGTACTGGGTCAAGGGGGAGACCTCCGGCCACACCCAGCGCGTCGTCGAGGTCCGGCTGGACTGCGACGGTGACACCCTCCTGGTCAAGGTCGACCAGGTCGACGGCGCCTGCCACACCGGCGACCGCACCTGCTTCGACGCCGACCTGGTGCTCGCCCGTGGCTGAGCGCGAAGCGGCGTCGGAAGCCACGCGAGAGAGCAGCGGCCGCCGGTTCTTCGGGCCCGCCGTGCTGGCCGGTCTGGCGTCCGGCACGCTCGCCGCCGTCGCCGGCACGCGGGCCGCGGTGAGCGTCGACGCCGACTCCGACGCGGTCGCCCTCGTCACCGCGGGCACGACCGCGGGCGACGCGCTCACGATGCCGCTGGTCACCTCGCTCGCCCTCGTCGTCCTCGCGGCCTGGGGCGTCGTCCTCGTCACGCGTGCGCGGGTACGCCGCCTGGCGGCCGGCCTGGCGCTCCTGGCGTCCCTGGGCACGCTGGTCGCCGCCGCGGTGGCGCAGGGCCAGCTGCGCGGCACCGTCGAGGACTCGCTGGCCCAGGTCGGGGCGGCCGGGGGCGCCGGTGTGACCGGCTGGTACGTCGCGGCGCTGGTGGGTGCCGTCGTCATGACCGCCTCCGCGGGGCTGGCCGTCCGACACGTCCGCGACTGGCCGGAGATGGGCCAGCGCTACGACGCGCCCGCCAGCTCGAGTGCGGACGCCACCCGGACGACCGACGGCTCGCTCGACCTCTGGAAGGCCATCGACCAGGGCCTCGACCCGACCGACGGGCCGTCGGGCCGCGCCCCCTAGACTGTCCCCAGATCCCCCCGCGACACCGAGGAGCCACGCATGTCCAGCAATCACGGCAACACCCCTGCTGCCTGGTCGGCGGTCGTCGTGGGCCTGATCGGCTTCGTCGTGGGCAGCGTCGGCCTCATGTTCGACCCGGTCAGCATGCCGGTCTTCTGGGCGGGCGTGGCCATCACCCTCGGTGCGGGCGTCGTCTTCCTCGTGATGGCCAAGATGGGCCTCCACGAGGGTCACTGACCCCGACGGCCCCGGTCCCGTGACCGCGCTCCTCACCCCCGCCCCGGCCCAGCGCCGGGCCGAGCGGGTGCGAGCCCCGCTGGTCACGATCGGTGCCCTGGCAGCAGCCACCGTGGCGCTGCACTATCGGGACCCGCACGTCTCCGGCTCCTGGGGCTTCTGCCCCAGCGCCGCCATCGGCTTCTGGTGCCCCGGCTGCGGCGGCCTGCGCGCCGTGCACGACCTGACCGACGGCAACCTCGGGGCGGCTGCCTCGAGCAACCTCCTGCTGGTCGTCCTCGCGCCCCTCGCGGTCCTGGCGCTGGCGACCTGGTTGGTGGTGCGGTGGCGCGGCACCGAGCTGCGCCTGCCGCGCTCCGCCGTGCTCGTCGGCGGAAGTGTCCTGCTGGCGGCGACCGGGCTGTTCACGCTGCTGCGCAACACCCCGGTCGCCCCCTGGCTGGCTCCCTAGGAAGCGAGCCTGAGCCTCGATCCGTAAGTTCTTGGCTGGCCCGGGAGGGTCGGGTGTGGCTGAGCCTTGATCGCCTTGCTGGTGGCTCCGGTGGATTGGCCGCCCGGCTTCTCCTGGGGCGCCTTGGCTGCTGA
>NZ_BAAGUS010000026.1:0-29923 GCF_054781275.1 Nocardioides ginkgobilobae | reverse complement strand
GTGAGACACGAAGACCTCCGGAGTTTCGTGAGCGAGTGGATGCTTGGTCGCTTCACACCTCACCCGGAGGTCTTCGTCATCGTCCAGCAGGCACGCCGTACCTAACGTCCGTGGTCAGTACACCTAGAGCACCAGCACCCGGCCGGCGATCACCAGGTGCACCTCGTCGCAGCCGGAGGCGACCCGCTGGTTCACGGTGCCGAGCAGGTCGCGGAAGACCCGTCCGGAGCGGTGGGCGGGGACCACGCCCCAGCCGACCTCGTTGGTCACCAGCACGACGTCGGCGCTCGCGGTCTCCAGCGCGGGCAGCAGCCGGTCGAGCTCGGCGGCGACCAGGTCCTCGAGCCGGTCGGTGGACCACTCCCAGGCGCCGGCCTCGTCCAGCAGTCGGGTCAGCCAGGTGCCCAGGCAGTCGACCAGCACCGGCACGCCGGGAGCGAGGGCGGCGAGCAGGTCACCTGACTCGTGGGTCGTCCACGTGTGGGGGCGACGGGACCGGTGCGCGGCGACCCGGGCGGCCCAGTCCGGGTCGTCCTCCCCGCTCGGGACGGGTCCCGCGGCGACGTACGCCGCCGGGCCGGCACCGGCCGCGGTGGCCAGCAGCTGCTCGGCGTGCCGGGACTTGCCGCAGCGGACTCCCCCCGTCACCAGCGTCCTCACGACGTCGCTCCCGCTCCGGTCTCCACGGGACCAGTCTCCCCGAGCGCGGATCCCCACGAGCGCCGGTCCCACGGCTGCGGGGTGGCCCCAGGACCCAGCCGACGTGGGAGATGGGCCGGCGGGGCTCGCCGAGGAGCTCGGCTCACACGGGGGCTCCTGCCGACCTCAGGTCGGCCAGCAGCCGGTCGGGCTCCGCCACTCCCAGGGTCGCCCCGGGATGGCGCAGCGGCGTCAGGCCGGTGAGGTCGATGGCACGCACCGGCTCCCGGAAGACCAGGCACAGGGCGTCGTCGCTGTTCGGGGTGAACGAGACGCCTCGGTCGGAGAAGGACAGGTGCGGAGGGCCGGCGGTCTTGAGCCACGAGAACCCGCCGGTCCGCGTGGCGGAGACGACGTTGTCCACCGCGGTGCCAAGCCGCCACGGGCCGTAGCGGACCTCGAGCCGGGCGGCGACGACCTCCACCCAGGCGGTGCGCGGCCGGATTCCGAACGCGGCGGCAGGGAGAAGGTGGGCGCGCGAGAACGCGAACGGGTGCCTCATGTCACGAGCGAACCCGGCGCCGCGCCGCGGTGCGACACCCGGCGGGGTGGCCGACGCCCTCAGGGCGTGAGGTCCCGGTCCTCGGCGTCCCCGGTCTGCACGCGCCACAGCGCGGCGTAGGCGCCGTCGAGGGCGACCAGCTCGTCGTGGGTGCCGGACTCCACGACCCGGCCCGCGTCGAGGACGTGGATGCGGTGGGCGTGGCGCACGGTCGAGAGCCGGTGCGCCACGACCACCGCGGTGCAGTGCTGGGTCGCCACCCGCAGCGAGCGCTGGATCGCGGCCTCGGTCTCGTTGTCCACGGCGCTGGTGGCCTCGTCGAGCACCAGCACGGCCGGGTCGCGCAGCAGCGCCCGCGCCAGGGCGAGCCGCTGCCGCTGGCCCCCGGACAGCGTGACGCCCCGCTCACCGACGAGGGTGTCGAGCCCGTCGGGCATCCGGTCGACGAACTCCAGCGCAGCCGCCGCCTCGGCCGCGGCCCGCACCTCCTCGCGGGTGGCGTCGGGCCGGCCGTAGGCGATGTTGTCGGCGATGGTGCCGGCGAAGAGGTAGACGTCCTGGGCGACGTACCCGATCGAGCCGCGCAGGGAGTCCCAGTCCAGGTCGCGCACGTCCTGGCCGTCGAGCAGCACCTGGCCGGTCCGGGGGTCGTCGAAACGGAGCAGCAGCCGCAGCAGCGTGGACTTGCCGGAGCCGGTCGAGCCGACCAGCGCGTGGGTCTCGCCGGCCGGCACCACGAGGTCGACGTGGTGCAGGACGTCGGGCCCCTCGGCGTACCCCACCCGCACGCCGCGCAGCTCGACGGCACCCCGCACCGGCCGCGCCAGGGCGGCGCTGCCGGCGGGCACCTCGACCGGCTCGGCGAGCAGCGCCAGGATGCGGGCGGTGGAGGCGCGGCCCCGCTGGTAGAGGTCCAGGACGGTGGCCACCTCGGTCAGCGGCCACAGCAGTCGCTGCGTCATGAAGACCAGCACGGAGTAGAGCCCGACCTCCAGGTCCCCGCGCAGCGTCGCCCAGCCGCCGAGCAGCAGGGTGCAGGTGAAGCCGGCGAGGATCGCCATCCGCACCAGCGGCACGAAGGCTGCCGAGGAGCGGATCGCCGCGACGTTGGCGGCGCGGTAGGCCAGGGAGGCCTCCTCGACGCGCTCGCGCTCGCGGTCCTCGGCGGTGAAGGCCTTGATCGTGGCCAGCCCGCCGAGGTTGGCCGAGAGCACGCCCGAGAGGTCGGCGACGGTCTCCCGCACCCGGGCGTAGAGCGGCTCGAGGCGGCGCTGGAAGACCAGCGACCCGACGACGATGAGCGGGATCGGCAGGAAGGCCAGCAGCCACAGCTGCCACGAGGCGAACGCGAAGACGGCCCCGACCAGCACGACGTTGAGGAAGGTCTGCAGGATCGCCGGCGCCCCCACGTCGAGGAACCGCTCGAGCTGGTTCACGTCGTCGTTGAGCGTGGCGAGCGTCGTCCCCGACGACCGGGCCTCGTGCCAGCCCAGGTGCAGGTGCTGCGCGTGGTCGTACGCCGCCACCCGCAGCTCGTGCTCGACCGACTGCGCCAGCCCGCGCCACAGCACGTCGGCGACGTACTGCGATAGCGACTCGACCACCCAGACCACCACGTTGATGACCGCCAGCCAGGCCAGCTGCGCGTAGCGGGAGTCGACGCCGAGGACCTGCTGGACCAGCGAGTCCTGGCCCCGGACGACCACGTCGACCGCCGCGCCGATCAGCAACTCGGGCATGACGTCGGCGACCTTGTTGACCGTCGAGGCGACCACCGCGGCGACCAGGCGCGGACGGTGCTGCTGGTGGCGTCGCCACAGCGCCCGCAAGGGCTGCTCGACGGGCGTCGCGGAGGTGCTGGCTGCGGGTGCGGCGGAGGTCACGGGGAGGCAGTCTTCCTGTTCACCTCGCCGGTGCTCGCAACCGGCCGCCCAGGACCTACGCTTGCCCTCGCCCCGGCGATCCCGGGGCCAGCGACACGGACAGGGACCCGGGAGGGGTGGACCACAGTGGACTTCTTGAAGGACGTCTCCGGCGATGCGCGCGCGACCGCGGCTCGCCTGGACTTCGAGCGCACGGCGACACGCGTCGAGCGGGTCGATCCCGCCACGTCCGCCCGGGCCCGCCTGCAGGCGATGTCGCTGGGTCGCGAGCTGCGCGCGCGCCGCCGCCCGCCGGAGTCGTACGCCGTGGAGCTGGAGTCCCTGACCGACCAGCTCCGCCGGGTGCTGGACGGCCCGGGAGCCCCGCTGGCCGCTGCTCCCGCCGGCGCGCCGTCCTGAGCCGCACACCCGGCCGGCCGACCGTGCTCCTCGTGGTGATGGGTGTCTCCGGGAGCGGGAAGTCGACCATCGGGTCCGCCCTGGCGGCCCGGCTCGACGTGCCGTTCGTGGACGGTGACGACCTGCACCCGGCGGCCAACGTCGACCGGATGCGTGCGGGCGAGCCGCTGACCGACGAGGACCGTCGCCCGTGGCTGGACGCGGTCGGCGCCTGGCTGGCCGCGCACCCCGAGGGCGGCGTGACGGCGTGCTCGGCGCTGCGCCGCTCCTACCGCGACCGGCTGCGCGCGCACGCCCCGTCCACGTGGTTCGTGCACCTCGACGGCGACCCCGCGCTGGTGGCCGAGCGCCAGGCCGCGCGCCGCGGCCACTTCATGCCCGCCTCCCTGCAGGCCTCCCAGCAGGCGACCCTCGAGCCGTTGGAGCCGGACGAGGCCGGGGTCCGCGTCGACGTCGCCCTCCCGCCCGAGGCGCTGGTCGAGCAGGTCCTCGCACTCCTGCCCCGGTGACGGCCACCATGACGGACTTCGCCCCGAGGGGTATATCCCCGCTCCCGGACACCGCGCCATCCTGGGCGTTCCCCCAGTAGCAGGAGTCCAGTGACCAGCACCCCCGCCCCCGAGGACGTCTTCCTCGAGGTCGTCCAGCACCCCGACCGGACCGTCGTCGTCTGCTCCGGCGAGATCGACGTCCGCACCGCCCCGGAGCTGCGCCAGGCCCTCTTCGACCCCGAGGTCGTGGGCGCTCCGCTGGTGGTCGTCGACCTCGCGCGGGTGACCTTCCTGGACTCGGTCGGCATCGGCGCGCTGGTGGCCGCCCGACGCTGGCTCACCTCGCGCGGCACCGGCCTGGTGCTGGTCTGCGGGGACACCCAGCCGCGGCGGGTCCTCACGATGACCGGGCTGCACAAGGTCTTCGACATCGCCCTGCCCGACGCCTGAGCGACCCCTCAGCCGCGCCGCACCCCGCCGTAGATCCCCCGCTTCACCACGAGCGGCTGCAGCGCCCGGTCGACGACCGCGCGCGGGACCCGGAACGCCCGGCCCCCCTTGTCGAAGACCTCGAGGCCGCTGCGCTGCAGCCCCAGCACCGAGCCCCAGCGCCGTGCGGGCAGCGCGACCTCGCGCAGCGGCTCGCCCGCGAGGTGGGCGCGGACGTTACGCACCAGCACCGGGTGGGCGAAGTTGCGTGCGGTCGAGCGCAGCGGGTCGGTCGCGGCGACGTCGCCGATCGCGAAGACACGGTCGGTGCCGGGCACCCGCAGGTCGCGCCCGGTCCGCACGAACCCCTGCTCGTCGAGCACCTCGGCCGGCAGCCAGCCGGTGTGCGGGCGCACCCGCCCCACGGCCCAGACCACGAGGTCGGCGGGGGCGTCGGGCTGGCCGGTGCTCCAGCGCACCGGACCGGGGCACGGCTCGTCACTCTCCGGCAGCACCGCACGGTGGCCGGGGTGCAGCGCGACCCCCGCCGCCTCCAGCCGCCGGCGTACCCCTGCCCAGGTGCGGCCGTGGTGCTGCGGCAGCGCCCGCTCGCCGGGGAACCACAGCGAGACCTGCTTGTCGGGCCAGCGCACCGCGAGGTTGTACGCCGCCGACACCGCGGCCGCGCCGCCCCCGACCACGGCGACCGTGGCGGCTGCCGCGACCTGGGCGTGCCGGGCGGCGAGGTCGGCGGCGACCGCCGCGTCGTCGCGCAGCCCGTCGGAGCGCCAGAACCCGTTGGCGACGCCGGTCGCGACGACCAGCACGTCCCACCCGAGGGTGCCGGTGGTGCCGTCGGCGTGCTCGACGGTGACCTCGCGGGCGTCGAGGTCGGCCGAGACCAGCCGCCCGTGGACCACGTCGACGGGGTCGAGACGGCGGAAGGAGCGGTAGGCGATCCGGTAGTCGCGCGACCAGGCGTCGGGGTCGCGCAGTCGCAGCCCGAGCTCCTGGCCGCTGACCAGCCCGGTCGTCGGCGAGACGCCGGTGACCGCGAGGTCGCGGTGCCGCGCCAGCGCGCCCGCGGCGAGGACGCCGGTGTCGCCGAGCCCGGCGACCAGGACCCGGGTCCGGGCCGGGCCGCCGCTAGCCACGGCGCGGCGGGCGCGGGAGCAGCATCGGCACGGTGTCGATGACGTCCTGGTAGCCCGGGCGCCGCTCGAGGCTGCGCTGCTCCATCATCGGGATGCTCGCCCCCAGGAACATCGCCACCATCGCGACCACCCCGAGGACCTGCCACCACCACACCTCGGGCGCGGCGGAGAGCCCGAAGAGCGCCAGCGAGGTCCACATGAGGATCTCGCCGAGGTAGTTCGGGTGCCGCGACCACGCCCACAGCCCGGTGGTCAGCGACTCGCCGGGCTGCTTGGTGCGGGCGAAGCGGTGCTGCTGGGTGTCGGAGACCAGCTGGAGCAGCACGGCGCCCACGCCGACCACCAGCGCCACGACGTCGAGCGCGCCCCAGGCCCGGTCGGAGCGGGTCACGTAGTAGACCGGCACCATCGCGGCGAAGACCTGGAGGGTCGGGAGGACGTGGATCGCCATGAGGTCGACCGGCACCGCCATCGCGGGGTTCTTGTCCCGCAGCAGCGGGTAGCGCCAGTCCTCGTGGTGCAGGCCCGGCCAGGAGTAGACCCAGTTGGCGGTCAGCCGGACCGCCCAGAGCCAGAGCACGACGGAGAGCAGCGCGTAGCGCACGCCGTCCGCGCCGGGGTCGCGCTCGAGCCACCAGTAGACGGCCAGCAGCGGCGGGATGACCGACCAGTAGGCGTCGTAGCAGGAGGAGTTGCGCACGACCCGGCTGCCCGCGAACACCACCAGCGTCGCGACCAGGTCGGCGAGGGGCGTGTCGAGCAGCAGCCACTCGGTGTCCGGGCCGAGCTCGAGCCAGGCCAGGGCCGCCGCCACCGCCACGACGTAGAGGACCGTGACGATGGCGAGCGAGGCCCCGCGGCTGCGGACGGGTGCGCTGGTGTCGTGCATGGCCGAATTAGAACGTGTTCCACATCACGTCGTCCAGCACCGCTGGACCGCTCCGCTTCCCCGGCCCGGCCATGATGGCCCGCTGAGCAGCCTCCCCGACCGCGACCGGCTCCCCGACCAGGTGTGGAACCTGCTCGTCCTCGGCGGCGGCACCGCCGGTAGACCGCTGCGGCGGCCGGCCCGAGCCATGCGGTCGAGGTCGAGCTGCCGCCCCACGAGGCCGCCCCGGTCGGCGCCGCGGTGCGGGTCTCGGCTGCCCCGGGGGCCTCGGCGTGGGCCGTCCCCGGTGCCCTCGGCCCCGCCCGGGTCGGATCCCACTGACCCCACACGTCACACCCGCCACGCGGGCGACCTCCCACGATCACCCGGTCGGTCTTGCGACCATGCGGGACGTGACTGAGCCGACCCCCCGTACCCCGACCAGTCGCCGCACCCTCGCCAAGGCCGGCGTCGCCGCCGCGGTGGGCGTCGGCGCCGTCGGCACCGCGGTGCGCCTGACCCAGCACGACGACGGCCCCGCGGACCGCCCCGGCGGCGCGCTGGTCCTCTCGGCCGACGACGGGTCCGACATCGCGGCGCTCGAGGTCCCGCTCGAGCTGGGCGCGGCCCGTGGCGGCGTGCGGGAGACCGACGCCCTGCCGACCTCGCTCTACTCGATGGTCGGCGTCACCTGGCGCGGCGACGCCTCGCCCCAGGTGTGGGCCCGGGCCCGTCGCAGCGACGGCTGGACCGACTGGACCCGGATGCCGGTCCTGGAGGACCGACCCGAGTCCGACGCGTGGCGCGCGGACCGGCACGGCACCGCGGCCTGGTGGGTCGGCCCGAGCCGGTCGGTCCAGGTCCGGGTCGCCGGCGCCGTACCCCCGGGGATGCGGCTGGTGCTGCTCCACCCCGCCTCCCGTCCCGAGGACGAGATGGGGATCACCGCGGCGCGCTCCACCGCCGCCGACGACGTGCAGGCACCCCGACCCGAGATCAACTCCCGCGCGCGCTGGGGCGCCGAGGAGTCGTGGCGCAACGGCCGGCCGAGCTACGAGTCGACGATCGAGCAGGTGCACGTGCACCACACGGCCAGCGGCAACGACTACTCCCGCACCGACGTCCCGGCGTTGATCCGCGGCTTCTACCGCTATCACACCAAGAGCCTCGGCTGGTCCGACCTCGCCTACAACTTCCTGGTCGACAAGTTCGGTCGGATCTGGGAGGGCCGCGCCGGCGGCGTGGCCCGCAACGTGCGCGGCGCGCACACCCTGGGCTTCAACTCCGACTCCTGCGGCATCGCCGCGATCGGCAACTACGAGCAGGTCCAGGCCCCCGACGCGGTCGTCCGTGGCGTCGCCGCGGTGGCCGCCTGGAAGCTCGACCTGCACGGCCGCAAGGCCCGGGGACGTACGACGGTGCGCTCGGAGGGCTCGGACAAGTACCGCTCCGGCGCGATGGCCACGCTGCGCGTCATCGACGGGCACCGCGACACCAACGACACGTCCTGCCCCGGCTCGAACCTCTACCGCAGGCTCCCCGACATCCGGGCCCGGGCGCACGAGCTGATGACGAAGCCCCCGGAGCCCTCGAACGTCGTCGTGCAGCAGCCCGCCGACGTCGCCGGCGCCGCCGTCGTGGGGCGCGGGCTCAAGGTGGTCGCCGGCCGCTACGACCCCGAGGGCGCGCGCTCGCGCTACCAGTGGCTGCGCGAGGGCAGCCCGGTCGCCGGCGCCACGACCTGGCGCTACCTCTGCCGCGAGGCCGACCTCGGCAGCCGGATCTCCGTGCGCGTCACCACCCAGGCCCCCGGCCGCGACCCGGTCGTCGAGGTCGCCGAGGGCGGGCGGGTCCAGTCTCCCGTCGACCTGCAGGTCAAGACCCGCCGCCGGGGCGGCCGGCTGCGCGCCAAGGTCTCCGTCACCAGCCCCGACGGCATCGGCGCCGAGCCGACCGGCAGCGTCTCGCTCACCATCGGCGGGCGCACCGTCGAGCGCCGACTGCGCGACCTCGACAAGCCGATCTGGTTCGGCCGCGGCCAGCCGCTCAAGCCCAGGGCCACCCGGCTGGTCGTCACCTACTCCGGCGACCGGCGGTTCCAGGCGCGGGAAGTACGGCGGACGGTCACGCCGTAGGTCGGTCGCGGTGGGACGGGTCCGCCACCTGCCCACCGCCCCGCCCTGATCGAGGACCTCGAGGCCAAGCACTGCCGAACGCGGGTGACCTGCCTCACGAACAGTGAAACCCGAATTCAAATACATGTAGTTTGCTTCCGGTGCGGCGGCCGACCAGGGCATGCCCACGAGACCGGAGGAGCTCATGGACATGCTCGACGACAAGGTCGTCCTGGTGACGGGCGTCGTGAACGCTGACAGCATCGCCTTCGGCGTCGCGCGCCGAGCGCTCGAGCTCGGGGCGGAGGTGGTGCTGACAGCCCTCGAGCGCGACCTCGACCAGGCCCGGACGGCTGCCGCGCTGCTGGGCCTCGAGGACGTCCTCGCCTACGACGCGACCTGTCCCGACTCCGCGGACAGGCTGGTCGCCGTCCTGCGCGAGCGCCACGGGCGGCTCGATGCCGCGCTGCACGCGATCGCCTTCGCCCCGCGGGCCGCGCTGTCGGGGGCCATGACCGGCGTCGACCCGGCGGGGCTGGAGAAGGCGTTCCGCACCAGCACGGTCTCGTACGCCGAGGTCGCGCGCGTGCTCCAGCAGCTCGCGCCGCCGTCGGGCGCCAGCCTGGTCGGCCTGGACTTCGATGCCGGTGCGGCCTGGTCGGTCTACAACTGGATGGGCGTCTGCAAGGCCGCGCTCGAGGCGCTCAACCGCTACCTCGCCCGTGACCTGGGCCGGGCAGGCATCCGGTCGAACCTGGTGGCGGCCGGGCCGATCCACACCCGGGCCGCGGGCGGCATCCCGGACTTCGACCAGCTGCTCCTCGCCTGGGAGGAGCGAGCACCGCTGGCGTGGGACCCCCGGGACACCGCCCCCACCGCGGATGCCGTGTGCTTCCTGTTCTCCGACATGGCGCGGGCGGTCACCGGCGAGGTCGTGCACGTCGACGGCGGCTACCACGCGATGGCCGCGCCCCTGCGTCGCGACGTCCGCGCCACTGACGAGCGCCAGCCCGCCCCCACCGGCCACTGAGAGAGCAGGACGATCATGGACACCAGCACGCTCGGCAACCTCACCGACCCCGTCATCCTCTTCTTCGTCGTCGGCCTCACGGCAGGCGCGCTGCGCTCCAACCTCGAGGTCCCCGCGGCGGTCACGAAGTTCCTCTCGCTCTACCTGCTGATGGCCATCGGCTTCAAGGGCGGCCAGGCGCTCGCGGTCTCCGGCGTCACGGCCGACGGAGCGAAGGTGCTCGCGCTGGCGGTCGTGCTCGCCGTCACCATCCCGGTGCTCGGGTACGCCGTGCTGCGCCGGCGGGTCGGCGCCTTCGACGCCGCTGCGATTGCTGCGACCTACGGATCGGTCAGCGCGGTGACCTTCATCGCCGCCAGCCAGTTCACGACGTCGCGCGGCGACGAGCCGGGAGGGCACATGACGGTCGCGCTCGTGCTCATGGAGACCCCGGCGATCGTCATGGCGGTGGTGCTGGCCGAGCTGGCCCGTTCCCGGGCCCGTCGCTCGGTCCTGCTGAGTCGGCCGGTCGGGGTGACCGTGGGCGGGACGCCCGGGGCACCGGCGCCGCTGGACGACCTGGGCGACCCCGAGCCGTCCTCGGGCCCGCGGGTCCGAGGGGTGCTGCGCACCGCCTTCACCGAGGGCACCTTCGTGCTGCTGGTGGGTTCGCTCGTCGTCGGTCTCGCGGCCGGCGCGGACGGGGGCCAGGCGATGGCTCCGCTGGTGGTCGACCTCTTCAAGGGACTGCTCGCCTTCTTCCTCCTCGACCTCGGTCTGCTCGTGGCGCGGCAGCTGCGCGAGGCACGTGGCATCGACCCGATGCTGGTCGGCTTCGCGGTCGCGATGCCCCTGGTGGGCGCGACGATGGCGCTGCTCCTCGGCGCGTCCGCGGACCTGGGCGTCGGTGACCTGACGATGCTGACCGTGCTGGCCGCCAGCGGCAGCTACATCGTGGTGCCCGCGATCGCCCGCTACGCCATCCCCGAGGCGCAGCCCTCGCGGTACCTCACGATGGCCCTCGGGATCACCTTCCCGTTCAACATCGTGCTGGGGATCCCCCTCTACCACCTCGTGGCCGGCGCGCTCGTCTGACGGGGCACGGAGCCCGGTGTCCGGCGTCGGGGTCCGGACCCGAGCACGTGCGACGCCGATAGACTCCCGGGGTGGGCGAGATCGACGGTGGGTCGCGCGAGGAGCGCTCGTGGACCTTCCTCAGCAACCACGGGCACGTGCTCGTGGCGCTGAGCCGTGACCCGAGCGCTCGTCTGCGCGACATCGCTGACGCCGTGGGCATCACCGAAAGGGCCACCCAGGCGATCGTGCGCGACCTCGAGTCGGCCGGCTACGTCACCAAGCTCAAGGTCGGACGTCGCAACGAGTACCGCCTGCACCCCGATCGACGCCTGCGCCACCCCGCGGAGTCCAGCACCCCGATCAAGGCGCTGCTGAGCATCTTCGACTGACGCGGTGCGCGCCGGGTGCGCGGCAGGCCGAGCACCCCCACCCCAGCACCCGCGGCGTCGTGCCGCGGGCCGGAGGGTCGTGCTCGGCCTCCCGGCCTGCAGCCGTCAGCCGCCGGCGGGCTCCACCGGCAGCCACAGGTCGCACGTCGCCGTGCCGGCGGCCATGTCGAGGTCCAGCGTGGCCACGATCTCGGGCCCCGGGCGCAGCCGCCAGGGCTGCGAGGGGAACCACGACGTCGCCGTGGCCGCCCACGCCTCCTGCAGCGCCTGCGGGTGCGGCCCCTGGGTCCGGAAGACCGCCCAGGTGCCTGGTGCGACGTCGATGACGTCCAGGTCCTGCGGGGCCTCGGCGGTGGTGGCCACGCCGTGCAGGTAGGTCAGCGTGCTCCCCTCGGCGCGGTCCGGGTCGAGGTCGTCGCTGACGGCCAGGACTCCGCGCGGCTCGGTGTCGTTGAGCTCCTTGAGCCGGCGGGAGCGGCAACGACCCGCACCCGACCTCCCGGGACCGATGCGATCAGCCGAGGCTCAGGCCGAGCGCGGGGCGTACATGATCAGCGCCACGCCCACCAGGCACACCAGCGCACCGCTCACGTCCCACCGGTCGGGCCGGAACCCGTCGACGACCATGCCCCACAGCAGCGAGCCGGCCACGAAGACCCCGCCGTAGGCCGCCAGGATCCGCCCGAAGTTCGCGTCCGGCTGCAGGGTCGCCACGAAGCCGTAGATCCCCAGCGCGATGACGCCCGCGCCGATCCACAGCCAGCCGCGGTGCTCGCGCACGCCCTGCCACACCAGCCAGGCGCCACCGATCTCGGCGAGCGCCGCGGCAGCGAAGAGCACGATCGAGCGGGCGGTGTCCATGGACCCCATCCTCCCAGGCCGCGCTGTTGCCCTCGCGTAGCCGAGGAGGCGAGGAGTGCCCCGATGTTGCCCAGACGTGGTGTGGAGGAGGTGTGCGCGTGAGCAGCCCGTGGTCCCCGGCCGACCAGTGTTCTACCCATCACCCGGAGCCGCACCGAGCGGCTCCACCACCTCCCAGGAGCACACCATGGCCGCCAACCGCCGCAAGATCCTCGTCCCCCTCGCCACCCTGACCGTCGCCGGCGCCGTCGCCGTCGGCTCGGGTGCCAGCTTCACCTCGACCACCGCCTCGACCACCTCGGTCAGCTCCGGGATCGTGTCGCACTCCAACGACGTCACCAGCCTCGACATCACCAACATCAAGGACGGCGACACCATCACCGGCTCGGTGACGGTGACCAACACCGGCACCCTGCAGTCCGACCTGACCCTGCAGGCCACTGCTGCCGACGGTGGCTTCGTCAACCCCGACCTCAACCTGCAGCTGGTCTCCGGCGGCACCACGCTCTACAACGGGCCGTTCCAGGACGTCGAGACCGCCGGCGTCCTCGACGTGGCCACCCTGGCCGTCGACGGTGCCGGTGAGTCCGCGACCGTCCAGTTCATCGTGACCCTCGACGAGCTGACCGACAACAGCAACGAGAACAAGACCGCCTCCGCCTCCTTCACCTGGGTCTCCACCCAGCTCGAGGGCGAGGGCCTGGGCTTCACGTCGGCCTTCGCGGGCGCCTTCGGCATCGGCTCCTGATCCACCGCACCACCACGACTCCTGGGGAGGAGCGCTCCTGCCCGGCGGCACCGCCGGGCAGGAGCACCCCCGGATCACCCGCAGCACCCGCAGCACGACACGACACCGACACGAGGTCCCGCGATGACGATCATCAGCAGCACCCCCGCCCCGAGCCACCGGGACCGCTCCCGCGGCGCGCGTGTGCGCAACCTGCTCGTCAACCTGGGCGTCGGCCTGACCATGCTGGCCGCCCTCGCGTTCCTCCTGCCGAGCCTCATGGGCCTGCAGCGCTACGTCATCATGGGCGGCTCGATGGAGGGCACCTACGACCTCGGGTCGGTCATCTTCTCCGAGGTCGTGCCGGTCGAGGACCTCGAGGTCGGCGACGTCATCACCTACGTCCCGCCCGCGGACTCCGGCATCACGAACCTCGTCACGCACCGCATCGTCGAGATCGACGGCGACGAGTTCCGCACCCAGGGCGACGCCAACGCCGACGTCGACCCGTGGACCTTCCAGCTGACCGCGGCCACCCAGCCCCGCGTCGTCACCCACGTCCCGTACGTCGGGTACGCCTTCATGGCCCTCGCCGACCGCGGCACCCGGATGGCGCTCATCGGCCTGCCCGCGGGCCTCATCGCCCTGTGGAGCCTGGTCGAGCTGGTGCGGGCCCTGCGCCCCCAGCGCGACCGCCGCGACGACGAGCCGGTCACCCAGGAGTCCGGGACCGTGGCTCCCGCGGTCCCGAGCCCCCGCGCCAGCGCCTCGCCGGCCCTCGTCTGAGGCTGCTGCCCGAGCCGCACCCGCCCCGCGTCGTACGACGCCGTCGACACCGTTGCCCACTCGTGGTGCAGCGGTGTCCTGCGTGTGGGGTGGGCGTGACGCGCTCCTCGACAGACTGCTCTGCATCCCCTCCCCCAGGAAACGAGCCCCCGATGTCCCAGCAGACCCCCAGCCGGCACCGCGCCGCCGGACGCAGCCGCGTCGTCGGCCGGCCGTCGCTGCGGCTGCTGGGCGTCCTGCTGGTCGTGCTCGTGACCGCGGGCACCACCTGGTTCTCGGGCGCCAGCTTCACCTCCGGCTCCAGCACCCTGGCGCGCGTCGGTGCCGCAGCCGACTACCACCCGCCCACCGTCTCGGTCACCAGCCCCGGCGCCACCGTCAAGGGCGCGGTGCAGGTCCAGGCGGTCGCCGCCGACACCGGGTCCGGCGTGGCCCGGGTCGTCATCGAGTACGCCGCCGCCGGGTCCTTCACGTGGACCGCGCTGTGCACCGACCCGACCGCCCCCTACGCCTGCGCGTGGGACACCACCAAGGTCAACGACGGCGACTACCAGCTGCGCGCCACGGCCACCGACAACGTCGGCACCACCGCCACCTCGACCACCGTGACCACGCGGGTCGCCAACCCGGTCGCCGTCGTGCTGACCACGATCCCCGACGTCGTGAAGGGCTCGGTGCCGCTGTCGGCCACCGTCACCGGCGCGGGCGGCCGGACCCTGTCCAGCACGTTCTTCCACCGGGTCGACGGTGCGAGCACGTTCACGGCGATCTCCACCTGCACGAACATCTCCGGGGCGACGCCGTCCTGCTCCTGGGCCACCGGCACCGTCGGTGACCTCCACGACGTCCAGGTCGTCACCACCGTCGGCGGCACCACCGTGGTCTCTCACGAGCAGCTCGACGTCATGGTCGACAACGTCGCGCCGACCACGACCGTCACCGCGCCCTCGCCGATGAGCGGCACCGTCCAGGTCACGGCCACCCCGGCCGACGAGGACTCCGGCGTCGCCTCGGTCGCCCTGTCCTACCGCGCCAAGGGCACCACCGCGTGGACCGCCCTGTGCACGGTGACCGCCAGCCCGTGGCGCTGCGCGCTCGACACGACCGGGCTCAACGGCCTGCTGACCTACGAGCTGCGCGCCATCGCCACCGACGTCGCCGGCAACCCCTCGCCGGCCGCGATCATCGAGCGCACGGTCAGCAACGGGCTGGCCACCATCACCATCACCTCGCCGCTCACCGGCGACCTGGTGAAGGGCACGCACACGATCACCACCGACTACTCCACCCCGCTGGGCTCCCCGGCCAGCCAGGTCGTCCTCCAGGCCAAGCCGAGCGCCAGCTCGAACTGGGTCACGGTGTGCACCGACCTCACCGCGCCCTACACCTGCGACTGGGCCACGGCCGGACTGACCAGCGGCAGCTGGGACCTGCGGGCCACCATGACGTACGGCGTCGCCCTCACCGTGACCTCGCCGGTCGTGACGGTCCAGATCGACAACAACCCGCTGCGGGCCCTGGACGTCCAGGCCGCCAACGGAGGGCTCTCGGGCAAGGCCGACGCCGGTGACACGCTCACCTTCACCTACGCCGGGTCCGTGGACCTGACCAGCATCAAGGCCGGCTGGAACGGCACCAGCACCGCGCTCACGGTGACCTTCAGCGACAAGGCCTCCGCACCCATCAGCGCCACCGACCGTGCCACCTTCAACGTCCCGCTCGGCACGGTGCTGTTCAACCAGAACTACGTCGGCAAGAAGAAGAACGTCGCCGTCCCCGCGACCATGGTCGCGACCACGAGCACCGCCGGCGGCTCGACCACCACCACCATCGTGGTCACCCTCGGCTCCAGCACCTCCGGCGACCTCAAGAGCAGCACCACCACCGGGGCCATGACCTGGACGCCGTCCGCCTCGGCCCGCAGCACCTCCGGCGTCGCCTGCTCCACGACCTCGGCGGTCGAGTCCGGTGCCGGCGACCGCGACCTGTGACCGGCCGGTCGCCGCTGCGTCCCCGCCGTCGCTCGAGCACACGCCCTATCCTGCGGACGTGACGGCCGACGCGACTCCTGCGACCACTACCGTGCTCATCGTCGAGGACGACGTCGACATCGCGCTGACCCTGCAGCGGATGCTCGAGCGTCAGGGCTACCAGGTGACCTGGGCCGACACCGGTCAGAAGGGCCTGGCCGAGATCCGCCGCTCCCCGCACGTGGTGCTGCTCGACCTCGGGCTGCCGGACATGGACGGCCTCGACGTGTGCAAGCAGGCCCGCGAGGAGGGGTACGACGGCGGCATCATGATCCTCACCGCGCGCTCCGACGAGCTGGACCGGGTGGTGGGCCTCGACTACGGCGCCGACGACTACCTGGCCAAGCCGTTCCCGATCGCCGAGATGCAGGCGCGCGTGCGCGCGCTGGCCCGCCGGGCCGTCCGCACCCTCGGGCCCGGGGAGGCCGCGTCCGGCGAGCAGGCCGCGTCGGCGCCGAGCGCCGCGAGCAGCACGGCGGGCGCCCCCGCCGACGAGCACGCCCTGCGCGTGGACGTCGCGGCCCGGCGTACGTGGGTGGGCCGCCAGGAGCTGACCCTGACCACCAAGGAGTTCGACGTGCTGGCGCTGCTCGACGCCGAGCGGGGTGCGGTCGTGACCCGCGAGCGGCTGATGGCGGAGGTGTGGGACGAGAACTGGTTCGGCTCGACCAAGACCCTCGACGTGACGATGGGCCGCCTGCGCGGCAAGCTCGAGGAGGCCGGCGCCACCGCGGAGGTCGTCACCGTGCGCGGCGTCGGGTTCCGGCTCGAGAGAGAGCCGGGTGCCTAGCCGCGGGGCGGGGGCGCCGTGCGCTCCCGCCTGACCCTCGCCTTCGGCCTGCTGGCCGTGCTCCTCGTCGGCGCGTTCGTCGCCTTCCGCACCGTCAGCATCTCCGACCTGGCCGAGGACGAGCTGCGCCGACAGGTCCAGCGCGAGGCCCTCGTGGTCGCGACCCTGCTCGGCCAGGGCCTGGAGGAGGACGCCCCGGCGCCGTCCGCCGCTGCGCTCGAGCCCTTCGCCGTCCCTGACCGCGCCGTGGTGGTGACCGTCGCCGACGGGTCGTCCTCACGCATCACCGGCCCGCTGTGGCGCGACTCCGACGCCGACGCCGCCGTCTCGGCCTCCGCGACCGTCGACGGGGTGGTGGTCGAGGTCAGCGCGCCGTTGCGGGACGCCGACTCGACCGCCTCCGCCGCCCTCCCCTCGCTCCTCGCGCTCGGCGGCATCCTCGTCGTCGTCGCCGTGCTCGTCGGCGTGCTCGTCGCCACCCGGCTCGCCCGGCCCTTCGCCGAGCTGGCGGAGGCCGCCAACGCCCTGGCGCGTGGTCGCTTCGACCTGCGACTGCCCGACACCAGCATCGGTGAGGCGCGGGCGATCGGCGAGGCGCTCGACGGCGCCGCCGAGCAGCTGCGCGGCTCGCTGGAGCGCGAGCGCGACCTCGCCCTGCGCGCCTCCCACGAGCTGCGCACACCGCTGACCAGCCTGAGCCTGGCCCTCCACGACCTGGTCGACCGCGACGACGCCCCCGCCGACCTCGTCGAGGCCGCGGCGCTGGCCGCCCGCACGGTCGAGCGGCTGGACAAGGCGGTCGGCGACGTCCTGGAGGAGACCCGCAGCCACCCGGTGGTGGCCGGCGCCCACCTGCCGCTCTCCCTGGTCGTCCCGGCCCTGGCCCAGCGCTGGGCCGACACCCTGTCGCTCGCCGGGGTCGAGCTCGAGGCCGAGCTCGACGGCGACGCCACGCTCTCGCTCACCCCCGGGCCGCTCGAGCAGGTGCTCGACGACGTGCTGCTGGCGGTGCTCGCGTGCAGCGGTCACCGGGTCGGACTCAGCGTGGAGGGTGCCGAACGGCACCTACGTGTGGAGGTACGCGTCGCCGGCGCCCAGCCCGCAGCCAGGGACGTCCCGGCCCTGGAGCGCGCCCGTGGCGTCGTGGAGACCCTCGGCGGCCGGATGAGCGGCGACCTGCGCGAACCCGCCGGGCTCGCCGTCGTGCTCCCGCGCCGCTAGCCCGCGCTCAGCCCTCGTCGGCGCAGTCGCGGCACAGCCCGGACAGTGCCACGTGGTGCGGCTCCAGGGCGAAGCCCTCGGAGGCGGCCAGCTCGCGGCGTACGCCGTCGAGGATCCCGTCGGGGAGGTCGATGACCCGGCGGCAGCTGCGGCACTGCGCGTGCACGTGGTGCGCGCCGTCGGCCGACTCCGCGGGGTCGGCCAGGTGGTAGGCGGTGCCCGCGGCCAGGTGGACGTGGGTGACGACACCGAGCTCGGCGAGGGTCTCCAGCGTGCGGTAGACGGTGGTCAGGTGCATGCCGGGCCAGCGCTCGGCCACGTCGGCGGCGATCTGCTCGACCGTGGGGTGGCCCTCGGCCCGGGCCAGGGTGTCGACGACCGCGCGGCGCGGCATCGTGATGCGGTGGCCGTGCTCGCGCAGGTGGGCCACCACCCGCTCGACGGTGGCGGCCACCGGGTCCTGCCCGCGGGTGCTCACAGGACCGCCGGGGTGCCGGATCGGGTCTGGGTGCGGCCGAGCCGACCGACGCCGGTGAGGGTCAGCACGACGACGAAGAGGCTGGCCCCGGTGAGCACGATCGTGGTGCCGGAGGGGACGTCGAGGTGGTAGCTGAGGTTCATCCCCACGAGGCCGCAGACGGCGCCGATGGCCGTGGAGAGCCACAGCATCGTGGCGAAGCGGTGGGTGAGCATCCGCGCGACGACCGCGGGGATGACCAGGGTGGCGGCGACCAGCGTCACGCCGATGACCGAGAGCGTGGAGAGGATCGCCAGCGAGAGCACCAGCATGAGCAGCGCGTCGGTGCGGGCGACCCGCACGCCGCTGACGTCGGCGACGTCGGGGTCGAAGGTGGCGAAGAGCAGCGCGCGGTAGCGGGTGGCCACCACGCCGACGGTGAGGACGCTGACCACGACGAGGGTCCAGACGTCGGTGCTGGAGATGCCCAGGATGCTGCCGAAGAGCGCGGCGTCGAAGCTCGGGCCGCGGTTGCCGAAGACCGTGAGCAGGGCGACGCCGAGGGCGAAGGAGGCCGTCGTGATGACGCCGATGGCGGCGTCGGCGCCGATCCGGTGCGAGCGCGAGACCCGGTTGATGGCTAGCGCCGAGGCGAAGCCCCAGATGCCGGCGCCCAGGACGTAGCTGACGCCGATCACGCTGCTGGCCGCGAACCCGCCGAAGATGGCGTGCGACAGCCCGTGGCCGATGTAGCTCATCCCGCGCAGGATGACGTAGACGCCGACCAGCCCGCACAGCGCGCCCGCCAGCGTGGCGACGACGACGGCCTTGACGAAGAAGTCGTACGCGAAGGGCTCGAGGAGGGTCTCCAGCACGGCGAGCCTCAGGCTCCGTGCGGGCGGCCGGGGGCGTGGCGGTCGAGGACGACCGGCATGCCCAGGTGCTGCAGGACGTCCATCGGGGCGCCGAAGGTCTGCTCGAGGACCTCGGAGGTCATCACGTCGAGCGGGGCGCCGCGGCGCACGACCGTGCCGTGGAGGGCGACGAGGTCGGGCACGTGCGCGGCGACGCCGTTGAGGTCGTGGGTGGTCAGCACGATGGTCATGCCGTCGTCGTGCAGGTGACCGAGCAGGTGGAGCATGTCGTGTCGGGTCGCGACGTCGATGCCGCTGGTGGGCTCGTCGAGCAGCAGCATCTGGGGGTCGCGCAGGAGCGCGCGGGCCAGGAACATCCGCTGCTGCTGGCCGCCTGAGAGCTCCCGGATGTGGCGGTCGACCAGGTGGCCGATGCCCAGCCGCTCCAGTACCGCGGCGACGTCGGTGCGCTCGGCGCGGGACGGCCACGGCAGCAGCCGGCCGCTGCGGGCCATCAGCACGCACTCCCCCACGGTCACGGGGAAGTTCCAGCTCACGGTCTCCAGCTGGGGGACGTAGCCCACCCGGACCCCCGGGGCGCGGCGCACCGTCCCGGTCGTCGGCCGCTGGGTGCCGAGGAGCAGACGCAGCAGGGTCGTCTTGCCCGCGCCCGACGGGCCCACGACGCCCACGAAGTCGCCGGCCCGCAGGGTCAGGTCGACCCCGGCGAGCACCGGCGTGTCGCCGTACGAGACCCCGGCGCGCTCGGCGCGGACCAGCTCGGTGGCGGGCGCGAGCACGCGGACGGGGGCGACCTCGGGGTGGGTCACGCGTGCCTCGCTCGGGCTCATTGGGGGTAGGTCGCGGTGTCGGGGACAGCCGGGGTGACGTCGAGGGCGGAGAGCTCCGGCGCCTCGCCGCCCAGGCCGGTGATCATGGTGACGTAGTTGTAGCGCATGAGGCCGAGCCAGGAGTGCTCCGGCTCACCGGGCTCCCCGGGCAGGTCGTCGTCGCGCAGCGTGTCCTCGTAGCGCGCGCCGGTCGCGTTGCCGATCTCCTCGAGCGCGTCGGAGGGGAAGACCTCCGAGCCGAAGATGGTGGGCACCTGCTCGGCCTCGATCTGGTCGATGATCCCCGCCACCTCCCGCGGGGTCGGGTCGTCGAAGCTGTCGGGCTGGATCGCGCCGATCACGGTCCAGTCGTAGGTCCGGGCGAAGTAGGCGTAGGCGTCGTGGTAGGTCAGCAGCTTGCGGTCCTCGACCGGCACCGACTCCTGGTCGGCGCGTAGCGCGTCGGAGAGCGCGGTGGCCTGGGCGGTGAAGGCCTCGAGGTTCTCGTCGTACGTCGCCTCGCCGTCGGGGTCGACCTCCACGAGAGTGTCGCGGACCAGCTCGGCGTAGCGGATCGCCCAGGTGGGGTCGGTCCACAGGTGCGGGTTGGGCTTGCCCTCCTCCTCGGGGAAGGAGAAGTCGTAGACGTACTCCGACTCCGGCAGCACCTCCGTGCCGAGCTCGACCAGGCGGGCGCCCTCGCTCATCGTCTCCTCGGCCAGCTCCATCGTCGGGTCCTCGAGCTGCAGACCGTTGACCAGCACCAGGTCGGCCTCCTCGAGCTGCGCGGCCGCGCTCGGCGGCGGCTCGAAGGTGTGGGAGTTGGTGCCCTCCGGCACCAGCCCCTCGACCTCGGCCCGGTCGCCTGCCACCGCGGCGGTGATGGAGGTGATCGGCGCGACGGTCGTGACGATCCGCAGCTCGCCGTCGCCGGCGACGTCACTGCCTGCCGCGCAGGCCGCTAGGGCGGGGGCGAGGGCGAGCAGGGCGAGACCGGCGAGGCGGGGACGCGACATGGGCACGACAGTAGTCGAGAGGTGGTTGCTGTTGCGAAGCGGTTGCAGGACGGCGGAGAACGACTGCGGCAGGATGACCGCGTGCGAGCCGTGGTGATCGACGCCGTCCGAGCCCAGCCCGAGATCCGGGAGGTGCCCGACCCGGTCGCGCCCGACGGCGGGGTGGTCGTGCGGGTGGGGGCCACCGGCCTGTGCCGCAGCGACTGGCACGCGTGGGCCGGTCACGACGACATCGCGTGGCCGCACGTGCCGGGCCACGAGCTGGCCGGCGAGGTCGTGGCGGTCGGCGCCGGCGTACGACGCTGGGTGGAGGGTGACCGCGTCACGGTCCCGTTCGTGTGCGGCTGCGGGCGGTGCGCGTGGTGCGCGGCCGGGGACGCGCAGGTCTGCCCCGACCAGCAGCAGCCGGGCTTCACGCACTGGGGCTCCTTCGCCGAGCTGGTGCCGCTGCACGCCGCGGACACCAACCTCGTGGCGCTCCCTGACCCGGTCGACGACACCACCGCCGCCTCGCTGGGGTGCCGCTTCGCGACGGCGTACCGCGCCCTCGTGGCCCGGGCGCGGGTGCGCGAGGACGAGTGGGTGGTCGTGGTCGGCGCGGGTGGGGTCGGACTGAGCGCGGTCATGGTGGCCCGTGCCCTCGGGGCGCGGGTGGTCGCCGTCGACCGGCACCGGGGCGCGCTGGACGTCGCCTCCTCGCTCGGCGCCGAGCACGTGCTGCTTGCCGACGGTGGCGAGGACCTCCCCGAGGCACTGGTCGAGAGACTGGCGGACCTCACCGCCGGCGGCGCCCACGTCGCCGTCGACGCGGTCGGCAGCGAGCAGACCGCCGCGACCGCGATCCACTCGCTGCGCCGTCGCGGCCGGCACGTGCAGGTCGGGCTGCTGCCCGCCGTCGACGGACACCCGCGGGTGCCGATGGACCGGGTCATCGCCTGGGAGCTGGACCTGCTGGGCAGCCACGGCATGGCCGCGGTCGACTACCCCGGGATGCTCGACCTCGTCGTGGCGGGCACCCTCGCGCCACAGCGACTGGTCGAGCGCACCATCGGGCTGGCCGAGGCCGCCGAGCTGCTCCCGGTCTTCGACACCGTCCCCGTCGCCGGCATCACCGTCATCGACCCGACCCGCTGAGTCCCGCGCGGCTCGCGCCCGAGCGACCAGGGTGTGCCCGGACGGGTGGCCGTGGAACCTCCCGACCTGGGTACTTCCCGGCTCGTGAGCAGCCAGCCCGACCTCGTCCACCTCTCCGCCACCCGCCTCGGCGTGCCCCAGCCGCACGAGGCCCAGCTGGCCGCAGTGCGCTCGCTGCTGGCCGGCCGCGACGTGCTGCTGGTGGCCCCGACCGGCTCCGGCAAGTCGCTGGTCTACCAGCTGGCGGCGCTGGCCTCCGACGCGCTCTGCGTGGTCGTCACGCCCCTGCTGAGCCTGGCCGCCGACCAGGTCCGCAGCCTCGAGGAGCACGCCGGCGAGGGGGTGGCCGCCCGGTGGACCAGCGGCGAGGCAGCCGCCGACCGGGCCAGGGTCGAGGAAGCCGTGCGCGCAAGCACGCTGCGGGTCCTGCTCACCTCCCCCGAGCAGCTCGAGGGCGGCCCCCTGCGCGACCTGCTCGACGAGCACCCGCCGGCCCTGCTGGCCGTCGACGAGGCGCACTGCGTCTCCACGTGGGGCAGCGACTTCCGCCCTGCCTACGCCGGCCTCGGCGCGGTCCGAGAGGCCTGGGGCCGACCGCCGACCGTGGCCGTCACCGCCACCGCGTCGTCCTCGGTGCGCAAGGACGTGCGCCGGGTGCTCGACCTGGCCGACTGCGACGAGCAGGTGCTCGGGTTCGAGCGACCCTCGCTGTCGCTAGGGGTCGTGCGGCTGCACGACGAGGCCGACCGTGCCGGGCTGGTCGGCGAGCGGGTCGCCGCGCTGCGCACCGAGGGAATGGGCCTGGTCTACGCTCGCACCCGCCGTTCGGTCGAGGCGCTCGCCGCGTCGCTGACCGAGCAGGGGCTGCGCGCCCCGGCGTACCACGCGGGCCTCCCCCGCCGCGTGCGCGACGACGTGCACGAGCGGTTCCACCGCGGCGAGGTCGACGTCGTCGTGGCCACCTCGGCCTTCGGCATGGGCGTGCACCAGCCGGACGTCCGCTGGGTGCTGCACGCGCAGGCACCGGAGTCGCTTGACGTCTACTACCAGGAGTCTGGCCGCGCCGGCCGCGACGGCGGACCCGCCAAGGCCGAGCTGCTCTTCCGCGAGGAGGACCTGGCCCTGGGCCACTTCTTCGCCGGCGGCCGGCCGCGCTCGTCCTCGGTGCGCCGGGTGGCCGAGGCCTGGCGCACCGATCCCGCGGCCGACGCCGCGGCTCTCGCCCGGGCCACGGGGCTCGGGCGTCGCACCACCGGGCGCGTCCTCGCGCTGCTCCAGGCCGGTGGCGCGGACCCCGCCTGGGACGTCGACCGGCTCGCCGACGTCGTACGCCGACGGGCGGACGCGGAGCGGACGCTGCGCCGCACGCAGGTCGAGCGCGTGCGGGAGTACGCCGACTCGACCCACTGCTACGACCTGGTCCTGCGCCACCACTTCGGCGACCGGGCCGAGGACCCGTGCGGTCGCTGCGGGACGTGCACCAGCGAGACCGGCGCGGCACCGCTGCACGTGCTCGCCGACCTCGACGGGATCGCCGCCGAGAGCGACGTGCGGCACCGTCGCTTCGGTCGCGGGACCGTCACCGACCTCACCCGGGACACCGTGACGGTGCTCTTCGACCGGGTCGGCTACCGGACGCTGTCCACGGCGCTGGTCCGGGAGCGGGCGCTGTTGCGGCCGGCCTGAGCCCGATGCGGGTGCCCCGCAGCAGATCTGTGACGCGTTCGGCTCGATCCCCGTCCCGCCCGGCGGTGGCGGCGGCGAGGGCGGCACGAGCCCGATCCAGCCCCTGTGCGACGCCGGCCTGCCCCAGGCCATCTGCGACGCGGCCGGCGCCCCCGCACCCGGCGGTGGCGACGGCTCCAGCCCGATCCAGCCCCTGTGCGACGCCGGACTCCCGCAGGCCATCTGCGACGCGATCGGCGGCGGCCTGCCGGGCATCCCCGGCCTGCCCGAGCTCCCGTTCCCCGGGATCGCTGCCTGACACCTGCACCGCCAAGGCCCGGGCCCGCCAGGGCCTGACCTGACCGCCACGGCCGGTCCCCGCCTCGCGGGGGCCGGCCGTCGGCGTACCACCTGCGCGACCCCGACCAGTGCTTGACAGATGATCAGTATTTGTCAAGCATGACGGGATCCCCGACGACCGGAGCCCTCCCCATGTCCGACGCCGCCACCTCCGCGCCCGCGCGCGCCGCCGCCCCCCAGCCCGTGTCCGGACTGCCGGACCCCGGGGAACGGGTGCCGCCGGTCGCCTGGCCGACGCTGGCGCTGTACGTCGCCACGCTGGCGCTCTTCGCCCTCGAGCTCTACGGCGTGCTGGTCGCCGGGTGGTCGCCGTGGGCGACCATCCCGATGGGCACGGCCGTGACGTTCCTGATGTTCAGCGTGCTGCACGAGGCGACCCACCACGCCGTCAGCACCAGCGACCGGCTCAACGACCTGCTGGGGCACCTGTCGGTGCCGTTCGTGGCGCCCTACGGCACGTTCCCGATGATCGGGTTCATCCACATCGAGCACCACCGCAACACCAACGAGCAGAAGTCGGTCGACCCGGACGCGTGGACCAGCGAGGGCCCGTGGTGGCAGCTGCCGTTCCGGTGGATGACGATCGACCTCTGGTACTTCGTCTTCTACCTGCGCCGCATCCCCCAGCGCCCCCGCGGCGAGGTGGTGGCGACCTCGATCATGTTCCTCGGCGTGGTGGGCGGCTTCGCGGCGCTGTTCGCGACCGGCCACGGCACGACCCTGGCGGTCGCCTTCCTCGTCCCGCAGCGGCTCGGGCTGGGGGTGCTGGCCTGGTGGTTCGACTACCTGCCGCACCACGGGCTGCCGTTCACCAGCCGCCAGGACCGCTACCGCGCGACCCGCGTGCGCGTGGGCGGGGAGTCGTGGATGACGCCGCTGTTCGTCTACCAGAACTACCACCTGGTCCATCACCTGCACCCCAGCATCCCCTTCTACCGCTACGTGCGGGCCTGGCGGCGCAACGAGCAGGCCTACCTCGACCGCAACGCCGCGATCTCGACGGTCTTCGGACGCTCGCTGACGCCCTCGGAGTACCGCACCTGGCGCCGCCTCACCGACGCCTACGACGCGGCGCCGGCCACCGGCGGCACGAGCCCCGGGGACGGCTCGACCAGGCCACGCTTCCACCCGCTGCGCGTGCGCTCGGTCGAGCGGCTGACCGCCGACAGCACGGCCGTGACGTTCACCGTCCCCGAGGACCTGCGGGCGGCGTACCGGCACCGTGCGGGCCAGCACGTCACCCTGCGTGCGATGGTCGATGGCCAGGACCTGCGCCGCTCCTACTCCCTGCTCCCCTCCCCCGAGGGCACGCTCCGCGTGGCCGTGCGGCGGATCGAGGGCGGCGTCTTCTCCGGCTACGTCCACGAGCGGCTGGACGCCGGCGACATCCTCGACGTGATGACCCCGGCCGGTCGCTTCGGTCACGACACCGACCCCGCGGCGGCGCGGTCGTACGTCGGCGTCGCCGCCGGCTCCGGCATCACCCCGGTCCTCGCGATCCTGGCCGACACCCTGGCGGCCGAGCCGCACAGCACCGCGACCCTCGTCTACGGCAACCGCACCGCCGCCTCGACGATGCTGCGCGAGGAGGTCGACGCCCTCGCCGAGACGTACGCCGGGCGCCTGGTGGTCCACCACGTGCTCTCCCGCGAGGCCGGCGGCGCGCACCGTGGCCGGATCGACGCCGACCTCCTCACCACGCTCGCGCCGGAGCGGGTCGACGCGTGGTTCCTCTGCGGCCCGGCCGCGCTCGTCGAGCAGCTCGAGGCCGACCTGTCACCGCGCGGCGGCCGGGTCGCCTCCGAGGTGTTCCACACCGAGGAGACCCACGCTCACCTCGAGCTCGACGTCGAGAGCCAGGTGACCGTGACGCTGGCCGGCGCGGAGACCTCCTTCGCCCTGCGCTCCTCCGGCGACACCGTGCTCGACGCCGCCCTCTCGCGCGGCCTGGATGCGCCGTACTCCTGCGCCGGCGGCGCCTGCGGCACCTGCCGCGCCAAGGTGCTGCTCGGCCGAGCCGTCATGGACCAGGACCACGCCCTCGACGACGCCGAGCGCGCCGCGGGCTACGTGCTCACCTGCCAGGCGCACCCGGTCACCGAGGAGCTGCGGGTCAGCTACGACGACTGACCCGGCGCCGTGCGGGTACCTCCCTTGCTCCTGACCACCGAGCAGAGGAGTCGCACATGTCCGACGACGCGAAGGCCGCCAAGGAACTGGTGGAGACCCTGAGGGACGGCGAGAAGGGCTACACCCAGGCCGCCGACCGGGTCCGCGACGGCGACCACGCAGCGTGGGCCGGCACGCTGGAGCGGCTGGCCGCGCAGCGCCGGGAGTTCCGCGCCGAGATCGTCGCCCTCGGCCACGAGTACGGCGACGACGTCGACGAGAGCGGCACCGCCACGGCAGCGCTCCACCGCGGGTGGATGGCGCTCAAGGACGCGCTCACCGGGGACGACCCGCAAGGTGTCCTCGGCGCGGCCGTCACGGGCGAGGACCACGCGATCAGCGAGTACGACAAGGCGCTCGAGCAGGACCTCAGCGAGGGCTTCCGCAGCGTGGTGGAGCGCCAGCGCAGCGCCGTCCAGGCGGCGCGCGACGAGGTGAAGGCGCTGCAGCAGGCCTCCTGAGCGCACCGCCAGCAGAGCGCGAGGGGCCCGGACCGGTCGGTCCGGGCCCCTCGTAACGCGTGCGAACTACCTCGGGTGCCGCAGGGCGGAGACCAGGGCGGCGTGCTCCTCGAGGTCGATCTCGCCCCGCGCCAGCCGTTCGTCGAGCAGCGAGCGCGGATCGGCCACCGCGCTCGGCGGCACGTCCTGCCGCGACACCGCACCGCCCCACGTCGTCACCCGCACCAGGAGCGCGACGAGCAGCGCGAGCAGCAGGAGCTCGCCCAGCATCCCGAGGCCCATCATCGTCCAGCCGGCCCAGCCCCAGCCGTGGCCCCACCTGTCGTCGAACACCATCACGGACCTCCTCGGACCAGGCCCCAGGCAGTGAGGCCGCTACCCCCACGCTGCGCCGGCGACGCTCACGGCACCAGGGGCGATGGGCCCCGGCGCAGGGCCGGTGGTCCTGCTGCCGGACCGGGAGACCTGGGACCGGACCGCGGCAGCGCCTAGCATGGCGCGGCGCCGTCGAGGCGCGACTGCCCGTCCCCAGCCGGAGGTCCCCATGCCCCCTTCCCGCAGCACCTCCGGCGTCTACGGCGGCCGGACGGCGCAGGAGCGGCAGGAGGAGCGGCGGGCCCGGCTGCTGGAGGCCGGGGCCGCGATCTGGATGGCCGAGGGGTGGGCCGCGGTCTCGATGCGCGCGGTCTGTGCCCGCGCCAGGCTGACCGACCGCTACTTCTACGCCGAGTTCGCCAACGTCCACGACCTGCTGGGGACGCTCTGGGACTCCGCCAACGAGCGCGCGCTGGCCGTCGTGGCGCCCGCCTTCGCCGGCACCGCCGGCCAGACCCCCCGCGAGCGGTTGCGAGGGGCCATCGCCGCCTACATCACCCACCTCGCCACCCATCCCGACGACGCCCGGATGCTCTTCGGCGACAGCACCGGCTGCGAGGTCCTCACGGAGCGTCAGCACGGACTCCGGCTGCAGGGCGTCGCCCTCGTCGCCGCGTTCGGCGAGCCGTTCCTCGCGCCCGGGATCGGTCGCGACGTCTTCCTCGTGCGCACCCGGATGGCGATCGGCGGGCTGGTCGAGCTGCTCGCGGCCTGGCAGTCCGGGGACGTCCCCGGGACGGTCGAGGAGATCGTCGCGCACGCCACGACGTACTGCGAGCTGCTCGCGGCCTCCGTGGTCTCGCCCGACCTGGTCACCTGAGTCCTCCCGCCCTCCCACCCTTGACGCGCGCTGGCATCGGGATGACACTTCTCGGAATGATCTGAGGGCATCTGCCCTCACTTGTGGCGCCGTCGGCGCCCGTCGAGGCCGAGAGGACCACCGTGAGGCTGCACCGGACGACCCGTGACCAGCGACGACGAGCCCGGGCGGCAGCCGCGGCCCTCGTCGCCCTCGCCACCGCGGCCACGGCGCTGGGCGCCCCGGCACCGGCCGGGGCGGCCGCGCGACAGGCCGCGCCCGCGCCCCCCGCGGCGAAGGACAAGCCGACCTGCACCCAGCTCCCCGCCGCCGACGGCGACGAGCCCCTGTGCAACCCCTTCCTCGCCGACTCGATGTGGCCCGGCGCCCAGCGCAACTCCTACGCCCAGGGCTCCTCCCCCCTCCCCGCCCGACCGGACCGGCGGACCGCGTCGGCGTCTCCCACGTCGGCGCCACCGGAGCGCCGGTCTTCACCGCCTACTCCTCGCAGTACGCCGACGGCGGCCGCGCCATCTGGGCCTCCACCGTCGGCGTCACCGGGGAGATCCTGAAGCTGGACGCCGACACCCACCAGCTCATCGACAAGTACGCCCCCGGGCTCGAGGGCGGAGACGCGTTCACGGCCCCGACCGTCTCGGGCGCCTACAACCTGCTCGACGCCGACGACCGGCTCATCGTGGGGACCGGCGACGCCCTCCAGGTCTTCGGCGACGCCGAGCCCGGCGTGCGCACCTCGGCCATCGAGCGGCTGCACGTGCTGGAGCTGCCCGAGGATGCGGTCTGCGGCGACGACGCGCTCGTGGGCATCACGATGACCTACCGCGGTCGCGTGGCGTTCGCGACCCAGAACGGCGTCGTCGGGACCGTGCCCCGCTCGCCCCGACGGATGACCGCCGACCGCCTGCGCCTGCTCTCCCTCAACGGACCCGACTGCGACAGCGTGCCTGCCGACTCCCTCGAGCAGGTCTCGAACTCCATCGCCGCCGACGAGGACGGCGGGATCTACGTCGTCACCAGCGAGGCGCTGTACCGCCTCGAGGAGACGCGGCGCGGGCTGCGGAAGGTCTGGCGCTCGCCGTACGGCGGCGCAGGCGAGAGCGGCGCCGGACGGATCGGCGCCGGCTCGGGCTCGACCCCCTCCCTCATGGGCACCGGTCCCCGCGACGACAAGTTCGTGGTCATCACCGACGGCCAGGAGCAGGTGCACCTCGACCTCATGTGGCGCGACCGGATCCCGCGCGACTGGGAGCCGGTCCGGCCGGGCGCGAGCCGCCGGATCGCCTGCGAGGTCCCGATCACCTACGGCCAAGAGCCGGGTGCCCCGTCGGCCAACGAGCAGTCGGTGCTGGTCCGCGGCTACAGCTCGGTGGTCGTCAACAACCTCCAGGGCCTCGACGACGTCCTGAGCCTGCTGCCGGGCCAGGTCCAGACCCTCACCCAGCTGCTCAGCGGCCTGCCGGGCAACGTGCCCCGGGGTGTCCAGCGCGTCGACTGGGACCCGAGGACGCGCACGTGCGAGGTGGTCTGGGAGAACCCGGACGTCTCGATCCCCAACGGCATCCCGACGATGAGCGCCGCGACGAACATGTTCTACGGCATCGGAGCCCGCGACGGGATGTGGACCCTCGAGGGCCTCGACTTCGACACCGGTGAGGTCCTGCTGACGGTGCCGACCAGCCCGCTGCCGACCTCGAACAGCTTCTACGCCGCGACCACCATCGGCCCCGACGGCTCGATCATCACCGGCACCTTCGGCGGGCTGATGCGCTTCCGGCAGTGCGCCGCCGACGAGGAGTGCGAGCGGCTCGACCCGCTCGAGGCAGCCGTCGGCCAGGTGCCCAGCGACCTGGAGGGCCTGCTCAACTACGGGACCGGCCTGCCGAACCCCTGAGGCACCCGACACCCGGCCTACGACGAAGGGCCCTGACCAGATGGTCCGGGCCCTTGGTCTGATCTTTGTAGCCGGGGGCAGGATTTGAACCTGCGACCTCTGGGCGCCATCAGGGGCGTCGCGACAACTACGGAGTCGGGCCGGAAACTACCGATTCACTCGGTGTGGTGAGGGATCCGCTCTCGCTTCCAATCTCAGAGTACCCGTCCAGCACCGAGTAGGACGGGCCCAATGTGGACACTAAATGGACCCCGATCGAATCCGGTCGGGAGCGGACCTAGCTCGGACCCCCATTACTCAGCAGATCGAGGAAGGCTCCCATCTCACGACCGCCCGGGACTGCTGCACGGATAGGTGACATCTGATCTGTGGTGCCGAGAGGTGCCGCTGGAAGGATGTGCGCTGTGCCCAAGCCCTACCCCAAGGAGTTCCGCGACGACGTCGTGCGCGTGGCGAGGAACC
>NZ_BAAGUS010000025.1:0-32429 GCF_054781275.1 Nocardioides ginkgobilobae | reverse complement strand
CGAGCATCGTCGAGGCCTTCCGGTTGGGCAGCTTGGTCGCTCCCGATCCTGGAGGGCCTCGACCCCATTCACCCCGACCGCGTCATGCCAAGTCGCTCACCCACTCCCACCGCAGGTACGAAGAGCCGGATAACCCCGTCTACCCACTGCTGCCTCCTGATGACAGGCATCAGAATCCGGTCAGCCGACTCCACCGAACCCGGGACACGCCAGAGCCTCCATCAGACCCGGGGCTATTCAGCGCGACGTTCCGGGCGCTGCGCCGTGGCTACGCCATGACGCGCACGCCGGGTCGACCTGCCCGTTGTGTGGGGCGTAGCCGTTCGGACGAGACCAGATGGCATGCGCGCCGCTCGAATCAGGCTCCAAGCCAGTCGCGACGCGGGACACGTTGCGGTTTCTCGCCTCTCAAGTTTCGAGTTGTCGCTCTCTGCCGACGCCTGTGCGTCTGCCCCCTGGGACGCAGCGAGGTCACGGTCGTCGATAACGCGGCCATAGCTGAGCAGCCACAGTCTGCTGCCCTAATGGTCGCTCGGACCGATGGTGGATCGGTCGATGCACACGCGTGCGCAGACCCACTGTTTGTCATTCCGCTCGAATTTGGTTGTCGGCTCGACGAAATTCGCTGGGTGACTGCCCCGTCCAGCGCTTGAATGCGTGCGAGAAGTTGGCCACGTCGCCGTAGCCGAGCGCATGTGAGATCTGGCCGATGGACAGCGAATGGTCGAGGAGCAGCACGATAGCGCGCTCGCGCAGCAATGTTTCACGTACCTCGCGGAAGGTGGTGCCCTCGTGGTCGAGCCGGCGCTTCAAGGTGCTGACTGACATGCCCAACGTGGCCGCGACCTCCTCGCTGCTGCTGTGCCAGGGATCGTTCTCGATCGCTCGTCTCACGGTCTCCGTGGCGTTGCCCGGCAGCCGGCTGCGTTCGAGCGTGCGCCGCAGTTCGGTGACGGCGAGTCGGTAGGCGAGAGGGTCTGCAAAACGGCAGGGGACTGAAAGGACCTCGGTGGGCACGTGGATGAACGAGGCGTGCCCTCCGAACAGCAGACGGCCAGGCAGGACCGACGCTGCTTCGGTCGACGTTGCGGGAGCCTCCCAAGCAAGGTGCAAGGTGAGAGCGTGCAGTTCCCCGGACAGCTTGTCTATGAGCCGCAAGAGCGCCGCTCCGCCGTAGGCGACCACGAGGCAGTCGAGCGCACGGTCTCCTGTATGACCGGCGAGACCTACTGTCAGCCCGGTGTAAGTCATGTGGAAGTGAGGCTTAAGGGCACCTGAAATGACCGGCAGGTAGCCGAGAAGCTCTAGGACCTCGGCCACGGAAGCGGCACTGACCAAGGGGAGGCTGAGTGGGCCGAAAGAGGTCAGCTGGGCATGTTCGGCGAAGGCGAGCCCCAAGCTGGTCGCGCTACTGGGATCGAGGTCGGGATAGACCTCGCGAAACCATCGGATCGGCACCTGCTGGTCGCGCCTGACCAGCTCGGGCTCTGACCACCCCTCACGAGCGATGATGCGGCGGAAGTGAGACACCGCGTCAGGGCGGAGGGCGTCACTGTTGAGCAGCTGGACGAAGGCCAGCGGCGGAACGCCGGCATCGTCGCCTGTCATACCCACCCCTGAGCCGAAATCACAAGCTTTTGACACGCGTGACCATAGCCAGGGGCGGGAGTGTTCTCAAGACTGGGGTGACGTTTTGAGTGAGGAGTTCCACCATGTCAGTAGTCACCTTCATTTCCCACGACGGCGAGAAGCACGAGGCGCCGCTCGAGGAGGGCGAGTCGCTCATGCGGATCGCCATCGGCAACGCCATCCCCGGCATCGATGGTGATTGCGGAGGAGAGGCTGCGTGCGGGACGTGCCATGTGATTGTTGACGACCAGTGGATCGATGAGGTCGGTCGGTCCACGGCGGCCGAGGAGGAGATGCTGGCGATGAACCCCGAACGCGAACCCTGTTCCCGGCTCTCGTGCCAGATGACAATGACGGAGAGCTGTGGTGGCCTCGTGGTCCGGCTCCCCGAGTTCCAGATGTGATTCAGGAGAGACCATAGATATGACGACCTTGACGAACGTGACCGACGCCCTGGCTGAGCGCGCGCAGTCGCTTGTGCCCATGGAGCTCCAGATCCGTGGCGCTCATCTGTATGACTGGACACGGCGCTTCGTGACCCGGACGAACGGTCAGAAGATCTTCGTGGAGCAGCCGATCCCTCCGGTCGAAGAAGTGGCTCTCGCGGACATCGACTTGAGCAACCCGTTCCTTTATCGGCAGGGTAAGTGGCAGTCCTACTTCAAGCGGGTTCGCGACGAAGCTCCGGTCCACTTCCAGGCTCGCAGCCCGTTTGGCCCGTTCTGGTCGATCACCCGACACGCCGACATCATCGCGGTCGACAAGGACCACGAGACCTTCTCCGCCGAGCCGTTCATCATCATCGGAGAGCCGCCTCGTTTCATGGACGTCGCGATGTTCATCGCGATGGACCCGCCCAAGCATGACCGCCAGCGTGCTGCGGTTCAGGGCGTGGTTGGTCCCAAGAACCTCCGTGAGATGGAGTCCTTGATCCGCTCGCGCGTCGTGGACGTCCTCGACAGCCTCCCCGTCGGTGAGCCCTTCAACTGGGTCGACCTCGTCTCGATCGAGCTGACAGCACGGATGCTTGCGACATTGCTGGACTTCCCCTACGAGCAGCGGCGCAAGCTGGTCGAGTGGTCAGATCTGGCCAGCTCGATGGAGCAGGCCAATGGCGGGCCGTCCGACAACGACGAGGTCTTCCGTGGGTTCGTCGACGCTGCTCGAGGGCTCAGCTCGCTGTGGTACGACAAGAAGGCTCGCCTCGCCGCGGGCGAGGAGCCGGGCTTCGACCTCATCACCATGTTGCAGAGCAACGAGGAGACCAAGGACCTGATCGATCGACCGATGGAGTTCCTGGGGAACCTCGTCCTGTTGATCGTCGGGGGGAACGACACCACGAGGAACTCCATGAGTGGTGGCGTCCTGGCCCTGAACCAGTTCCCCGACCAGTTCGAGAAGCTCAAGGCCAACCCGGACCTCATTCCCAACATGGTCTCGGAGATCATCCGGTGGCAGACCCCTCTCGCCTACATGCGACGGGTGGCGAAAAAGGACACGATCCTCAACGGTCAGTTCATCCGCAAGGGCGACAAGCTTGTCATGTGGTACGCCTCGGGCAACCGTGACGAGCGTGTCTTCGATCGGCCCGATGACCTGATCATCGACCGGAGCAACGCCCGCAACCACATCTCCTTCGGGTTCGGCGTGCACCGGTGCATGGGCAACCGCCTGGCGGAGATGCAACTGCGGATCCTCTGGGAGGAACTGTTGCCTCGCTTCGAGAAGATCGAGGTCGTGGCGGAGCCGGAGTACGTGCAGTCCAACTTCGTACGGGGCATCAGCACGTTGATGGTCCAGCTGACTCCGAAGAAGGCCGAGTGACCCGTCCTCGGGCCGTCGTCGTCGGAGCCAGCCACGCCGGCGCACAAGTGGTGGCCAGCCTTCGTCAGGAGGGTTGGGAGGGCGAGGTCGTCCTCATCGGCGACGAGTCGTCGTTGCCGTACCAGCGGCCCCCGCTGTCCAAGGCGTATCTCGCGGGGAAGAGCAGCCTCCAGGACCTGGTCATCCGCAAGTCAGAGTTCTATGACAAGCACGACATCGAGGTCGTACAGGCCACGGTGACCCGGATCGACCGGGGCTCACGCAGCATCGTCACCAGTGACGGCGAGACGTGGTCGTACGACGGGCTGGCGCTCTGCACGGGGGGGCGGGCGCGCACGCTCGACCTTCCAGGGGGAGGACTCGCGGGAGTTCACTACCTGCGCACCTTCTCCGACGTGGAAGCCATTCGGATGGCCGCGTCGCCAGGTCGTCACGCGACCATCGTCGGCGGGGGCTACATCGGGCTGGAGACGGCCGCGTCCTTGCGCGCGCTCGACATGCAGGTGACGGTGCTGGAGGCCGCGCACCGCGTGCTCGAGAGGGTCACCGCTGCCGAGGTATCCCACTTCTACGAACGGATCCACCGGGAGGCCGGTGTGCAGGTCCTCACGGGTGCGCAGGTGGAGGCCATCGAGGGTCGAGACCGGGCCCGGGCGGTGATCCTGGCGAGCGGGGAGAGTGTCACCACCGATCTGGTGATCGTCGGCGTGGGCCTGGTCCCGGACACCGAGCTCGCCGCTCAGGCTGGGCTGGTGGTGGACAATGGCGTCGTGATCGACGACGTCGCCCGCACCAGTGACGCTCACATCGTGGCCGCTGGAGACTGCGCGAGCCACCGCATGGCCCGCTACGACCGGCTGGTGAGGTTGGAGTCGGTGCCGAGCGCTACCGAGCAGGCCAAATCGGCGGCTGCGACCCTGTGCGGTCGGGAACGGCGTATCAGCGCGCTGCCTTGGTTCTGGTCCGACCAGTACGACCTCAAGCTGCAGATCGCCGGCCTCAATGCCGGGTACGACGACGTCGTCGTTGACGGGGACCCCGCCCACGGCCGGGACTTCTCCTGCTACTACTTCCATGGCGGTCGCCTGATCGCTGCGGATTGCGTGAACCGTCCGCGGGATTTCGTGAGGGTCAAGCACACGCTCAGCAAGGACCTGCACGTCGAACGCGCCGAACTCGCCAGCCTGCTCGCCACCTGATCGCCCCACCCCTCGACACGGGGTACATTGCTCACTGCGTTGAGCCCGACCCGGAGGAAACCATGCGCAGCACCATGATGAACGTCCCCCTGACGACCGCAGCGATCCTCAGGCATGGCGAGCGGGTCCACGCCACGGCGCGGGTGCGCACCCTCCAGGCCGACGGCACGATCAGGACCGGGACGTTCGCCGAGGTCGGGCGTCGCTCGGCCCAGCTGGCGCACGCCCTTCGCGCGTGCGGGGTCGACGGCGACGACCGCGTCGCGACGCTCATGTGGAACAACCAGGAGCACGTCGAGGCCTACTGCGCGGTCCCGTCGATGGGCGCAGTGCTGCACACGCTCAACCCTCGCTTGACGCCGGCGCAGCTGGTCTACGTCGCAGGCCACGCCGATGACCGGGTGGTCATTGTCGACGGCACCCTCGCTCCGCTTCTGGCTGCGGTCCTGCCTTCGCTCGACAGCGTACACACGGTGGTTGTGACGGGCGGCGTCGATCTGGGACCCCTGCGGCGCGAAGGAGTCGCGGTGATCGGGTACGAGGAGTTCTTGGCGGGACACCCCGAGAGCTACGAGTGGCCCGAGCTCGACGAGTTCTCGGCGGCAGCCATGTGCTACACCTCCGGGACGACAGGGAACCCGAAGGGTGTCGCCTACAGCCACCGCTCCACGTATCTGCACTCGATGGCCGCCTGCGCGGCCGATGGGCTCAGCGTCACCGGGGACGACGCGATTCTTGCGATCGTCCCGATGTTCCACGCGAACGCCTGGGGACTGGTCTACGCGGCGCTGATGGCTGGGGCCGACCTCGTCATGCCCGACCGATTCCTCCAGGCCGAGCCCCTGGTTCGGCTCATTGCCGAGGCGCGTCCCACGATCGCGGGAGCGGTGCCGACGATCTGGAGCGACGTCCTGAACTACCTCGATGCCAACCCTGGTCACGATGTCTCGTCCCTGGGTCTGGTGGCATGCGGCGGTTCCGCGGTACCGCTCCACCTGATGCAGGCCTTCGAAGAGAAGTACGGCGTGCGGATCCTCCAGGCCTGGGGCATGACCGAGACGTCCCCGCTGGCGGCCATCGCGCGCCCTCCCGCCACGGTCACCGGAGAGGAGCACTGGAGCCTGCGAGCCTCCCAGGGCAGGCCTGTTGCCGGCGTGGAGCTGAGGCTCGTCGACGACGAGGGCAACGAGGTGCCTCACGACGGCAAGTCGGTTGGCGAGATCCAGGTCCGCGGCCCGTGGATCACCGGCGCCTACGTCGGGGACGAGGACGCCGAGAAGTTCGACGACGGCTGGCTGCGCACCGGTGACGTGGGCCGGATCGACGAGCGCAGCTTCGTGACCCTGACCGACAGGGCCAAGGACGTCATCAAGTCAGGTGGTGAGTGGATCTCCTCGGTGGAGCTCGAACTGCTGCTGGCCGGACATCCCGACGTGCTCGAGGCGACGGTCATCGGCGTTCCGGACGAGAGATGGCAGGAACGTCCTCTCGCCGCCATCGTGCTGCGCGAAGGTGCCGAGGTGTCCCCGGCCGAGCTGCGCGCATTCCTGGAAGGGAAGGTGGCGAGCTGGTGGCTGCCCGAGCGTTGGTGCTTCATTCCCGAGGTTCCCAAGACGTCGGTGGGCAAGTTCGACAAGAAGATGCTGCGCGCGCAGCACGCCGAAGGCTCGCTCGACGTCGTGGCGATCTAGAACACAGTAGAGCGCGCGGTACGCGGTGAAGCTGCCCCTCAGCCAGCATCAGGGCAGCTGGCCGCCGTGAGTCACGTCGAGGTGACGGAGGGCGATGGTCAGTTCGCTGCTCATCGCGCCCACGTCGCGACCGAGCAGCGCGCTCGCCTGCTGCAGGCGGTACCTGATCGTGTTGCGATGCACCGAGAGCTGGCTCGCAGCGCGATCGACGCTACCGCCTGCGGCCAGATAACTGGCCACGGTGTGCCTCAGACGCACCTGGTGATCGAGGGCCCCCCCCAGGTCTCCCAGCGTTCGTCGTATGAAGTCGTCCACTGTCTCGTCGCACCCGAGAAGGACCAGCAGCTCCATCTGGTCGTATTGATGGACCCCCTTCCTGTCAGGATGCACAACGCCTAGCGTGCGACGAGCCTGCCAGTGCGACGACGCGAAACCGACCAGTCCGGGCTTGCTCGCGCCGATGGCGATCCGCATCCCCTGAGCTGGGCCCTCGGAGGGAGTGAAGCCGGGGTCGAGCGGCATCGGCCGACGTGTCGCCGCCCAGATCCATAGTTGCCGCCCCCCCGGGCGTACCACCAGCGGCTGACGCAGACCGAGGTCCGCCGCCAGGTGGCGGCAAGCATCCTCGAGGTCCTCCATTGTCTGTCGTTGCTCACTCGTCGTCACGATGAGGGCGGTGTGGTGGTCGGCGATGGGATAGCCGCCCAATTCCGCCGAGACCCGGCGCCCCTCGAGAAGATTGCCATCGAGGACGCGTGACACCGTCTCCAGCCATAGGGCATTGCGTCCGACATCGATGTGTCGGCGTGCCTCGTGGTAGACGCGGCTGGTCTCGTTGATGGAGCGATCGATCCAGTCCGACGCTCGCTCCCACAGGTAGATCAACAGTTCCGTGCGCTCCGGTCGGGAGTCGTCGACCGCAGAGATCAGCTCCGTCGTGTACTCCCACGTGCCCTGCTGGGCGATGCGGTAGATCCGGTTGAGGGTCTCGAGCGGCAGCGACGTCTGGGCGGACTCGCGCGAGATGCGCTCGGCTGAGGCGACCAGACGGAATGAGAGCGCTGGTTGCGGCAGCTGTATTAGGAAGTTGAGCCAGTGCTCACGGATCGCCTCACCGATCTGTTCGGCCAGACCGTCACGTGACCCCAGCTCCGGAAGTTCGGCCATGATCCTTCCGCAGGTGCGCTCAACCCAGGAGTCCAGACGGTCGTCATCGGACTCGGTCTGCACGAAGCGCCGCACCCAGTCCTGGACCCAGCCGGATGGCTCGCTCGGCATGACTACTCTCCTCGACCTGGCATGGCGGCCCTAGGGTCATCCACCTTGTGCAAAGGTACAAGATAGGGTGCGTGTTCGAGTGGTTCGCACGAGACGTCGGACGCCTCCTACCCGTGTAATCGTGCTCACATCCGGCCTGAAGAGGTGAGTGAGTGCACACGAGAACGTCCTTCACGACTGGGATGTGGGCTGCTGACGCGATCAACCGTGGGGTGCCATCGTGACGACCGTCCAACGGGACGTGCGCGTCCCCCCGTCGATGCCTGCAGGTATGACGCCGGACTCGCGGCAGATTGCCAAGTCGGCCATGAGTTCCAGCATCTTCGTGCAAGCGCTCACGACATTCGGCGACTTCTATGCGTTCTCCGGCAACGTGTTCAAGCAGATGTTCACGCGCCGATTCCGGTTCCAGGAGTTCGTCTCGCAGGCCTGGTTCATCACCACGGTCTCGTTCGCGCCCGCCCTCTTGGTAGCCATCCCTTTCTGTGTGGTCATCATTTTCCAGGTCAACCAGCTCCTCATCCAGATCGGGGCTGTGGACCTGGCGGGCGCCGGCGCCGCGGTCGCGGTCGTGCGCGAGATCGGGCCGATCGTGAGCGTCCTGGTCGTGGCCGGCGCTGGGGCCACAGCCATCTGCGCAGACCTGGGATCCCGCAAGATCCGAGACGAGATCGATGCCATGGTCACCCTCGGCATCGACCCCATCCAACGTCTGGTCGTGCCGCGCGTCCTCGCCTCGATGCTGGTCGGCGTGGCCCTCAACGGCATGGTCACAGTCGTAGGACTCATCGGAGGTTACGTCTTCTCAGTCATCCTGCAGGGGGCGACGCCTGGCCTCTTCGTGGCTGACCTGACCTTGCTCGTGGGCCTGGCGGACTTCGTCACCTCGGAGATCAAGGCCGCCGTTTTCGGCTTGCTGGCCGGTCTGACCGCCTGCTACCTGGGTCTCAACGCCAGGGGTGGCCCCAAGGGTGTCGGCGACGCAGTCAACCAGACGGTCGTCTTCGCCTTCATGCTGCTGTTCGCGGCCAACAGCGTGATCAGCGCACTGTTCCTCCAGATCAAGTTGGGAGCCTGACATGGCGGTGAACGCCTCCCCGGTGGGGACACGGCGGGGCCCACGGGCATCCGGTCTCCTCCGGCGGCCGACCCGGGGCCTGCGCAACCTCGGTGACCAGCTCGGGTTCCACGCCGCTGCCTACAAGGCTGTGCCGCGCACCATCCGCCACTACCCCAAGGAGATCGTCCGGCTCCTGGCCGAGGTCTCGCTCGGCTCTGGCGCATTGGCCCTCATCGGCGGAACCGTGCTGGTGATCGGCTTCCTCACAGCCGCCTCCGGCATCGAGGTAGGTCTGCAGGCCTACACCTCCTTCGACAACATCGGGGTCTCGGCGCTCTCGGGATTCTTCTCCGCCTACTTCAACACACGCGAAGTCGCGCCCATCATCGCTGGGATCGCCCTGACGGCCACGGTGGGTGCGGGCTTCACCGCGCAGATCGGCGCGATGCGGGTGAGCGAGGAGATCGACGCCGTCGAGGTGATGGCCGTTCCGCCCATCCCCTTCCTCGTCACCACCCGCATCATCGCCGGTCTCATCGCCGTGGTGCCGCTGTTCGCCATCGCCTTGATGTCGTGCTGGCTCGCCACGCGCCTGGTGGTCACGGTCGGCTACGGTCAGGCCCCCGGCACCTACGAGCACTACTTCGACACGTTCCTCGTGCCCACGGACTTGTTCTTGGCAGCGGTCAAGGTCCTCATCATGGCCCTGGTCATCGTGTCCGTGTGTTGCTTCCATGGCTTCCGGGCGAGCGGCGGCCCCGCGGGCGTTGGTCAGGCCGTGGGTCGTGCCGTCCGCTCCGCCTTGATCGCCACGATGTTCGTGGACCTCATCTTCGCGCTGGCCATCTGGGGTCAGCCCTCCGTCCGGATCGCGGGGTGACGGGGATGCTGAGCTCGGTGCGCATCGACAGGCAAGTGGTGGCTGGTTTGGGCCTGGTGATCATCGTGGCAGCGGTCCTCGTCGGCACTCTGCTGCAGTACAACCGTGTCTTCGCTCGCTCCGTGGATGTGAGAGTGACGGCCGATCGTGCAGGCATCACGATGGACGCCGGGGCGCCCGTCAAGCTCTATGGAGTGGTGGTCGGACGTGTCAGCTCCGTGGAGGTCCGGGAGGAGGAGGTAGACATCTCCCTCGAGCTGGATCCTGACGAGGTCGACTCGATTCCACGCGGGGTCACGGCCCAGCTGGTACCCCCGACAGCCTTCGGTGCCAAGTACGTCCAGCTGACCGCGCCGGCAGACGAGGATGGTGAGTCCATCGAGCAGGGGGACGTGATCACTGCGACGGCAACGACGGTGGAGGTCGACGAGACGTTCACCAATCTCACGGGGGTCCTCGAAGCGGCGAGGCCGGCTCAGGTGAGCCAGGCACTGAGCGCCGTCGTCGGGGCTTTGGATGAGCGAGGAGAGGTCCTGGGGGAGCTCATCACGTTGACCGAGACCTACCTGACGTCCTTCAATCCCTCGCTCCCCGCGCTCAGTGAGGACCTGCGCCGGGTCGACGATGTCGCCGCCGTCTACGACCTCGCTCGCGAGGATCTGACCACCACGTTGGACGGTGCAGCCACCACGCTGGAGACGGTCGTGCAGCAGCAGGCTTCGCTGCGCGCGCTCGAGCTGAGCCTGACCTCCTTCAGCAGCGAGGGGGACGACTTGCTGCGCGAGAGCGGTCCTGGGCTCAGCCGGTCGCTCCGGCTGCTCGACCCCGTTACCGGCACGCTGGCCCGCTACTCCCCAGAGCTGCCCTGCCTGATCGAGGGACTGGCCAAGGGCAACGAGCTCGCCGAGATCGCCGTGGGGGGAACCAACCCGGGCATCACGACCTTCACGCACGTCGTCCGCGGGCGGGAGCCGTACCAGTACGCCACCGACCTCAAGGTCCTGGGTGAGAATCGCGGACCCAACTGCTTCGGTCTGCCCTACGTGACCCCGGCAGAGGCCTCACTCACCTACGGGCCGACCTTCGACACCGGCGTCAACCCCTTCAAGAACGCGCCGTCTAACGACGTCGAGCCTTTCGAGATCCTTGGATTGGAGGATCGCTGACGTGGCCAGCAGCCCTGAGCGCTCGCGCGAACGAGCGAACCTGGTGCGGCTCACTGTCTTCCTCGTGGTCGCTGCCGTGGTCACGTTCTGGGTCGCAGCAGTGACCGACGAGTACCGCTCCGGCTCCACGGCTACCTACAAGGCCGCCTTCCAGGACGTGTCTGGTCTGCAAACGGGCGACCAGGTCCGCGCTGCAGGAGTGCGGGTTGGGAAGGTGGTCGACATCGCGGTACAGCCCGACAGCACGGTTCTCGTGACCTTAGAGGTCGATGAGAGCCTCACGTTACGAGACACCACCACCGCGACAGTCGAGTACCGGAACCTCATCGGAGACCGCATCGTCCAGCTCGCCACGAGCGCGCAAGAGGACGGGCGGGAGCTGCCTCCCGGTGAGACGATCGCGCTGGCCAACACCGCGTCAGCGCTGGACCTGGACACGCTGCTCAACGGCTTCAAGCCGTTGTTCGCCGGACTCAACCCGTCACAAGTCAACGAGCTGTCACAACAGCTGCTGCAGGTGCTGCAGGGCCAGGAGTCGGCGGTGGAGACACTCACGACGCGCATCGGTTCCTTCACCTCTGCCATCGCCCAGCGAGAAGAGCTGGTCACCCAGGTGGTCGGCAATCTGAACGAGGTCCTGCAGACCGTGGACGGACGCCGAGACGAGCTCAGGAACCTGATCGACGGTTTGGACGTCGTGCTGACGCGCTTCGATCAACAGGACACGGAGATCCTGGTCGCAGCCGATCAGATCGACCAGTTCGCCCGGGACGCCTCGGACCTGCTCCGGAATGCTCGGGGAGATCTGACGCCAGATCTGCGCGCGCTGACAGTGGCCGCTCGTGGCCTGAACATGGAGAAGGACGAGCTCGTCGCGGTTCTTCGCCAGCTGCCCCGTCATTACCGCAAGCTCCAAAACGCGGGCTCCTACGGCAACTTCTTCAACTTCTTCCTCTGCGGTGTCCGTATCCAGACCGACGTGGCAGGTCCGCCGATCATGACGCCGTGGATCAACTCCGACGCTGAGAGGTGCCGAGCATGAGCGTGCTGACCGGCGGGGCGCGCCGGGGCCTCATCGGAACGGTGCTCATCGCCGCCGTGGTCCTGGCGAGCTTGAACTTGAACAGGCTGCCTCTCGTGGGCAACAGCGACGTGATCGGGGCCAGGTTCGCCGAAGCGGGTGGTCTGAGAGGTGGGGACTCGGTCATGGTCTCGGGTGCCGAGATCGGGAAGGTACGAGAAGTCAGGCTGGAGGACGGCGCCGTGACTGCCGACCTGGCGCTGACCGACGACGACGTCGTCCTGGGCGAGGAGACCGAGGCTCGGATCGTCACGACCACCCTCCTGGGTCGTGCAGCCGTCGAGCTAGTGCCCCATGGCTCGGGTGAGCTGCAAGCAGGTGATGTCATACCCGTCGAGCGCACCTCGTCGCCGTACAGCATCACCAGCGCACTCAACCGACTGACGACCGAGAGCGGCCAGATCGACAAGGAGGCCCTCCAGCGTGCGTTGGACCAGACCGCGAGCGTCCTGGAAGGTTCGCAGGATTCGGTCGGGCCGGCGCTGCGCGGCATCACGGACATCTCCCGGGTGATCGCGGCGAACGACGAGCAGTTGTCTGCCTTGCTCGACCGCGCCGCCCGGGTGACCGACGTCCTCGCCGACCGCGACGAGCAGATCGCGTCTCTGCTCACCGCTGGCGAGTCGCTGTTCTCAGAGCTCGACGCTCGCCAGCAGATCATCGACGAGCTCTTGAGAAGTGCCCGATCCCTGGCAGGCCAACTCACGGCAGTGCTCAGGGAGAACGCGCAAGTGATCGGCCCGGCACTCGACCAGCTGAATGAGATCGTCGACGTGCTCAACCGCAACCGCAAAGCCCTCCAGGACACCATCACAGGACTCCGCGGCTATGCCACCGCCTTCGGTGACGCTGCGTCGACAGGTCCGTGGTTCGACGCCTACATCCAAAACCTCACCGATCCGGCCACCCTCGCCCCTGTCCTGTCTGGAATCCTCCCGTGAACGTCTCTACGCTCGGCGGACTGTTCCGTCGACTGCCCGTGCTGCTCGTCCTCGGCCTGCTGGTGGCCGCTGGGATCATCGTCTTGCGCGAGGGCGAGACCGTCGTCGAGGTGACCTTCAGCAGTGCCGAGGGTCTCTACGAGGGTGACGACGTCCGTGTGCTGGGCGTGCCGGTCGGCACCATCAGCCGGATCACCCCGGGGGAGAATGGGGTAGAGGTCGAACTCACCATCGATGACGATCACCCCATCCCGGCCGATGCCCGCGCCGCGATCGTCTCCCCGAGCCTGGTGAGTGGGAGGTTCGTTCAGCTCGACCCCGTCTACACGAGCGGACCGACGTTGGAGGACGGCGCCGAGATCGGGCTGGAGAAGACCGCTGTCCCCGTCACGTTCGACGACGTCAAGCAGCAACTCACCGACCTGACCGGGGCACTGGGCCCACGGGGCCAGCGGCGCGGAGCCCTGGCGCGCACCCTGGTCGCGCTGGACAAGAACCTGAAGGACGGCAACAGCACCGACCTGCGACGGGCGATCGCCGGCCTCCGCACGTCCGCGGCGGCCTTGTCGGATCCGCGGTCCGACCTGTTCACCACCGTGGAGAATCTCGATACGTTCACCCGATCCTTGGCCCTCAACGACCAGGCGGTGCGCGGATTCGCTCAAGAGCTCGATGCGGTGGGTGAGGTCCTGGAGAGAAACCGATTCGCCCTGACCGCGGTCCTGCGGGACCTGTCAGGGACGTTGCGCACTGCCCGAGGCTTCCTCGACGCCAACGGGACCGGCATCGCTACGGCTGTGAGGCGAGTCAACCTGCTCTCGGCGGCGCTCGCCGACCGCTCCGACGAGCTGGCCGGGTCGCTGCACCTCGGCACCAACGCGCTGATCAACCTCGCCAACATCGTCGAGGGTTCGGCCCTGAAGGGACGAGCCACTCTCAGCGCGCTCGACAGCCTGCCTCAACTGCTGTGCGGGGCGATCCTCGGTGCCGGGGGCACCGCGGAACAGTGTGCTGACCTCATCGGGCCGATCCTTTCCAGCTTGGGGCTGGACAGCCTGGACCAAGGTCTGGTCCCCGGCATCAACGTGGGCGAGCCCGGCGACGGGGACGACCTTCCCGTGCCTGGTCTCGCGGGGATCGAGATCGACCTCCTCCAGACACTCGAAAGTCTGCTCACCGGAAGCACCAGGAGCGATCGATGAACGTGATGACGAGATGGAGTCGCGTGACCGGCGTGGCAGCGGGCTTGGTGTCGCTGTTTCTGGTGACCGGCTGTTCACTGCAGCCCAACGAGAACACCCTGCCCGGGCAAGTAGCGACCGGATCCGACGGCTACAGCGTCTCGGTGACCTTCGAGTCGGTGGAAAACCTCGTGCCCAACTCGCAGGTTCTCCTCGACGACGTGGTCGTAGGGACCGTCACTGCCATCAGGGTCGAGGACTGGAAGGCGGTGGCTGACATCCGTCTCCTCGATTCGGTTCAGATCGATCGAGACGCTCGCTTCTCCATCGGACAGAAGACCCTCCTTGGGGCGCAGTATGTGCAGGTCGTCCCGGGGCAGACCTCCGACGCGAAGCCCTCGGACCTGCTGGCCGAGGGGGATGAAGTTCCAGTCGAGCGCACCGGACAGGCGCCCGGCACGGAACAGGTGCTCGCCGGCGTGGCACTGCTGTTGAACAACGGCGGACTCTCCCAGATCAGCACGATCACCGGGGAACTGACGTCCGCCTTGGATGGACGGCAGGTCGATGCGCGCGCCCTCGTCGACAGGTCCAACGAGTTGCTGGCGGTGCTCGACAACACCAAGGGCGAGATCATCAGCGCCCTCGAGTCCCTGGAGCGTCTGAGCAGTGGGCTTGCCGAGGACCGGCAGATCATCGCCAGGGCGATCGACGAGGTGGGGCCCGGACTGGAGGCCCTGGAAGAGGAACGGGCGCGACTGGTCGACGCGGTGACCACGTCGGGTAGGGCCAGCACTCGCGCCGTGGGTGTGATCCAGGCGAGCCAGGAGGCGATCCTTGCCAACCTGGCATCCCTCGGCCCGATCCTGACGAAACTGGGCAAGGCGGCAACGCGTCTCCCCGAGGCCCTGAAGATCGCCATCACGATCCCCTTCCCGGCGATGACGACGGAGAACACCCTGCGAGGTGACTTCTCCAACCTCTTCGCCACGATCGACGTGTCCCGGCGCAGCCTCGTCGACCTTCTCCTGGGCACGAGCCAGGGCCCAGCCCTGCAATCCGGGGACCCGCTCCTCGGTCCTCTCCAGCCGCCGAAGAGCGGCCAGGAGGCGGGCGACGATCCGACGCCGCCTGAACCGCCGTCCTCGCCGAATCCTGCCCCGACTGATGACGCGGACGAGTCAGACGGCCCGTGCCTGCTCGGACTGCTGGGAGACTGCTGATGGCCCTGACCACTCTGATCAAGCGACAATTGCGCATCTTCGCGGTGCTGACGGTCGCGGCACTGTTCTTCTCTGTCGTGGTCTACGCCCGAGTGCCGGCGCTGCTCGGTTTCGGCGTGTACGAGGTGCGCGCTGAGTACGCGGACGCGAGCGGCCTCTACCCGAGAGCCCTCGTGACGTACCAGGGGGTTGCGGTCGGGGAGGTGTCCGGCCTGGACATCAATGAGCTGGGCGCGGTCGCCGTGCTGCGCATTGACAATGAGCACGAGATCCCAGCGGACGCGGTGGCTGAGCTGCACAGCACGTCGGCGATCGGCGAGCAGTACGTCGACCTGGTGCCTCCACAAGATCGTGTCGAGGGGGCGGAGCAGGCGGGCAGGCTCGAGGAAGGGGACGTCATCCCGGCGTCGCGCACGGTCGAGATGCCGCAGATCGGGCCCGTCCTCGAGTCGGCGAACCGGCTTCTGGAGTCCGTGCCGGAAACCCGCACGCGTAGGGTCTTGGACCAGATCGACGAAGGGCTCGGTGGTAGCGGTCCGGACCTCTCGGGCACCATCGATGACGCAGAGAAGCTCGTGGCCCTGGCGCAGGAGAGATTGGCTGTCACGACGTCGCTCATCAGGACTGCCCAACCCGTGCTGGGAACCCAGCAGACCTTGAGAGGGTCGACTCTCGGCTACGCCCAGTCCCTCGCCGCCTTCACCAGCGAGCTGGCCGGGCGTGACGACGATCTGCGGGCCCTTCTCAAGGAGGGGCCGGCAGGCCTGGACTCGGCTACGGACCTCGTGACGGATCTCCAGCCGACCCTGCCGCTCCTGGTGACCAACCTGACGACGAACGCCGAGGTGCTCAACACTTACTTGCCCCAGATCCAGGAAGGGCTGGTCTATTACCCGGTGACCGTGGCGCGTCTGCAGAGCGCGATCAACCCGCGCGCTGAGTTCGGCGACGTCAACCTCGATCTGCGTGCCAACGTCAACAACCCTCCCGCTTGCTCGCAGGGCTATCTGCCCGCTGCTCAGCGTCGAGATCCGTCGGTCCAGTCGTTCCGGGATGTCGACCTGCTCGCCCATTGCACCGTCCCTGACGACGACCCGAAGTCGGTGAGGGGCGCTCGTCTGCTGCCCTGCCCCCAGGGCGAAGGACGAGGGCCGCTCCCTTCGTCGTGCGGTCTTCGGTTCGGTGAGGGCGTCTGGCCCGAGGGCGCCGGAGGATCCCGTGGCTCGGATCTCGCTCGAGGTCTGCAAGGAGAAGCCGTGCCGGATCGGGACGGTTGGCGGTCGCTCGTGCTCGGGCCCCTGAGCGTGCGATGACGGCGTCCACAGAGTCATCGGTCGATGAGACTCAGGTCGGGGGCGGTCGGACCCCACGCACCGCTCACGTCCTCAGGGCGGTGCTGGGCGTCCTCGTAGCCGCGGTGACCGCGGTCGCCGTCCTCCAGATACTCGAGTGGGGTGATGCTCAGGCGAGAGAGCAGGCCAGAGAGGACGTGGTCGCGGCTGCCGAGGAGGAGGTGCTCGGTCTCATCACCATCAGCGCCCGCACGACGGACGAAGACCTGGAGGCACTGATTGCAGGTGCCACGGCCTCCTTCCGGGAGGATCTGCGGGCCCAGGCTGATCGTCTGCGCCAAGAAGTCGTCGACAACGAGGTCGAGGCCACTGGTGAGGTGGTCTCTGCCGGCATCGCCAGCCTCGACGAGGAGCGCGCCACGGTTCTCGTCGCCGCCCTCGGAACGGTGGACAATCGCAACGCAAGCGGCCCCGAGCCACGAAGTTACCGCCTCGAGGTCCAGCTCGACCGTGTTGACGGCGACTGGCTCGTGTCTGCTCTGAGGTTCGTGGCATGAGATGGCCATTTCGAGCGTCGACCAAGGAGGCCAGGGACGACGCGGCCGAGCCGCGGCGTCGGAGGCCGAGCCTGCTGCCGGTCCTTCTCGTCCTCCTTGTCCTGACCAGCGTCGGCGCCGCCGTCCCGGCGTGGCAGGCTGCTGAGCTGTCGGACCGCGAAGAGGCAGCCACGGAAGCTCTCCAAGCGGCCCGCGAACGCCTGCCCGAACTGCTCAGTTATCGGTTCGCCACGCTCGAGGAGGACCTCGAGGATGCTCTGGCGCAGACGACGGGGGACTTCACCGCCGAATACGGCGCCCTCATCGAGGAGGTGGTACGCACGACCGCCGCACAACGGCGCATCATCACCGAGGCCACCGTCGACGGCGCCGGCGTCGTCGAGGTCGAGAGTGAGGACGAGGTCGTGGTGCTGGTTTTCCTCTCGCAGTCCACTACCACTCGAAACTCCTCAGACCCCGCCGTCAGTGGGAGCCGGGTCGAGGTGACGATGCGACGAGTGGGCTCGGACTGGCTCATCGCCGATCTTCAGACCCGCTGATCGCTCGCCAGTCGCCTCGACCGTACTCATCAGAGCGGAACCAACGTGCCACCTGACTCACAAGACCACATGAACGGAGAGAACACATGGGCGTGGAGATCCAGGTCGACCACCTGAGCAAGTCCTTCGGCAAGCAGCTGATCTGGGGCGACGTCTCGCTCGCGATCCCGGCCGGCGAGATCAGCGTGATGCTCGGTCCGTCCGGCACCGGCAAGTCGGTGTTGCTCAAGGCCCTCATCGGGCTGCTGAAGCCCGACCAGGGCTCGGTCATCATCGAGGGCACCGACATCGCTTCCTGCTCGGAGAAGGAGCTCTACGAGATCCGCAAACTGTTCGGGGTGCTGTTCCAGGACGGCGCGATGTTCGGCTCGATGAACCTCTACGACAACGTCGCCTTCCCGCTGCGCGAGCACACGAGGAAGTCGGAGTCCGACATCCACTCCATCGTGATGGAGAAGATGGACCTCGTCGGCCTGCTCGGTGCCGAGGACAAGCTGCCCGGCGAGATCTCCGGCGGCATGCGCAAGCGCGCCGGTCTGGCCCGTGCGCTGGTGCTGGACCCCGAGATCGTGTTGTGCGACGAGCCGGATTCGGGTCTGGACCCGGTGCGCACCGCCTTCCTCAACCAGCTGATCGTCGACCTCAACGCCCAGATCGACGCCACGTTCCTGATCGTCACCCACGACATCAACACCGCGCGCACGGTGCCCGACAACATCGGTCTGCTCTACCACAAGCACCTGGCCATGTTCGGCCCGCGCGAGATGTTGCTGGCCTCGGAGGAGCCGGTGGTGCGTCAGTTCCTCAACGCCCAGCGGGTCGGCCCGATCGGCATGTCCGAGGAGAAGGACGCCGACGATCTGGCCGCCGAGGCCGACCAGGAGCTGCCTCCGCTGCCGCCGATCCCGCTGCAGCTCGAGCCCTCGAACGGCATCCCACGCCGCTCCCAGCGGGAGCCCGGCGCTTGGTGCCGCGAGCACGGCGTGACCCCGCCTCCGGGCTCGTTCGCGAGCGACGTCCTCGCTGGCTCTTCGCTCTGAGGGTCGCCAGCCCAGGCGGCCAGTCCCGGGGCAGACCGCGCCTGACGCTCCGTCGCCCCGTCCGTCCTCACCACCAGCACAGGAGAAGCTCATGACCGTCTCGTCCCCGCCCACCTTGGACATCCGCCGTCCGGCCGATGGTGCGGTGCTCCGCTCGGTCCCGATCGACGACAAGCACCGCGTCGCCGCCCTCGCCGAGGACCTTCGCTCGGCGCAGCAGGCGTGGCAGGCGATCGGCCCGGCCGCGCGCGCCACCTGGCTGAGACGCTGGAGGACATGGATCCTGGAGCACACCGACGAGCTCACCGACCTGCTCATCTCCGAGACGGGCAAGGCCCGGCCGGATGCGTTGGTCGAGACGACCGCCTCGTGTGAGTTCATCTCGTACTACGCAGACCACGCCAAGGAGTTCCTCGCTCCCGAGCGGGTAGCTTCCGGTGGTCTGCTGAGCCTGCCGAAGCGACTCACGCGAAGCTACCGGCCCTATCCGCTGGTCGGCCTCGTCATCCCGTGGAACTTCCCCATCACCCTGTTCCTGATGGACGCGGCGCCGGCGTTGGCCGCTGGTTGCGCAGTGCTCACGAAGTCCTCGGAGATGACCCCCTTGACCTGCGCACGCGTCATCGAGGGGTGGCACGAGATCGGCGCGCCCCCGGTCCTGCGCCACGTCGTGGGAGCCGGTGACACCGGTGCTGCCGTCGTCGAGGCTGTCGACTTCGTGCAGTTCACCGGTTCCACGGCGACGGGACGACGCGTGGCCGCACGCTGCGCCGAACTCCTCAAGCCTGTCAGCTTGGAACTCGGGGGCAAGGATGCGGCGATCGTCCTCGAGGACGCCGACCTCGATCGGGCCGCCCACGGCATCGTGTGGGGTGGCATCTTCAACTCGGGACAGGTCTGCATCTCCGTCGAACGGGTCTACGCGGTCGAGGCTGTGTACGACGAACTGGTGCGAAAGGTGGCGGCAGTGCTCCAATCGCTCAAGCAAGGTGCCGGAGCACGAGATGACGTCGGTGCGATGGTCACGCTCGATCAGGTGGACACCGTCGAGAGGCACGTGCGTGATGCCCAGAAGTCCGGGGCCCGCGTCCTGGTCGGGGGAAAGCGCGCGTCTCGGGGGAACTACTACGCCCCGACGTTGCTGGTCGACGTGGACCACACCATGTCATGCATGACCGAGGAGACCTTCGGCCCGACCCTGCCCATCATGCGAGTGGCGGACGAGGCAGAGGCGATCGCGTTGGCGAACGACTCCGAGTACGGTCTCTCGGCGTCGGTGTGGACCCGGGACGTGGCGCGAGGCCGTCGCATCGCTGATCAGCTGGACGTCGGCGCGGTCAACATCAACGACGTCTTCAGCAACCTCTTTGCCGTCGGGCTCCCGCACAGCGGGTGGAAGGCCTCCGGTCTCGGGGCGCGCCTCGGCGGCGCCCAAGGCCTGCGCAAGTACTGCCGCGTACAGGCCATCACGGAGCCCCGCATCCCGATCACCACCAAAGAACTCACCTGGTACCCGTACTCCGCCCGGCGTACGGCAATTGCCGGCCGAGTGCTGCGCCTGGCCGCCGGTCGCGGACTGCGCCAGCGCCTCGGTCTTTGAGAAGGAGGAGCACATGACACTGTCGAAGACGCCCCGTGTCGTCGCCATCACCGGCGGAGCGCGCGGGATCGGCTACCACACTGCCGCCGAGCTATTGCGCCGCGGACACCAAGTCGCGATCGGCGACATCGACGAGCAGCAGCTCAAGATCGCCGCCGAAGAACTGGGAATCGACGTCGCCGTACGCCTCGACGTCACCGACCCCGATTCGATCGCGTCCTTCCTCGACGTCACGGAGGAGGCGCTGGGTCCCATCGACGTCCTCATCAACAATGCAGGAGTCATGCCGACCGGGCACGCGCATGAGGAGGCCGACTCGGTGACGCGCCGGCAAGTGGAGATCAACGTGCTCGGGGTCATCTTCGGCACCAAGCTGGCCTTGCAGCGGATGCTGCCTCGACGGCAGGGGCACATCATCAACACCGCCTCCCTGGCCGGCGAGCTGCCTGTCCCGGGCCTGGCTACCTACTGCGGCACGAAGTTCGCCGTCATCGGCTTCACCGAGGCCGCTCGACAGGAGTACCGCGGCTCCGGCGTCACCCTCTCCACGGTTCGTCCGACGTTTACCAACACCGAGCTGGTGTCGGGCACCAGTGGCGCCAAGGGCATGCGGAACGCCGAGCCGCAGGAGATCGCCCTGGCCACGGCCGCGTTGATCGAGCGCCCGCAGCCCTTCGTGCGTGTCACGAAGCTGGCAGGCACCATGGTGGCCGCGATGAAGTTCGTCCCCGAGAGCGTGGCGACGCGCCTCGGCTCGATGCTGGGCACGGACACCGTGTTCCTGGACCGAGTGGACACCGCTGCTCGTCAGGCCTACGTCGAGCGTGTCAGTCGGAGCTGAATCGCGGCCGCACGCGGCGTCGCGGTCGCCGGACGGCGGCCGTGACCCCGCGTGGTCTCAGGCCGGTGTCACGCCCACCGTGGGGGTGGGGGACTCCTCCGAGTCGGGGAACACGACGCACGGTCGCGATGGTGGGATGGGGTCCAGGCGCTGATAGTCAGCGCCGAGGGGCGGGCGCGGGTCCGGCTCGCCCTTGCGCGGCCAGAACGACGCCGCTCGCTCAGCCTGCGCCGTGATCGTCAAGGAGGGGTTGACGCCTAGGTTCGCGGAGATGCTGGCGCCGTCGACGACGAAGATGCCGTCGTGCCCGTAGAGGCGGTGGTATCCGTCGATGACGCCTGTGCGAGGCGAGTCGCCTATCGCGCAGCCGCCGATGAAGTGTGCGGTCATGGGAATGTTGGCGATCTCGCCGGTGGAACCGCCTGCCACGCCATCGATCTTCTCCGCGACGCGACGGGTCGCTTCGTTGCCGACCGGGATCCAGGTCGGGTTGGGTGCGCCGTGTCCCGGACCGGAGGTGATCGAGGGACGACCCAGCAGATTCTTCGTGGCACGCACGGTGATCGAGTTGTCCAGCGTCTGCATGACCAGCAGGATCACCGTTCGTTCCGACCATCGCCGGGGGCTGAACCACGTGAGCTGCGCGGGTTGGGTCGCCATCGTCCGGAGCCAGCGCCACCATCGAGGTCCGCGCCCGTCGCCGTCGGTCAGCGCGGTCTGCAGCAGGGACATCGCATTGCTCCCCTTGCCGTAGCGCACCGGCTCGATGTGGGTGAACTCGTCGGGGTGGATCGAGGAGGTGATCGCCACACCGCGCGTGTAGTCGCTGGAACGATCGCGGGACTTGGCACCGAGGATCGACTCGGAGTTGGTGCGGGTCAACGTCCCGAGCCTTGAGGAGATGTGGGGCAGGGAGCCCGTGGCCTTGAGTCGGTGCAAGAGTCTCTGGGTGTTGTAGGTGCCGGCAGCGAAGACCACCTGATCGGCGGTGAACCTTTGACGGTTGCGGCGCCGACGCGTGGACTTGCCGGTGCGGACCGCGTCGATGACGTAGCCACCCTCCGGCCGGGGACGCACGTCCACTGCGGTGGTTAGGGGGTGGACCTGTGCGCCCCGCTCCTGCGCGAAGTACAGATAGTTCTTGTCGAGCGTGTTCTTGGCACCCACGCGACAACCGGTCATGCAGGATCCGCACTGAGTGCAGCCGGTGCGACGCGGTCCCGCTCCGCCGAAGTAGGGATCCGGCACCTCGGTCCCCGGCTCGCCGAAGAAGACGCCGACGGGGGTCAGCGTGAACGTGTGTTCCACCCCCATGTCACGCGCCACATCGAGCAGAACCTCGTCGGAGGGCGTCACGTGGGGATTCTGTGCCACACCCAGCATTCGCCTGGCCGTCTGGTAGTGCGGCTCGAGCTCGGTCCGCCAGTCGGTGATGTCCCTCCACTGCGGGTCCTCGAAGAATGTTGAGGGAGGCTGGTACAGGGTGTTGGCGTAGTTGAGCGAGCCGCCTCCCACTCCTGCGCCCGCGAGGACGACCACATCTCGCAGCAGATGGATGCGTTGGATGCCGAAGCAGCCGAGCTTGGGGGCCCAGAGGAAGCGACGGATGTCCCACGACGACGCGGGCAAGTCGCTGGTCTCGTACCGCTTGCCCGCTTCGAGCACGCCGACGTCGTACCCCTTCTCCGCCAGGCGCATAGCGCTGACCGAGCCTCCGAAACCGGAGCCGATGATCAGGACGTCGTAGTGCTGGGTGGTCATGCTCGAGGTTGTTCCTTCCATGATCCGCTCGATCACGAGCGGGAGTTTCGTCGAGAGGAGATGGGTGCAGACGTTGCGGTGTCGACTCTTCACGACGTGGCAGACCGGAGCGACTCCCATGCTTGGGCTAGACCCAGGGCGAGTCGCTGGAGGTGCGGGACGGCGTCCCGGTCTCCGGAGAAGCCGATGTTGAGCGCCCCGGCGTAGGAGAGCAGGGTGATGTTGAGGGCGGCCGCGTCGATCTGCAGCGAGGCGGGATACATCGCCTCGAGCCGGCTGCCGCGGAAGTAGCGGGGCTCCTGCGGGCCGGGGACGTTGCTGACGATGAGGTTGAAGCTGAAGGGGCCCGGCAAGGGAGCGCCGACCGCGGCGAGCCCCACCTGGGCCAGCATCGGGGCTGCGAGGAGGGAGGTGTAGCCGACGGCGGCGAGCTGACCCATCCCCGCGACCTGCGACTTCGCTGCGGTCATGGAGGCGGTCACCGCCTCCAGACGCTCAAGCGGCTCCTCGATGTCGGTGCCCAAGGAGGCGAGCACGGCGCCGAAGGCGTTGCCCCCTCCCGGATCCCCCTCCGGTCGGGTGCTCATCGGCACCAGTGCGATGAGGGGCCTGGTGGGCAGCTCATCGAGGTCCCTGAGGTAGGTACGCAGTGCGCCGCCCACGAGGCTGAGGCAGACGTCGTTGACCGTCGCGCCATGCTCCCTGCCGAGGGTCCGCACCGCATCGAGGTCCAGCTGCTGGGTCGCGAAGCGGCGGCTGCGCCCGATCCGGGTGTTGAAGATGGTCCGGGGTGCTTCGTACGGCCGGACCAGGTGCGGTCGGCCCAGGGGTGAGACGGTCTGGGCGACAGCGCAGGTCAGGGACTTCGAGGAGCTCAGGGTGCGTTGCAGGGGTGTGGGCCGCGCCGGCTCGGCTGCACCGCTTCCAGGAACCGCAGGGGAGGGCTGTCGTGGGGGGCGGTGGGGAGCGAAGAGGATGGGCGAGTCCATGTCACTGGGATCGGTGGAGAGGCTTCGTTGGAGCAACCGCATGCCTGTGTAGCCATCGACCAGCGCGTGGTGCATCTTGACGAACATGGCGAACCCGCCGTCATCGAGACCCTCGATGAGGTGCATCTCCCAGGGCGGGCGGGAGAGATCGACCTGTCGGCCGTGGAGACGTGAGACCAGGGTGCCCAGTTCACGCTCGTCTCCGGGAGAGGGAAGGGCGGATCGGCGTACGTGGTAGTCCAGGTCGATGGAGTGGTCGACCTCCCACTGCTGCGCCATGCCGAGCCCCAGGCGAGGGCGCACGAGCTTGAGGTTCCACGGGCTGGCCACGGCGAGCTCGGCGCGGACCTCGTCCGCGAGGTCGGCGAGGTAGCGGGGCGAGGGAGACGGAGGAGGGGAGAAGCGCAGAAGTGCGGCGACGTGCAGCATCGTGCGCGGACTGTCGGCGGCAAGGAAGACGCGACCGATGAGGCCGACCGGCTGACCCATGTGACTCCCGTCCTTCGAGAGCCTCGACGATGACACGCCCGAGGCGCCGAGGTCTTGTGCTCTGGACCCACATTCGGGAGCCGCGCGGGGCCCGGCGCACAACGTCGAGCCCCGCCGCGTTCACAGCGACCGGCTGATGATCTCTTTCATGATCTCGGAGCTGCCGGCGTAGATCTGGGAGACCCGCATGTCGGCCCACATGCGCGCGATGGGGTACTCGTTCATGTAGCCGTAGCCTCCGTGCAGCTGGAGGCAGGTGTCGGCCACTCGCTGTGCGCGTTCGGAGCACCACAGCTTCACCATCGCGGCGGTGGGGATGTCGAGCCCCTCTCCGACATGGAGCTGGATGCACTCGTCCACGAAGGAGCGGGCCACCCGGGCCTCGGTTGCGACCTCGGCCAACTTGAACTTCGTGTTCTGGAACCCCCAGATCGGTCGACCGAAGGCTGTGCGGTCGCGAACGTAGGTCAGCGTCTCGGCCAAGCAGAACTCCATCGCCGCGACGTTCGACACCGCGACCAGGAGTCGTTCCTGCGGGAGCTGCTGCATGAGCTGGACGAAACCCTGGCCCTCCGTCAAGCCCAGAAGGTGGGTGGTCGGCACACGGACGTTGTCGAAGAACAGCTCGGAGGTGTCCTGTCCCTTCATCCCGATCTTGTCCAGGACCCGCCCTCGCGAAAAGCCCGGAGTGTCGGTAGGGATCAGCATCAGGGAGATGCCGCCTGCGCGGTCGTCGGGGTCGGTCTTCACGACGGTCAGCACGAGGTCGGCCTGCGAACCGTTGGTGATGAAGGTCTTCGAACCGCTGACGACGTACTCGTCGCCCTCGCGCAGCGCCTTGGTCTTGATGTTCTGCAGGTCCGACCCGGTTCCGGGCTCGGTCATGGCGATAGCTCCGACGACCTCGCCGGACGCCATCTTGGGCAGCCACTCCAGCTTCTGCTCCTCCGTGCCGTAGGCGAGCAGGTAGTGCGCCACGATGCCGTTGTGGAGCGATGCGCCCCAGGAGCTGTCGCCCACTCGTGCCTGCTCCTCGATGAGGATGGCCTCATGGGCGAAGGTTCCGCCGCCGCCGCCGTACTCCTCGGGGATGGACAGGCATAGCAGACCGACCTCGCCGGCGCGGTTCCACAGCTGCCGATCGACATGCTTGTCAGCGATGAACGTCTCGATGTGCGGCTTGATCTCTTTCTCGCAGAACGTGCGTGCCAGGTCGCGCAGGTCGTCGAGGTCGGCGTTCATCCAGGGCGGGCGTCGGGTCATCACGAAGGCTCTCAGTGCTTGGGTACAGGATGTACCAATATCACCACCTCCTTTCTGGGGGTACAAGGTGTTCCATGCATGCGTCCGCATCGTGGTCGACCTCTGTCGCACGTCGGCCTAGGCTGCGCCCATGGTCGAGGTGGGACGATGGGTGGACTCCACGTCCCGGCGGCGGTCCTCCTCGAGCGGCGACGCCAACCGTGCCCTTCGGCGGCTGGCGGTGGCTGAGGCCGCACTCGAGGTCGTCGACGAGGTGGGTCCACATGCGGGTACAGCGACGATCGCGGAGCGGGCCGGGATACCGCGGCCGCACGTGTACCGATACTTCTCCAGTCGGGATGACCTCGATGCGGAAGTCGTGCGACTGGCTGCCCACGACCTCAACTCTTGCCTGAGGCCGCACCTGACCCGGCGTGGGACGCCGTCGCATGTCGTGGAAGGCCTTGTCCTTGCCTGCGCCACCTGGGCCGATGGCCATCCTCACCTCTACCGCTTCCTGGCGGCACGTGGGCAGAGCCGGACCCTGCACCGGGCCCGCATGGGGCGCTCGCGGTTGCTGGACGAGATCGCAGAGGCGGCGCGTGGCTATACCAACGCCGCGCCGAGCACGTTTCCCGAGGGAATCCTTGTCGGGGTGATGGGCCTGGTCGACGCCACCATCATCTGGTGGCTCGACCAGCGCGACGAGACCTTGGAGTCGATGGCCAAGCGACTGTCGCGGCACGTCCTGCTCTTGCTGCACGACGCTCTCGCCGATCGCGGTATCGATCTGGATCCGGACGCCGAGCTGGCGCCGTTCGTCGTGGAGTAGGTCACTGAGGAAGAGAGGCGCGTCCCTGGGCGAAGTGCTCGACGTCCACGATGATGAAAGTGGCGTGTGCCGCAGCCACCTGAGGTCCGTCGATCTGGGTCGCTGCGGCCTCCACGTGCAGTCGTCGTCCCGCTCGCTCGCGGACGGTCGCCGTGAAGTGATAGTCCACGCCGAGCAGTACGGGCCGGAGGTAGTCCACGGTCAGGGTCCTGGTGACCGCGAGTTCGCCCACGCGGTACAGCAGGAACCCGAAGAGGTCGTCGAATGCTGCCGCCACCAGGCCACCGTGGGTGATGCCCGGAGCGCCCTCTTGGCGGTGGTCGAACCTATGAACGGCGCTCACCCCGGCCTCCGTCGCGTCGACCTCCAGTGCGAGACCGGCGGGATTGTCCCTGCCGCAACCCGCGCAGGTAGGGGAGTGCGAGGGCAGTCGCCCCCCAGGCTTCGGCTCGGGTCGCCCCATCGATCGGAGCCACATGTCGAGCGACGAACCCGGGTGCCGGGATCGGTCCGCCATGGCGCGCGGGTCGTCGTGTGGCGTCTTGTCGACCTCACGTGATGCGTCAGTCATGGCAAAGGATCCTTTTCGGTATGCGGCGTGCGATAGACATCATGACATCTTTGTTGCGGGGCAGACGCGGAGGTCGAGAATGTCTACCGTACGGGTCATGGGTTCACGGTCTGCCTTGTCAAGTCGCTTCGCGAGGCGCGAGAAGTTCGGTGGCGCCTGGTGGCTCGCCCTCATCGTCTGCAAGCCAGCGCTCGTCGCCTTGCGTCAGGCGGACTGGCGTCGCGCTGATCGCATCCCCCGATCCGGCGGCGCCGTGATGGCGGCCAACCATGTCTCGCACATCGATCCGCTGCTCGTTGCAGAAATGCTGTTGGCGCACGGCCGCGTACCGCGCTTCTTAGCCAAGAATGCGCTCTTCCGAGTGCCGATCGTCGGGTGGTGGTTCCGTGCCGCCGGGCATGTGGAGGTCGACCGCGACGCAGGGCAGGGAGCGTACGGCGACGCGGTGAGAGCAGCCCGAGAGGGCCGTTTGCTCCTTGTCTACCCCGAAGGGTCCATCACGCGGCGTCCGGACGGGATGCCCATGTCGATGAAGTCCGGTGCGGTCAGGATCGCCCTGGAGGCTTCGGTCCCGCTTGTGCCCGTGGCGCAGTGGGGAGCGCAGGCGATCCTGCCGGCCTACAGCCGCAGACTTCACCTCGGTCGCCGGACCCGCGTCGTGATCGCCGTCGGTGAACCCATTCGCCTCGATGACCTCAGGCAGCGGGATCCGGTCAGCGCCGTACAGATCGGCCTCGGTCGGCTCGAGGAGGCGCTCGCCTCCATGGTGCGAGAGCTCAGCGGTGAGCCGGCTCGGTCTCATTGACCGTGCCGGTGCGCCACCCCGTCTTTACGGACGGAACGCCGGATCCTCGGGGGCTTTGCCGCGGTGCGGGCGCATCATGGCAGGGCCGTAGGTCTCCACGAGTGTCGTCATCACGGTGTCGAAGGGCAGATCGAGGTACGTGCCCCGCTCGCGGACGTACTCCATGTGGCGGCGTCCCTCGCCGTCGGCGGCGTGGAGCAGGGCATCCTGGGTGCCGTCGAAGTCCAGGGGTGCCACCCCGAAGCGACGACACAGCTCGGCGTTGAACGCCGGGGACCCCTTGCGCCACTCGCCGTCGACGTGGGTCGCGGTCCAGCCGTGGAAGACGAAGAGATCAGTCCCCATCAGCTCCAGGAGGGACGCGCTGTTGAGGTGGTTGCGCACGTCCGAGAAGCCCAACATCGCGGGGATGCCGGCGGCGCGCAAGCACGCCGTGAGGAGAACCGCCTTCGGTACGCACCAGGTTGGTCCGCCGGCCAGAATCGCACTGGCTCGGTAGTCGGCGGGATCTGCGGTCACGCTGTAGGGGTCGTAGCGCAGGTGGTCCCGGACCGCAGCGAACAGCAGGCGGATGCGCTCGTGAGGATCCTGCGCCCCTCCGAGGACCGTCTCCGTGAAGGCACGTACGTCCGCGTGATCGCTGTCCACGAAGTGACCCGGAGCGAGCGCTTCGTCCACGTGCGGTGCGTCGCCGCTCATGAGCCAGACCGGTGTTCAGTCGAGGTGCCGGCGGCCTCGAGAGCGCTGACGAGCTCTCGCTCCAGCTCAGGCAGAGTGGCAGCCGCAGAGGCAGCCGCGTCGAGCCGGCTTTGTGCCGTGCCCTCCTGGCGCGCCAGCGACGCCACGAGCGACCACCTCTCGGCGCTGCGATGAGCGGCGGTAGCGACCTCGTGGGCTCGCAAGTCCCCGGTGAGGCGTGCTACGTCGGCGGCGCCGGCGGAGAGTAGTCGACGAAAGAGCCCGCCACCCGTACCGGCCTTCTCGATGAATGCGCTCAGGCCATGAAGGACCAGGTCGAGGACGTCGTCGTCGAAGACCTCCGACCATCCGGCGATGTCCTCGGCGAAGAGATCCACAGCGGCCAGTCCGGTGGATCCGACGGCGGACGGGCGGTCGCTGACGATCGAGGGGCCGGTCGAGGAGGACATCGCGGCGGCCGACTGGGAGAAGGCTTCGGCGGCTGCCGACGCAAGGTCGGGGAGACGGTCGGGCCAGGTGATGTCGAAGTAGGTGTGGCGCGTGGGGACGGGAAACCCCTGGGATGCGCGCGCCCGCGCAAGAGCCTCGTACGGCACTAGCTGGACGTCGTCGCGGTCGTTGTCCACCACGTGCGCCACTCGCCGCTCGTCGTCGTAGCCGATCACCACGATGTCGTGGCGACTCATCTGGAGGCGAACCCGCAGGTAGGGAAGTTCGGCGATGTCCGCCCACACCAGTGCGGGGCGGCCGTCATCGATGGCCTCGCGCACCAAGGCCCATCCGTCGTGCGCGTCGTCGGTGGCGTGCACCGAGACCCGAGCTCCGAGTCGGCGGGGCAGGTCGGTCTCGAGATCGCCGCCGCGACCGACCAGGTAGACCGGAGGCATCAGTGTCGTGTCCCTGACGTAGGAGAGGTCCAGGGAGCCGCTGAGCGCGAAGACCAGGCCTTCGTCCGGTGGGCCATCCCAGCCGAGGCCGGCCCACTCGAGGAGGTCACGCATAGCGCCCGAGCCGCAGTGCCCGCCGCGGCGGTGAGGGTAGTCGAGCATGGAGATGTTGCTTGTCAGGACCACGTTGGCGCTTCCCGGTAGACAGTAGGGCTCAATTGTCCAGATCGTAGGCATTGGCACAAGCTTTGTCATGGGCTGCGTGCAGTGACAGAGATCCTCGATCCGACATTGTCGCTATTCTGTCTCGGTGTCCGCCTCGCCAATGCGTCAGCGCTACAGGGCCCGTGTGCGCGAGGAGGTGCTCGAGGTAGCTCACGACCTCATCGCGGAACGGGGATGGGATCGTGTGCGCATGGGTGAGGTCGCCGAACAGGTCGGCATCTCGCGCGCTCTGCTCTACAAGGAGTTCGGTGACAAGCCTGGGTTGGGCGAGGCTGTCGTACTGAGGGAGGCGTCGCGCTTCATCGCAGGCATCGACGGTGTCCTAGCCCTCCAGGGGACCGACCCTGCGGCTGCGTTGGGGGCGTCTGTCGCGTACGTCCTGGACGAGGCCGAGAGGAGTCCCTTGTTGCGATCCGTCTTGATCCCGAGCCGAGATGACGAGGCAGGTGCCTCGACGGGGATCCTGCCTCTCCTCACGACCTCCGCCCAGCTCCTCGAGCTCGCTTCGGTGTCCCTGGCGAACTGGCTCTCGGTTCACGTCTCCGGTGTCGACGGCGACGAGGTCGCAGACATTGCTGACGCGTTGGTCCGGCTCACGGTCAGCCACCTCGCACTGCCCACCATGTCCAGGGGCCAGACGGCGCAGAAGATCACGGAGGTGGGGCTGCGGTACCTGGGTCTGGTGACGTCGAGCCGAGATGCCTCGACGCGATCGAGCCTGCGTCAACCCCAGGGTTGGTAACGACTCCTTCCGCCAGCAATCGGTAGACCCACTCCGACAGCGATGCCGCATCCGAGGCGGCACGCACCCGATGGCCGCTGGCCGTGACGCTCAAGCCGGTCATGGTGACCGCCCCGAAGATGCTCGATGCTGCCGTGGCTGGGTCGTCGACCGGACGTAGTGAGCCGTCGGACACGCCTTGCTCGAGGAGGTGCTGGATGGGACTGAGGAAAGCGGCTTCGAGTGCGAGAGCCAGGTCCGGCAGGCGAGTGGCGCGACCCAGGTCGCCCACGAGGGCCTGACACAGGTGCGGGTGCTCGAGCATGACCGAGATCTGTGCGGAGATCGCGGCGCGGAGCCGCTCCGATGCGGTGCCACCGCCCGACGCAGCTACGGCAACGGCACCGCCGATGAGATCGAGCAGGTCGGCCAGCAAGAACTCGAGGACGGCGTTCTTGCCCTCCAGGTGGTAGTACAAGGTCGCCTTGGGGATGCCCGTGGCCTCGGAGATGTCGTCCATGCGCGTCGCCTCGAGTCCGCGCTCCGCGATCAGCTCCGCCGCAGCATACAGCTGGCTCGCGATCTTCGACGGCAGCTTCCTGGCCATGGGCGCTCCCTGCGGGCGGTGTTCGGTGGCATCCCCTGACGGCGTGAGGATCGACGGCGGGACCCATCCTATGTTGTACTCAAAGTCCAAATATGGTGTCCAACTTGCTCCAGGGAGCAACGATGACGAGGACGTGTCCCGTGGGCAGGACGTCGGTCGACTACGACCCCTTCGACCCGGCCGTGATAGCCGACCCGTACCCGATCTACCGGGCTCTGCGGGAGGAGTTCCCCCTCTATTGGTGCGAGAAGTCCGGGTGCTGGGTCCTCAGCAGGTACGACGACGTCGCGGCCGCGCTCCAGGACCCGCTGACCTACTCCTCGGCGTCGGGAGTCTTCCCCACGGCAGGGGCGCCTGACATGGCCGACCTCTTCCTGCCCATGCTCATCATGACGGACCCGCCTCGGCACACGGCGTTGCGCCGCATCGTCAGCCGAGCCTTCACCCCGCGCCGCATCGCTTCGCTCGAGCCCAGTGTCAACGACCTCGTGCAGGACCTGCTCGACGCCGCTGACGATCACCCGACGTGGGATGCCGTGGCAGCCTTCGCCGGCCCGCTGCCGGCGATCGTCATCGCTGACCTGCTCGGTGTTCCGCGAGAGGACCGTGACAGCTTCCGCCGGTGGTCGACCCAGCTCGTCCAATCCTCACCCCACGACGGTCGGGGGGGTGGCGCACTCGAGGCTGCCGCCTCCCTCTACGACTATTTCCGCTCCTTCCTCGCCGAACGGCAGGCGCGACCGTGTGACGACCTGATGAGCGCCCTGGTCGGTGCCGAGGTCGACGGCCAGCGCCTGACCCAGGACGAGCTGCTGGGCTTCTGCCTGCTCCTGCTTGTGGCTGGGCACGAGACGACGACCAACCTCCTGACCAACAGTCTTGTCGTGCTCTCGGCCGAGCATGGTGCGCGCCATGAGCTTGCGGATGCACCAGACCTGATGCCGCGTGCCGTCGAGGAGCTCCTGCGCTTCGACTCGCCGGTGCAAGGGCTGTCACGGACGATCACGCGACCCACGGTCGTGCACGACCAGGCGATCGCTGCGGGAGACGTCGTACTGCTCCTGTACGGCTCGGCCAATCGAGACGATCGGGTGTTCCCCGAGGCTGACAAGTTCGACATCTATCGCAGCACCGAGCGGCAGCTGGCACTGGGACACGGTGTCCACTTCTGCCTCGGGGCCTCACTTGCACGGCTCGAGGCACGCGTAGCACTCACCGCCCTGGTGACGCGACACCGCGACTGGGAGGTCGACCTGGGTGCCGCGGAGCGGCTGCAGTCAGGGCCGATCCGTGGCTTTGCTTCGCTCCCCGTGCAGCCCGTGCGGGGCCACTGATCAGACGCCGAGGTCAGACGTCGCGAAGTCCGATCACACCAGTGGCGGGGCGCCACCGGAGTCCAGCCGGGCGCCTCACCCGGTCGGTTCGTCGTCGTCTGCCTAACGTCTATGGAAAGGGGGCCTGACCCTGGTTCTTGGACACGCTGAATCCAGCACCTGCTGGGGAAGCGAGATGATCCAGGAATCATGGCCAGGAAGAACTACTCCGAGGAGTTCCGTCGTCAGGCCGTCGACTTGTACGA
>NZ_BAAGUS010000024.1:0-34990 GCF_054781275.1 Nocardioides ginkgobilobae | reverse complement strand
CTCATCGAGCTCCACCGCCGCGTCGCCCGCGGCTTCCGCAACTACAACAACTACCGGCTACGCATGCTCCTCATCGGCGGAGGACTCGACACCCTCATCCCCACCTGAAGTACGAAGAGCCCCTTTGCTGAGTCAGGGGCGCCCCGGCGGCACCCTCGTGGCAGGTCGCGGCGGGCCAAGCCCCTCAGACCGTCGCTCTCAGACCGCCGTCGACGACCAGCGACCCGCGACATCTTCTCAGCCGACGTACGGCGGGGTCTTCTTCATCTCCATGCGGGCGACGGTGCGGCGATGGACGGCGTCCGGGCCGTCGACAATGCGCAGCACCCGCGCCCACGCGTAGAAGTAGGCAAGCACGGTGTCGTCGGAGACGCCCATGCCGCCGAAGACCTCGATGGCGCGGTCGATCACCTTCGTCGCCATCGCCGGCGCCGACACCTTGATCGCCGCGATCTCGCTGCGCGCGCCCTTGGCGCCGTACTGGTCGATCTTCCACGCGGCGTCGTAGACGTGCAGTCGGGCCATGTCGATGTCGATGCGTGACTGGGCGATGAGGTCCTGGACGTTCGCGTAGTCGGAGAGGTGGCGCCCGAAGGCCTCTCGGGACTTGGCCCGGTCCACCATCAGGGCGAGTGCCCGCTCGGCCATGCCGATGGCGCGCATCGCGTGGTGGATGCGTCCGGGGCCGAGGCGGGCCTGGGAGATGAGGAAGCCGTCGCCCTCGTTGCCCAGGAGGTTGCTGGCCGGAACCCGGACGTCGCGGAAGGTGATCTCGCAGTGGCCGTGCTGGTCGTTGTAGCCGAAGATCGGCAGGTTGCGCTCGATGGTGACGCCGGGGGTGTCGCGGGGGACGAGGATCATCGACTGCTGGCGGTGGGTCTCGGCGTCGAGGTCTGTCTTGCCCATCACGATGAAGACCTGGCAGCGCTCGTCGGCGACGCCTGTGATCCACCACTTCCGGCCGTTGATGACGTAGTCGTCGCCGTCGCGGGTGATCACGGTGGTGATGTTGGTGGCGTCGGAGGAGGCGACGTCAGGCTCGGTCATCGCGAATGCCGAGCGGATCTCCCCGGCCAGCAGCGGCTCCAGCCACCGCTCGCGCTGCTCGGGGGTGGCGAACAGCTCGAGGGTCTCCATGTTGCCGGTGTCAGGGGCCTGGCAGTTGATCGCCTCAGGGGCGATGACAGGAGACCAGCCGGAGATCTCCGCCACCGCGGCGTACTCCACGTTGGAGAGTCCGGAGAGCTGGGGCAGGAAGAGGTTCCACAGTCCCCGGTGTCGGGCCTCGGCCTTGAGGTCCTCCATCACCGGTGGGTGGGCGTGGTCGCCGTGCTCCCGCAGGTACGCCGCCCACACCGGTTCGGCGGGGAAGACGTGGGACCGCATGAAGTCCCACATGTCGTCGCAGGTCTCCTGCGCCTTGGGGGAGAGGGCGAATTCCACGGTGTTGCTCCTGTCGGTGTGCTGAGGTCGGGGTCAGAGGAGGTCAAGGCCGGCGCGGCCGAGGTGGAGGATCTCGTCGTCGAGGTCGCCGAAATCCTGACCGCCCATGGCGCCGGCCTTCGCCCGCGCCTGGACCCCCTGGGCGATGACGGCGAACTTGAAGTGGGCGAACGCCTCGTACCACCCGATGTCGGCGAGGTCGGCGCCCGAGGTGACGGCGTACCGCTCGAGCATCTGCTCACGGGTGGGGAACCCGGGGAGGTGGGTGACGCCGGGGATCAGGCTCAGCTGCTGCTCTCCCGGGCCGATCCAGAACAGCGAGAGCAGGGCCAGGTCGGTGAGCGGGTCACCGACCGTGGAGAGCTCCCAGTCGAGCACCGCGTTGACCTGCCCGGGTCGCTCGGCGTCGAGGACCACGTTGTCCAACCGATAGTCGCCGTGCACGATCGTGGCCCGCTGCTGCGGAGGGACCGTGGCGGCGAGCCGCCGCGCCAGCTCGTCGATCTCGGGCACCTCGTGGGTCGCGCTCGCCTGCCACTGACCCGTCCAGCGCCGCACCTGACGAGCCACGAACCCCTCGGGTCGGCCGTAGTCACCCAGGCCCACGGCATCGGCATCGACCGCGTGCAAGGCCGCGAGGGTGTCGGCGAAGGCGTACGACAGCCGCTCACGCTCGGCGGGTGTCTCGGCATAGCCCTCGGGCAGGTCGCCGCGCACGATGTGGCCCGGGACCTTCTCCATGACGTAGCACGGGATCCCGATCAGCTCTCCAGCGTCGGCGAGCACGACGCGGGCAACGGGCACGTCGGTGTCCGCGAGCGCCGACTGCACCCGCGCCTCGCGGCCCATGTCGTGGGCGCTCGCCAGCAGCCCGCCGGTCGGCGGACGGCGCAGGACCAGCTCATCCGCGCCGCTGCGCAACAGGAAGGTGAGGTTGGACTTTCCGCCGCTGATCAGCTCGGCGCTCAGGTCCGCCCAGCGGTCGTCGCCGGTGGCCTGGGCCAGAGCTGGGCCCAGGCGCTCGGTGCGAACCAGGTCTTCGTGCGGGGACTCGGTGGACATCGGGCTCCTTCGGTTCTGCTCGGCGAGTGACCCTGTGGCATGCGGTCTGCGTGCATGTCGCCGGCGTCATGATCAGTCGGTTCCGTGGTACTCCACGGCAGCCAGGGCGATCCGGACATAGCGCTGCGCCATCGCTTCGGGGCCGACGGGTCCTCCTCGCCGGTACCAGCTCGCGATCCCCTGACACATCGAGAGCACAGCACGACTGCATTCGCCGGGGACGTCGGTGGCGAACAGTCCGCGGTCGGCCCCATCTGTGATCGCCTCCTGCAGCCAGCGGCCGAGGTGGTTGCGCTGATCGAAGTAGCGGGCCCGGTTTCCAGGGGTGAGGCTTCGGCGCTCGGAGTCGAGGAAGGCCAGGTCGCTGTGGTGGGCCATGTAGAGCACGATCGCCTCGACGAGCGCGCTCAGCCGGCGTACCGGGTCGTCACCGGCGTCGCGCAGCGCGGCAGCGCAGTGACCCAAGACGATGCCCATCGCGCGATCCAGCAGGGCTACGAGCATCGCCTGCTTGTTCTCGTAGTGGTAGTACAAGGCCGGGACCGTGACGCCGACCTCCCGCGCGATCGTTCGGATCGACGTGGCGTCATAGCCGTGCTGCACGACCTCGGTGAGTGCAACCTGCAGGATCCTGGGCAGTTCCAACGGCGGGTAGACCCGCCAGTCGGCGAGATCCGTCGTGACGGCGACGAGAGGGTCGCTCGGCGGGCTCGAGTCCTTCACAGTGCCGCCATTCCTCCGTCGACGATCAGGGACTGACCAGTGACGTAGGTCGAGGCGTCGGAGGCGAGGAAGAGCAGCGCGGAGTCGAGCTCGGGTTGCTCGCCGAACCTGCCCATCATGCTGTCGGTCTCCAGCATCGGGCCCAGGTCCTGGCTCCCGGACTCGGTCATCTCCGAGTGGAAGAAGCCCGGACAGAGTGCATTGACGCGGACCCCCTTGCGACTGGTCCACTCCTGGGCGAGGTCCCTGGTCAGACCGAGGACACCGGCCTTGCTGGCTGCGTAGGACGCCTGAGGGAAGCGGGGTGCCACGTGGGCCAGGACACTGGCGACGTTCACGATCGTGGCGCCGCGTGGCATCAGTGGGACGCATGCCTGCGACATCCAGAAGGTCCCCTTGAGGTTGACGTCGATGACCTGGTCGAAGGACTCCGGCGTCTCTCGCGAGGCCGGGACAGCGCGCCCCACCCCGGCGTTGTTCACGAGAACGTCGACCCGTCCCCACCGTGCCTGAGCGGCGGCCGCCGCAGCGCGACAGTCATCCGGTGAGCTGACGTCCCCAGGATGGGTCAGCACCTCGGTGCCGGAACCGCGCAGCTCGTCGGCGAGGGCCTCGAGTCGTTCGGCCCGCCTGGCGACGAGCAGCAGATCGGCACCGACCGACGCGAGCGCGCGGGCGAAGCCCACGCCCAGTCCCGAGGACGCGCCGGTGAGGACGACCACTCGGCCGTCGAGGCGGAAGCGATCGAGCGGGTTCATGCACGACTCCAGGGTTGACGAGGCTTGGCTTCCGGGTAAGGATGCTCACTTAGCGATCGCTATGTCAATACATGAGGAGGCCGCCGCGTGTCCGTCCCCAGCCGCCCTCTTGCCGGTATCCGCGTCGTCGACATCACTGCGAATGTGGCCGGACCGCTGGCGTGCCAGGTCCTGCGGGACCTGGGTGCCGATGTGGTCAAGGTCGAACCCCTCACCGGAGACGCTGCCCGGCGGATCACAGCCACCGCGCCCGGGTCCGAGCACGTCACGCCGTACTTCAGCCCGCACAACCGGGGCAAGAAGTCGGTGCAGCTCGATCTCGGTGCGGAGCGGGGCAAGAACGCGTTGCGGCGCCTGCTTTCCGAGGCTGACGTCCTGGTGCAGGGGATGCGCCCCGGGACGCTCGAACGGCAGGGATTCGGAGCGGCCGCGGTGGCCGGCATCAATCCACGCTGCATCTACGTCAGCCTGTCGGCCTACGGGTCCGGCTCGCCGCTGGAGGACCGCCCCGGCATCGACATGATGGTTCAGGCGGAGTCCGGCATGCTGAGCGCCCAGCCGGACGGGGAGTTGCCCCGCCTGATCCCGTTTCAGCTGGTCGACGGGGCGACCGGCCACGTCCTGGCCCAGTCGGTGTTGGCGGCCCTGCTCCACCGCGAGCGCGCCGGCGTCGTCAACGCGGTCGAGGTCGCGTTGTACGACGTCGCCTGCAGTCTTCAGGCCAACTACCTGACGCTGCACATGAACACCCCCCGACCCTCGCCTCAGGAAAGCTCCCGGCGTCCCGTCGCGGTCGAACCCTCGGGTGTCTTCGCCACCGCCGACGGCCACATCGCACTCGCGGCGTACGTTCCGGCGCACTGGGCGCGCTTCGTGGAGGTGCTCGGGGATCCGGGCCTCGCTTCCGATCCGCGCTATGTCGACCAGGCCCAGCGTTCCCTCCATGCCGCCGACCTGCGAGCAGAGATCGGTCAGATCCTTGCCGGCCGCAGCACCGCCGCGTGGGTCGCCGAGTGCCAGGAGGCCGGCCTCATGGCGGCGCCCATCTCCTCATGGCGAGAGGTGGTCGAGTCCGACCTGTTCGCCCGCCGTGGTCTGCGCGTGGACGCCGAGCAGTCAGGCAGGCCCGTTGCCGTGGTGCGGACACCCGCTCGTCTCTCCTCGGTTGGACCCGAGCAGGAGACCCACATCCCATCCCTCGGTGAGCACAACGACCTCCTGGTCGGCTCTCCGGCTCTTACAACCCCGCCCCGTGAAAGGTAGTCATGAAGCCCAGTAAGGACCTTTACCGAACCCGCGCTCTCTTCGAGCCGGACCACGAAGCTTTCCGCGCGAGCGTTCAGGGTTACCTCAAGCGCCACGTCATCGACCACATCGAGGAGTGGGACGAGCAGGGGATCATCCCGCGTGCTCCCTGGCTCGCCGCCGGAGAGCTCGGCTTCGTCGGGCTCAACGCGCCGGAGGAGTACGGCGGCGGCGGCGTGACCGACTACAGGTTCCGCGTCGCCATGATCGAGGAGCTGGCCAAGGTGAATGCGGCGTCGCTGGCCGCCGGGTTCTCCGGGCAGACCGATATCGTGCTGCCCTACGTCTTCGACTTCGCCACGCCTGAGCAGGCGCAGCGCTGGCTGCCCAAGCTGGTGACCGGGGAGCACATCGGCGCGATCGCGATGACGGAGCCGGGAACCGGATCGGATCTGCAGGCGATCCGCACGACCGCTCGGCGCGACGGGGACGAGTGGGTGATCAACGGCGCGAAGACCTTCATCACCAACGGCATCAACTGCGACCTGGTGGTCGTCGTGGCCCGCACCGACGAGTCGCCCGAAGTGGGAAGCAAGGCCTTCAGCCTCTTCGTCGTGGAGGAGGGGACCCCAGGGTTCACCCGCGGCCGAAAGCTGGAGAAGGTCGGCCTGAAGTCTCAAGACACCGCGGAGCTCAACTTCGAGGACGTTCGAGTGCCTGCCTCGAACCTGCTCGGCGATGAGGGACGCGGGCTGCACAGCCTGATGTCGCACCTGCCGCTCGAGCGGCTCAGCATCGCTGTCACCGCCTGCGCCGGTGCTCGTGCGGCCCTGAGCTGGACGATCGACTACGTCCGTGAGCGCAGGGCCTTCGGCAAGGCGGTCGCCGAGTTCCAGAACACCCAGTTCGCGATCGCCGAGATGCTCACCGAGCTCGAAGTCACCCAGGCCTACGTGGACGACGCGGTGCTTCGCCTCAACCGAGGCGAGCTCGACGCGGTGGACGCGGCGAAGGCCAAGTGGTGGGCGAGCGAGATGCACAAGCGCACCGTGGACCGGTGTGTGCAGCTCTTCGGGGGCTACGGCTACATGCTCGAGTACCCCATCGCGCGGGCGTACGCCGACACGAGGATCACCACGATCTTCGGTGGCACCACCGAGATCATGAAGCTGATCATCGCCCGCGACACGCTGGGGGTCCGCGGTTGAGCCGGGAATCGCCACACCAGGAACCGGCAGCACGTCCCGAGGTGCGGGACGGTGTCTGCCTCATCACCTTGAACCGCCCAGCGGCTCTCAACGCCGTGAACTCCGCTCTGTCGACCGCCGTGGGTCAGGCGCTGGATCAGGCAGCAGGAGATCCCGCGGTGAAGGTGGTCGTGGTCACCGGGCGCGGGCGGGCGTTCTGTGCAGGGGCGGACCTCAAGGAGCTCGCCGCGGGACGACCGGTCGCTGCCGACGGACATCCGGAGTGGGGATTCGCCGGGATCGTCCGGCACTGGATCGACAAGCCGGTCATCGCGGCGGTGAACGGTTTCGCAATGGGTGGCGGGACCGAGATCGCCCTGGCCTGTGACCTCGTGGTGGCCTCGTCCGAGGCGACCTTCGGGCTGCCCGAGGTCACCCGTGGGCTCATCGCGGCGGCGGGCGGCGTCGTCCGCCTGCAACGCCAGCTGCCGTTGAAGCGTGCCCTGGAGCTCGCACTGCTCGGGGAGGCCATCGATGCGACGACGGCTGCCGAGTGGGGTCTGGTTAACCGTGTCGTCGAGCCCGACGCCGTGCTCGACACCGCGTGGGAGCTCGCCCGCACCATCGCAGCCAACGCTCCGTTGTCGGTGCGGCAGACCAAGCGGATGCTCCACCGCGGTGCAGCAGGGGGCTCCGACTGGAACACCGACTGGACTGGCGAGGACCCCTGGGAGGCGAACGCCGCCGCCACTGTCGAGGTGTTCAGCAGTAGCGACGCCCGCGAAGGTCCGCGCGCCTTCACCGAGAAGCGCGCCCCCCGCTGGGAGGGTCGTTGACCACCAGCGCCATCGTGGGGCTCGGGATGACCGAGATGGGCAAGGTCTTCGGGCGGTCTGCGACGCGCCTGGCGGCCACTGCGGTGCGTGACGCGGTGGCCGACGCAGGGCTCTCGCTCTCCGAGGTCGACGGGTTGTTGGTCAGCTCGGGCGTCCGTTCCGACCTCTCCCCCCTACTGGCCGGCGTCCTGGGGTTGCACGAGCTCTCACTCCTGGCTCAGATGAACAGCTACGGGGCCACGGCCGGCGCGATGGTGGCCTCCGCGGCCCACGCCATCGCCGAGGGCACGGCGACCACGGTCGTCTGCGTGTTCGCCGACACTCCGTTGAGCGAGAGCTCGGCAGGCCCGGCCTGGGGAGCAGGCGGGACCGCTCTGGCCGGGTACCGCGGCTGGCAGGCCGCCACCGGCGCGGCCACGCCCAACGTGCTCTACGCGCTCGCTGCGCGGCGGCACATGAAAGAGTTCGGCACCACCAGTGAGCAGCTGGGCGCCGTCGCGGTGGCACAGCGCGCATGGGCGGTGCACAACCCGCATGCCCAGATGCGTGCACCGATCACCCTCGAGGACCACCAGGCATCGCCCTGGATCGCTGAGCCGCTGCACCGCCTCGACTGCTGTCTGGTCAGCAATGGTGCAGTCGCTGTCGTGGTCACCTCCGCGGACCGGGCGGCGGACCTGGCGCAACCCCCAGTCCACCTCTGGGGTCATGGACAGGCCCACGAGCCGAGGAGGCTCGCCCGAGGCTCCCACTGGGGTCTGCGGACGCCGGCGGCGCGCTCCGGACCACAGGCGATGGCGCGGGCCGGCGTCCGGCGCGAGGACATCGACCTGCTGGAGCTGTACGACTGCTACACGTACACGGTTGTCGTGACCCTCGAGGACTACGGGTTCTGCTCCAAGGGGGAGGGCGGTTCCTTCGTTGCCGACGGGCGTCTCGGTCCCGGCGGCGAGCTGCCGTGCAACACCGGGGGAGGGCAGTTGTCCGCGTTCTACATGTGGGGCTTCACGCCGCTCAGCGAGGCCATCGTGCAGCTGCGCGGCCAGGCGGGTGAACGGCAGGTCCCGAAGCACGGCACGGCCCTGGTGAGCGGCAACGGGGGGATCCTGGAGTACCACTCCACTCTGGTGTTGGGAGCGGAGGCGAGGAGGCAGTGACGCCTCCTGCTGAGGGTGTCGAACGAACCGAGGACAGCGCTGACTTCTTCGACTACGCGGATCGCGGTGTGCTGCTCCTGAGGCGCTGCGACGCCTGCGGCGAGGTTCGGGGACCTCAGGAGGCCTGGTGTGTGTCCTGCCGGGCCGAGGAGCACACCGTAGTCGAGGCCGGCGGGGGCGGGAGCCTCGTGTCGTGGGCGGTCGTGCACCGTGCCCCCCTTCCCTGGCTGGAGACGCCGTACGTCGCCGCCGTGGTCGAGGTCGACGAGGGGCCCTGGCTGCTGGTCCGGCTCGCGACGTCGGGGGACCCCCTCGAGGTCGGCACGCGGTTGCATCTCGAGGTGGACAGGGTGCCGGGTTCCGAACCGCTGCTGGTGGCCCGTACCAGCTGAGGGCTTTGGCGACAGGCTGCGCCAGGGCTTTCTATTTAGCGATCGCTATGTCAAACTTCCCGAGGAAAGGAGACGCCGATCACATGAACCAGCCACTTCTCCGCATCGACGGACTCAGCGTCCGGTACGGACAGGCGTCGCCTGTGCTGCATCGGGTGGACCTCGACGTCCCCGAGGGGGGTGTCACGTGCCTGCTCGGCAGCAACGGCGCCGGCAAGACCACGCTGATGCGTGCGCTCTCCGCCACCCTGTTCCTCCACGGCGGCAAGATCGTCGAGGGCTCGGTGACCTTCCGTGGGGAGCGCATCGACCGCAGCGACGGGGCCCAGATCGTCAAGCGAGGCCTCGTCCAATCCCCCGAGGGCAGGCGCGTCTTCCCGGGGATGTCGGTCCAGGAGAACCTCACTGCCGGAGCTGTGACGGTGAAGTCGAAGGAAGCTGTTCGTCAGGGCCTGGAGCGGGCGTACGACCTGTTCCCGCGGCTCCACGAGCGGCGCTCGCAGCATGCTGCAACCCTCTCGGGCGGCGAACAGCAGATGCTGGCCATCGGCCGAGCGCTGATGAGCGACCCGGTGCTTCTGCTGATGGACGAGCCGTCGCTGGGGCTCGCGCCGATCATCGTGGAGCAGGTCGCCCAGGTCACTCGAGACATCGCGGCCCGAGGCACCACGGTGCTCCTGGTCGAGCAGAACGCCGCGATGGCTCTCGGTGTCTCCGAGCGCGCTGCGGTGATGGAGCTGGGACGGATCGTGGAGTCGGGGCCGGCCGAACGCTTCCGGGACGTCGATGTGATCTCCGAGATCTACCTGGGTCACAAGCCGGGCGAGGCGGAGGCCGTCCGCGCCGCACACACCAAGTCACTGTCGAGGTGGGAACGTTGACCGAGATCACCGCGGGTGACACTCGCGACCTGCGGGTCGAAGGGGTGACGATCCACTTCGGTGGCGTCTACGCGCTCAAGGACGTGTCCGTCCGTTTCGCTGCGGGCGAGATCAGCGCGCTCATCGGCCCCAACGGAGCGGGCAAGTCCACCATGCTGAACGCGATCTGCGGCATCTACGGCGTCGACTCCGGTCGCGTCTTCTACGGCGAGCGCGAGCTCACCGGTCGCTCGCCCTTCCAGATCGCCCGGTCCGGGATCGCGCGGACCTTTCAGAACATCGTCGTCTCGCCCGGAGAGTCGACGCTGGACAACCTGATGGTCGGGCGGCACTCCCTGATGGACTCGTCCCTGTGGCGCTCCGCTCTGCGCCTCGACCGCAAGGAGGAGGCGCGGCACCTTGCGCGGGTCTGCGAGCTCGCCGCCGCGGTCGGTCTCGCCCCCTATCTGGACGAGAAGGCCGGATCGCTCTCCTACGGCATGCTGAAGAGAGTGGAGTTCGCCCGGGCGCTCTGCACCGAGCCGACCCTGGTGCTGCTCGACGAGCCCGTGGCCGGCATGCACGCGGACGAGAGTCTGGAGTTCGCCTCGACGATCCGCTCGATCGCGACGGACCTCGACCTCAGCGTGGTCGTGATCGACCACGACATGCCCTTCGTTTTCGACCTGGCCAGCCACGTGACCGTCCTCAACTTCGGGCAGGTCATCGCCACCGGAGTGCCGGAGGAGGTGCGTCAGGACCCGGAGGTCGTGACCGCCTACCTCGGCACGACCTCCGAGAGGAACGGTTCATGACCACCCTGCTCGAAGTCCTGATCAACGGAGTCTCGCTCGGGATGCTCTACGCACTCGTAGCGCTGGGCTTCGTGATGATCTTCAAGGCCACCCGGACGGTGAACTTCGCGCACGCCTCGTTCATTGTGCTTGGAGCGTGGGTCGTCGCGGTGCTCTCCGACGACATCGGGTTCTGGCTCGCCCTGGGCGTCGGCCTACTGGTCACGGCGGCCATCGCGGTGGTGGTGGAGAGACTGCTGCTCGCCCGGATCGACATCCGGGACCACAGCACCGCGACGATCCTCACCTTGGCCGTGAACATCCTGCTGATCGCCGAGATCACCCGTCGGCTCGAGGAGAGCGTCGTCCCGGTGCGCACCCCGTGGGGGAACGCGGTGTGGGAGATCGCCGGGGTGAACGTGCCTGTCTCCCGGGTGGCCAGCATGGTCGCGGCGCTCTTCGTCATCGGCGTCCTCTCGGCAGCGCTGCTGCTGACCCGGTGGGGGCTCTCCACACGCGCCACGATCCAGGATCCCGAGGCGGCCGCGCTCGTAGGGATCCGCATGTCCAGGGTGACAGCCTCCAGCTGGATGGTGGCGGGTCTCCTGGCAGTGATCGCGGGGGTCGGAATGGCCTCCTACCCGACCCCGGGAGTAGGGGTCGGGACCCAGGCCGCAGCCTTCAAGGCGTTTCCCGCCGCCATCATCGGTGGTCTGGACTCGTTCGTCGGCGCCATCGTCGGCGGCATCATCATCGGGGTCGCCGAGGCCTCGGTGTCGACCTACGGTTCGCACCTGGCCTTCCTCGGGCACGGCCTGCACGACGTCGTGGCCTACGCGCTGATGATCCTCATCCTCCTGTGGCGTCCGACCGGCCTCTTCGGCAGCAAGGAGCTGACCCGTGTCTAGTCCTGTCCTCACGCCCGACGGCTCCCTCGCCCCCGATGACGTGTCCACGCGGAACCGCCCTCGCCGCGGTCGGTGGAACACGCTGCTGGTCGCAGCCGCGCTCGTCCTGGTGGTCGTCGCACCGTTCTTCATCGACGCGTCCCTGCTGACGATCGGCCTGTTCTCGATGGCCGCGATCGTCGGAGCCCTGGGACTGACCATCCTCACCGGTGCTGCCGGGCAGTTGTCGCTCGGACACTCGTTCTTCCTCGCCGTCGGAGCCTACGGCTACGCCGTGCTCGCCGGGGATCCGGCCCAGGACGTCACCGGGTTCGGTATTCCTCCCCTGCTGGCGATGGTCGGGGCGATCGCTCTCGCGGGTGTCTTCGGACTCGCGTTCTCCCCCGTGTCCAGCCGGCTCCAGGGCATCTACCTGGGGATCGCCTCGCTCGGTCTCGTGTTCCTGGGCCAGCACGTGCTCCTCAACGCGCGGGGCGTGACCGGGGGATTCAACGGACGCAGTGTCGAGGCGTTCTCGATCTTCAGCCTGTCCTTCGACGACGCTGGCGACCTGGTGGTGCTCGGGGTTCCCTTCGGGTCCTCGGAGCGGCGCTGGTACCTCTTCCTGGTGCTGACCGTGATCGCGGTCATCGTCGCGCGCAACATCCTGGACTCGAGGTCGGGCCGTGCGTTCCGCTTGCTCCGCGACTCCTCGATCGGCGCCGACATGATGGGCGTCAACGTGCCAGCCGCCCGACGCAACGCATTCCTGGTCGCCTCCATGTACGGCGGCGCCGCGGGAGTGATGACGGCTCTCGCCTTCGCCCGGGCCGTGCCGCAGTACTACGACTTCCACCTGGCCGTGAACTTCCTGGTGATGATCACGTTGGGTGGCCTGGCGTCACTGCGCGGCGGCGTCCTCGGCGCGATCTTCGTGGCGTCGCTGCCGCTGCTCCTGACGAAGTACGCATCGGCTCTGCCGATGGTCTCCACGACCCCGGGAGACGGAATCGCCGCCTCTCTGGCCGCGTCCTTCATCTACGGGTTCGGCGTCATCGCTGTCCTGCTGCTCCGGACCAACGGTGGCGCGGGACGGACCCTGGCCCGGCTGCGTGGCCGGGGTGCGCAGGCACCTGTCGCAACGACGGACTAGAAGGTCCCTCCCTCACCCCACCCCCTGCATTCATCCACCCTCAGAAGCACCACACCACAAGGAGATCCCATGCGTAAGAAGAAGACCTCGATCGCCGTCCTCGCCGTGTCGGCGATGCTCGTCACCGGCTGCAGCAGCAAGGCCGGGACGTCGGAGGAGATCGCCGGAGTCTCCGACGACTCCATCACGCTCGGGTCGCTGCTCGACCTCGGTGGCCCCTTCGCGGCGACGGGCAAGGACGTTCTCGCCGGAACCGAGATCGCCGCCACCGAGATCAACGAGGCGGGCGGCATCTGCGAGCGCCAGATCGAGCTCGTCAACAAGGACCACGGCTACGACACCCAGCGCGGGGTCGTGGCCTACGAGGAGGCGGAGCCCGAGGTGGCCATGTTCCTGCACCTCATGGGCTCGGCACTCACCGCCGCCATCCACGACCAGGTGATCCAGGACGAGATCCTCGCGATGCCGACCTCCTACTCCTCCGAGCTGCTGGGGGCCGACAACTTCGTGGTGCTGGGGGCCACCTACGACGTCGGCATCATCAACTCCATCGACTGGATGGTGCAGGAGGGCATGGTCGAGGAAGGCGACACGATCGGCGAGCTCTACCTGGAAGGTGAGTGGGGCGAGTCCAGCCACGCCGGCGTCGAGTACGCCACCGAGCAGCTCGGTCTCGACGTCACCTCGCACATGACGAAGGTGACCGACTCCGACTTCGCCGCGCAGATGGCGGACATGCGCAAGAAGGACGTCTCTGCCATCGTGATCGCCGGAACCGGCACCCAGGTCGCGACCATCGCAGCGCTCGCGGAGACCAACGGTCTGGACGTTCCGATCATGGGGAACGGGCCCACGTGGAACGTCGGCATGCTGGAGACCTCGTCGGCGGACGCCTTGACGAACAACTTCCACCGCCCCTGGATCAGCTACAGCCTGGACGACAACTCGGAGAAGTCGAAGGAGCTGACGGCGCTCTACGACGAGGCGAACGACAACCCGCCGATGTCCGGCAGCGGGGTCTCGGCCGGTTACGCGGCCGTCTACGCGGCCAAGGCCATCCTCGAGGAGACCTGCGACGACCTCTCGCGTCCGGCGATCCTCGAGGCACGCAAGAACACCGCCCCGTTCGACGCCGAAGGCCTGTTCCCCTCGCTGGACATCAGCGACCCGTCCAAGCCCTCCAGCACGGAGGTCGTCATCGAGTCGGTCGACCCCGACGCTCCCGACGGCATGTCGACCACGGACCTGTTCAGTTCCGAGCTGGCCGAGCAGTACGTCGACGGCCTCTGACCACACCGGTAGGCAACAGGCGGGCTGCTCCGGAGGCACTGTCCCCCGGAGCAGCCAGGGCCCAGCAGAAAGGACCGCACCATGACATCCGTGGATCTGACCGCGGCGCCGTACTCGTCTCGTCGCAACCACTGGAACAGCCACCTCGAGAGGCACGGCTTCGCCATCCCGGACGCCGTCGCCTTCCGCTTCGAAGGTGTCACCACCACCTGGGTCGAGCTCCGGGACCGGGTGCGGTCCCTCGCTGACGCCATGGCGCGGCGCGGCGTCCGGTTCGGCGACCGGGTCGCCGTCCTCATGGCGAACCGCCCGGAGTTCATGGAGGTGGTGCTCGCGGCCAACCGGCTGGGGGCGATCGCGGTTCCGGTGAACTTCCGGTTGACCGGCCCGGAGGCGGCCTTCGTGCTGGAGGACTCCGGCTCGTCGCTGCTGTTCGCCGACTCGTTCGCCGAACACGCAGCACGCGAGGCAGCGTCACACCTCGGGCGTGAGATCCAGGCCATCGTGAGCGGCTCCCACACCTGGGCCGCAGCCGAGGACTACGAGGACCTGATCGCCGAGTCCGGTGAGTCGCACCCTCCAGTGGACGTGCCCGAGGACAGCCCGGCGCTGATCATGTACACGTCCGGCACGACCGGCCGGCCCAAGGGCGCGGTCCTCTCCCACCAGAACCTCCAGGGCCAGGCGCTCACCATCATCCGGGCCTACGAGCTCACCAGTGAGCACGAGGTCAATCTCGTGGCCTCCCCGATGTTCCACATCGGGGCGATCGGATCCATCGCTCCGATCGTGCTGATCGGCGGCACCATGGTCGTGCTGCCGACGGGGGCCTTCGACGCGGACCACGTCCTCGGGCTCCTCGCCCAGGAGCGCGTGACCAGCGTCTTCCTCGTCCCGACGCAGTGGCAGGCGCTTTGCGACAACCCGCGGGTGTCCGATCACGACCTCTCGCACCTGCGCGTCACCTCCTGGGGGGCTGCGCCGGCCAACGACACCCTGCTGCGCAGGATGTCCAAGGTCTTCCCGTCCGCCCTCAACGTGGCGGTCTTCGGCCAGACCGAGATGTCACCGGTCACCTGCGTACTCGAGGGCAAGGACGCGGTGCGCAAGCTGGGTTCGGTCGGAAAGCCGGTCTCCACGGTGTCCATCCGCATCGTCGACATCAACATGGACGACGTACCGCAGGGTGAGGTCGGTGAGATCGTCTACCAGGGTCCGACCCTGATGGCCGGCTACTGGCAGAACCCGGCCGCCACGGCCGCAGCCTTCGAGGGCGGGTGGTTCCACTCGGGGGACCTGGTGCGGATGGACGAGGAGGGCTTCCTCTACGTCGTCGACCGCGCCAAGGACATGATCATCTCCGGCGGAGAGAACATCTACTGCGCCGAGGTGGAGAACGCACTGGCGGCCCACCCCGACATCGCCGAGGTCAGTGTGATCGGCCGTCCTCACCCGAAGTGGGGTGAGACCCCGGTCGCCGTGGTCTCGCTGCGGGATGCAGACCGAGGTCTGTCGATCGAGGAGCTGCGGCACTGGGCCGCCGAGCGCCTCGCGCGCTACAAGCTGCCGACCGCCCTGGAAGTGGTCGACGGTCTCCCGCGCAACGCCTCGGGCAAGATCCTGAAGGCGCCTCTGCGCGAGCGGTTCGCCCGTCCGTGAAGCACGCAGACACGGCCATGGGGCCGACGGTGAACTCGATGTTCTCCTTGGACGGAAAGTCGGCGCTGGTCACCGGCGGAGGGTCCGGGATCGGGTTGGGCATGGCGCTGGCACTCTCCGAGGCGGGCGCGCGCGTCACACTCTGGGGACGCAACGCCGACCGCCTAGCCCGCGCGCGCGAGCGCTTCCCCTCCAGCGCCCGGGTGTGGACGGACGTGGTCGACGTCAGTGACGCCACGGCGGTGGCCGACCGGATGGGCGCAGCTGCCGATCAGATGGATGGGCTCGACACCGTCGTGGTGAACGCCGGCACCGCGGGTGCTCCGTGCCGGATCACCGACGTCGACGAGCACGGTCACCGCCGCATCCAGGCCACGAACGTCGACGGGGCGCTGTGGACGATACGCGAGGCCTCCACGATCATGGTGGCTCGAGCTCGCCGCGGGGTCCCCGGAGGGTCGATCATCACGGTGGCCAGTCTCGCCGCGATCGAAGGCGCTGGTCGCCACGCCTCGTACGGCGCCTCGAAAGGCGCTCTGCTGGCGATGTCGAACGCCGCCGCGGTGGAGCTCGCGCGCTACGGCATCCGGGTCAATGCCGTGCTCCCGGGCTGGATCGCCACGGAGATGACCGCCTCGCAGCAGGAGGCCGAGGAGTTCGAGACGCACGTGATCAGCCGAGTCCCGCTCAGGAGGTGGGGGCGCCCCGAGGAGTTCGGTGCGGTGGCGGTCTTCCTGGCGAGCGATGCCTCGAGCTACCAGACCGGCAGCCGGATCGTGATCGACGGCGGCTACTCCATCTTCTGATCATCCGGCACCGCCGGACCTACGAGAGGACGTCCTGTGTCACCCCTCCTCCACGAACGCCTGGGCGCAGTGTCGGTGCTGCGACTCAACCGTCCCGAGGTCCGTAATGCGCTCAACGTGGAGCTCGTGACCGCATTGCGGCAGACGCTGGCAGAGCTGGCGGCCGACGACGAGGTGCGAGCAGTCGTGCTCACGGGTCAGGGCAAGGCGTTCTGCGCCGGGCTCGACCTGGTCGAGCTGGAGACCACCGGAGCCAACTTGGAGGTGGGGGGCAGTCACGACGACGGCTCGTCGAACGCGCCCTGGGCGGCGTTCCCCAAGCCCATCATCGGTGCCGTCAACGGCCCCGCGGTGGCGGGTGGACTGGAACTGGCGCTGGCCTGCGACTTCCTCATCGGCTCCGAGGTCGCGTGCTTCGCCGACACCCACGGCAGGGTCGGCGTCCTGCCAGGGTGGGGGCTGTCGGTTCTGCTCCCGCTGGTGGTCGGACGTTCGGTCGCTCGCCGGATGAGTCTCACCGGCGACTTCCTCTTCGCCGCCGAGGCACGGGAACGCGGCCTTCTCACCGAGATCGTGCCCGCCGGCGAGCTGGTGTCGAGGGCCCTGGACATCGCGCGGACGATCGCCGACAACGACCCCGAGACGACCCGGGCCTATCTGGCCTCCTATCGGGCCACGGAGCGTGAGTGGGTGGGCGAGGGGCACGCGGTCGAGACCGCAGCGTCCCGGTCGTGGATGGCGACACGTTCCACGAGTGGACGTGCTCCCCGGCGTGACGAGGTCATTGCCCGGGGCCGCAGCCAGACCGCTGCGGTGCCGGCGTCCGACGACAGTCGGGCAGGAGAGAGCAGATGAGCCCCTCGGCGCGTCCCCAGGCTGCTGATGCGCCAGGCCCGGTGCTGCTCCACCGGGCGGATGGCGTCGTCACGATCACCCTGAACCGGCCACGGCGCAAGAACGCGATGACGCTGGAGTCCTGGAACCTGCTGAGGGAGGGGCTGGCGGGGGTGAGACTCGTCGAGGACCGGGTGGTGGTGCTGACCGGTGCCGGTGAGGACTTCTGCGCAGGAGCGGATCTGACCGCGGACGACGGCGACGGCCCTGCGCTGGCGAACATGGACGTGGTGAACGACGCCGTCCTGGCGCTCCAGAGATGCCCGGTGCCGACGATCGCGCGGGTCGACGGCGTGGCGGTCGGGGCGGGGATGAACATGGCGTTGGGCTGTGACTTCGTCCTGGCCAGCGACCGGGCGCGGTTCTCGGAGATCTTCATCAGACGCGGTCTGTCGGTGGACTTCGGTGGCGCGTGGGTGCTTCCGAGGCTCGTGGGTCTGCAGAAGGCCAAGGAACTGGTCCTGCTGGGGGACATCGTTTCCGCGGCCGAAGCTCGGTCGCTCGGGCTGGTGAACCGGATGGTGCCGGCGGTCGAGCTCGACGCAGCGGTGGGGCAGCTCGCGGCCCGACTGCAGGCCAACCCCCCGATCGCCGCGTCCCTGTCGAAACGGCTGCTCAACGACTCCTTCGAGAGGGCGCTCGTCCAGGCGCTCGACGCGGAGGCGTCAAGCCAGAGCATCAACCTGTCCCTGGATGACGCGCGAGAAGCGTTCGATGCCTTCCGCGACAAGCGGGAACCGCGCTTCCAGGGCCGCTGAACTCGGAGCTTCCTCGACGGCTTCCTTGACAGGGGAATGCACCACATCTACTCTCGCTATCTAGCGAGCGCTAAGTAAACGGAGGTTCTCTATGCAGTCCGCAGTGATCGTCGACGTCGTGCGCACAGCCTCGGGCAAGGGCAAGCCCGGTGGGGCCTTGTCCGGCACCCACCCGGCCAAACTGCTGGCCGAGACGCTGAAGGCCCTGGTCGAACGGAACGGGGTCGACCCGGCCCTGGTCGACGACGTGATCACGGGCTGCGTCAGCCAGGTCGGGGACCAGAGCCTGAACATCGGCCGGACCGCTGCGTTGGTCGCCGACTTCCCCGAGCACGTGCCGGCCACCAGCATCGACCGGCAGTGCGGCTCGTCCCAGCAGGCAGTGCACTTCGCCGGCCAGGGCGTGATGGCGGGCGCTTACGACGTCGCCATCGCCTGTGGGGTGGAGTCGATGAGCCGCATCCCGATGGGGACCGCTCCTGCCGGTGGCGACCCCTTCGGTCCGTTGAAGGTCCGGTATCCCGACGGACTGGTCAACCAGGGGGTCTCGGCCGAGATCATCGCGGCCCGGTGGGGCCTGAGCCGCTCTGAGCTGGACGAGTACGCCGCCCGCTCCCACGACCTGGCCTCCTCCGCCGCCGCGGCAGGAGACTTCGACAACGAGATCATCGGCGTCCAGGTCCCTGGCGGACAGGACGACCGGGTCCACCGAACGGACGAGACGGTCCGGGGTGGCACCTCGGTCGAGGGTCTCGCCGGTCTGAAGCCCTCGTTCTACACCGAGGAGCTCGCGCGCCGATTCCCCGATGTCGGCTGGCACATCACGCCGGGCAACTCCTCTCCTCTCACCGACGGCGCGTCGGCCGCCCTGATCATGAGCGAGGAGAAGGCGCGCGAACTCGGACTGCGTCCGAGGGCGAGACTGCACAGCTTCGCGGTGACCGGGTCCGACCCGTTGTTGATGCTCACCGGCGTCATCCCCGCGACCGAGAAGGTGCTGAGGCGATCGGGGCTCTCCCTCGAGGAGATCGACGTGTTCGAGGTCAACGAGGCCTTCGCGCCGGTGCCGCTCGCCTGGGCCAAGGAACTGGGCGCGGATGTCGAGAAGCTGAATCCGCGCGGCGGCGCGATCGCGCTCGGGCACCCCCTGGGCGGCTCGGGCACGCGACTGCTCGCCACCATGCTGAACCACCTCGAGGCGACCGGCGGTCGGTACGGCCTGCAGACGATGTGCGAGGGCGGCGGCATGGCGAACGCGACCATCATCGAGCGGATCTGAGAGGACACGCCATGAACATCCACGGCAAGTCTGCAATCGTGACGGGGGGGGCCTCGGGGCTGGGTCTGGCGACCGTTCGTCAGCTGGTCGCCGACGGCGCCCGCGTGGTCATCGTCGATCTGCCCACCTCGGCCGGCGAGCAGATCGCCGAGGAGCTCGGCGACGCTGCCGTCTTCAAGGGAGCCGACGTCACCGACGAGGTGCAGGTGCAGGCGGCGGTCGACGCCGCACGCTCGCTGGCACCCCTGGCGGTCGTCGTCAACTGCGCCGGGATCGGCAATGCGCACCGGGTGGTGGGCAGAGGAGGGCCGTTCCCGCTCGACGACTTCCGTAAGGTGCTCGAGGTCAATCTGATCGGCACCTTCAACGTGATCCGTCTGGGCGCCACTGCGATGGTGGACCAGCAGGTCGACGGTGAGGAGGCGGGGGTCATCGTCAACACCGCCTCGGTCGCGGCTTTCGAGGGGCAGATCGGTCAGGCCGCATACTCCGCGTCCAAGGGCGGCGTCGTCGGGATGACCCTGCCGATCGCGCGGGACCTGGCGCAGCACCGGATCCGGGTCAACACGATCGCGCCCGGCCTGTTCCTGACCCCACTCTTCGAGCAGGTCGGTGAGGAGGGCATCAGGTCCTTGGGCTCACAGGTGCCGCACCCGGCGCGCCTCGGCAAACCCGAGGAGTACGCCGCGCTCGTGTCACACATCGTGGCCAATCCCATGCTCAACGGCGAGGTGGTCCGGCTCGACGGGGCCATCCGCATGGCACCGCGTTGATGAACCACGATCACGGAGACCGGTCATGATCCGCACGTCCTTCACCGAGACCTTCGGTGTCCGCCACCCGATCGTCCAGGGCGGGATGCAGTGGGTGGGCACAGCTGAGCTGGTCTCTGCGGTCGCCAACGCCGGCGCTCTCGGCATGCTCACCGCGCTGACGCAGCCGACACCGGAGGCGTTGAGCGAGGAGATCCGACGGACTCGCGAGATGACCGATCAGCCGTTCGGGGTCAACCTGACGATCCTGCCGTCGATCCGGCCCTTGCCCTACGACGAGTACCGTCACGCGATCGTCGACGCCGGGATCACCGTGGTCGAGACGGCCGGCTCCAATCCGGAGCCGCACATGCCGTTCTTCCGGGAGCACGGGGTGAAGGTGCTGCACAAGTGCACGAGTGTCCGGCACGCGCTCAAGGCCGAGGCCGTCGGTGTCGACGGCGTCAGCATCGACGGATTCGAGTGCGCGGGGCATCCGGGCGAGGACGACGTTCCCGGACTGGTGCTCATCCCAGCGGCGACGCGCGTCCTCAAGATCCCGGTGATCGCCTCGGGCGGCATCGCCGACGCGCAAGGGCTGGTCGCCGCACTGGCGTTGGGCGCGGACGGGGTCAACATGGGGACCCGTTTCATGTGCACCCAGGAGTCACAGGTCCACGACAGGGTCAAGCAGGCGATCGTCGCCGGCGACGAACTGGGCACCGAGCTCATTTTCCGCCCGCTTCGGAACACCTCCCGGGTCGCCTCGAACGAGGTGTCGCGCAAGGTTGTCGGCATCCTCGAGCAGGGCGGGCGGTTCGAGGACGTCCAGGACCTCGTCTCCGGAGCGCGGGGGCGCACCGTGTTCACGTCCGGTGACCTCGACGCGGGGATCTGGACCGTCGGTCAGTCCCAGGGCCTCATCCGGGACGTCCCGACCGTGGCGGAGCTGGTGGACCGCATGATCGGTGAGGCTGAATCGCTCATCTCCAGGCGCCTGGCCGGACTACTCGTCTCCACCTGACGGCCCAGCCGGGCCGGGGTAGTATCGCGGCGCTGCACACCCGATAGGTGTGCGGCGCGGCGAAGGACGGAGCACCGGATGGTCGAGCAGCAGCCCTCCCCGCCGAGAAGGAACTGGCGGTCTCAGGAAGAGCTGACACTGCCACCGATCCTGTCGGCGTCGCGCGATGCCTTCTACGAGTCCGGCTACCACGGCACCACGGTCCGCGACATCGCTCGTCGTCTCGGTGTCACCGTGCCGGCGCTCTACTACCACTACGAGAACAAAGAGGCATTGCTGCTCTCCATCCTCGACGCATCCATCGAGCACCTGACGCGCCTGTGCGAGGCGGCTGTCAGAGATGCCGGGGACTCTCCGGTCGACCGCTTCCTCAACGTGGTCGAGTGCATCACCCTCTACGAGGCCACGGCCAAACGGACCGCCATGATCGATCACGAGATGCGACTGCTCTCGCCCGACCTGCGGTCCCTCTACGCCGGAAAGCGGCGTCGCGTCGAGGACATGCTCCTCGACGCCGTGCGGGACGGCATCGCCACCGGTCAGTTCGACGCGGCGGACGCAAAGGACACCACCCGGGCGATCCTGGGGATGCTCCAGGCGATCCCGATGTGGTATGACCCTGCCGGACCCATCACGCCCACGGATCTGGCTCGGCGCTACCTGGACATCTGCGCCCACACAGTGGGAGCACCCGCTGCACTCGTCGGACAGCTCCGCAAGAAGCGCAGGTCTCGTCGGGACGCGGTGCAGGGCGCTGCTCGGTGATGGCCCGCTCGCTCCTGCAGCGCTGACGGTCGCTCCGGCGAGAGCCGGACCGCTGGCTGCCCCCGCTACGGTTGACGGGTTGTCGCGCCACTGCGCGGCAGGTGCGGAAGGGATAGCGGATGCGGATCTTCGACAACATCGCCCAGACCGTGGGGCACACCCCGCTGGTGCGGATCAACCGGATCGCCGGCGAGGCGACGGTGCTCGCGAAGCTGGAGTCGTTCAACCCCGCCAACAGCGTCAAGGACCGCATCGGCGTCGCCATCATCGACGCCGCCGAGGCCTCCGGCGAGCTCCGGCCCGGCGGCACCATCGTCGAGGCCACCAGCGGCAACACCGGCATCGGGCTCGCGATGGTCGGCGCCGCGCGCGGCTACCGGGTCGTGCTGACCATGCCCGACACGATGAGCCTCGAGCGTCGCGCCCTGCTGCGCGCCTTCGGAGCCGAGCTGGTGCTGACGCCCGGCAGCGGCGGCATGAGGGCGGCGGTCGAGGAGGCCGAGAAGCTCGCCGGCGACGGCGCGGTGCTGGCCCGCCAGTTCGCCAACCAGGCCAACGTCGAGATCCACCGGCGCACCACGGCCCAGGAGATCTGGGACGACACCGACGGAGGGGTCGACATCTTCGTCGCCGGCGTCGGCACCGGCGGCACCATCACCGGGGTCGGCCAGGCGCTGAAGGAGCGCAAGCCCGAGGTACAGGTCGTCGCCGTCGAACCGGCCGAGTCCCCGATCCTCAGCGGGGGCCAGCCCGGACCGCACAAGATCCAGGGGATGGGCGCCAACTTCGTGCCCGAGATCCTCGACCGCGACGTGTACGACGAGGTGGTCACCGTCGACGCCGCGACCGCAGTCGACTTCGCTCGCCGGGCCGCCACCGAGGAGGGCATGTTCGTCGGCATCTCCTCCGGCGCCGCCCTGGCCGCGGCCGTCCAGGTCGCCCAGCGACCCGAGAATTCCGGCAAGACGGTCGTCGTGGTGCTGCCGGACTTCGGTGAGCGCTACCTCTCCACGATCCTCTTCGAGGGGATGACGGAGAGCTGAGCCGCGTGCGCACCAGCAACGCCCCGGGCAGGTGGTGGTCGGCGGTCCGTGAGGACGTCGAGGCCGCCCTGGCACGCGACCCTGCCGCCACCTCGCGGCTCGAGGTCGCGCTGGCCTCGTCGGGGCTGCACGCCATCTGGGCGCACCGACTGTCCCACCGGCTGTGGCAGCATCGCCGCACGCGCCTCGTGGCGAGACTGCTCTCCCAGGTGAGCCGCGCCGTGACGGGAGTGGAGATCCACCCCGGCGCCCGGATCGGGCGCCGCTTCTTCATCGACCACGGCATGGGCGTGGTCATCGGCGAGACCGCCGAGGTCGGCGACGACGTGCTCTTCTACCACGGGGTCACCCTCGGCGGCCGCTCGTTGCGGCGGGTCAAGCGGCACCCGACGGTGGGCAGCAACGTCGTGGTCGGCGCCGGCGCCCGGCTGCTCGGCCCGATCACGGTCGGCGACCACGTCCAGATCGGCGCCAACGCCGTGGTGGTCAAGGACGTCCCGGCACACAGCGTCGCCACCGGCGTACCCGCGACGACACGTCCGGTCGACCCGACCGCGTCCGACCCCGACCGGATGTTCCGCGACCCGGCGCTCTGGATCTGAGCCGCGGGCGTGTGACAGCTCAGAACGCGTAGCGCACCCGGATGTACGGCGCCCTCTCGGCGATCAGGTCGGTGAGCTGGGTGACGTACGACCGCTTGGCCGCGGCCCGGTAGCGGACGTTTCGCTGGCCGCTCTGGCTGGTCTTCGCCTCCTGCAGCTCCGGACGCCACAACAGCTCCTCGGCCCTCGGATGCCACCCCAGGTTGACCTCGTGGAGCCCGGCGTTGTGGGTGAGCAGGATGATCTCGCAGGCCAGCTGCTGCTTGGCACGCTCGCCGACCACGTCGTCGATCTCCTGCAGCAGCATCGCCCAGTCATCCAGCCACCTGTCGTAAACGATCACCTGGCTGAAGTTCAGGTGCACCTCGTAGCCGGCCTCGACGAAGTCGTCGATGGCCGCGATCCGCTCGGAGATGCGGGAGGTGCGCAGGTCGACGAGCCTGCTCACCGACTGCGGCATCAGCGAGAAGCGCACCCGGGTGCCGCCGCGTGGGTCGTAGCCGAGCAGGTCCCGGTTGACGAGCTTGGTGGCGAACGACGCCTTGGCGTTGGGCAGCTCGGCGAAGAGCCGGACCAGGTCGCGGACGTTGTCGGAGACCATCGCGTCGACCGAGCAGTCGCCGTTCTCACCAAGGTCGTAGACCCAGTCCACGGGGTCACACTGGTTCGGCTCGAGCTTCATGCCCTGCCGGTCGGCGTGGCGCCCCAGGTAGCCGAGGATGCTCTCGATGTTGACGAACGTGGTGATCGGGGTGGCGTAGCCCTTGCGCCGTGGCACGTAGCAGTAGGAACAGGCCATCGCGCAGCCGTTGGAGGTCGAAGGCGCGATGAAGTCGCTGGAGCGGCCGTTGGGTCGTGCCGTCAGGCTCTTCTTGACGCCGAGGACCAGCACGTTGCGCTTGTTGCGCACCCAGTCCTCGACGTTTCCCGGGTTGCCGTAGAGCCCCGGGATGTCCTGGTGGCTGGGCACCTCGACCCGCGCCGCGTCGGGGAACCGGTCCAGGATCTGGGTGCCGCGCGGGTACTGCGCGACCTCGGGCTCGTGGTAGATCGTGGTGACGTCGAGCAGTTGCTCAGATCGTATCGAGCAGTCCCTCGTCCTCGACGACCTGCAGCGACAGGGTCCGGTAGCCGTCGTCGAACAGCACGGTCACGCGGTCCTCCTCGACGTCGGTGACGACGCCCTCGCCGAACTCGCCGTGCCGCACCCGGCTCTCCAGCGCGTACGCCGCGGGCGTCGCCGAGGCGTCCGGCTCGGCGGCGATGCCGTGGGTGCAGTTGTCGCAGTGCCCGCACAGCCCCTCGGTTGCCTCCCCGAAATACGCCAGCAGGTAGGCGCTGCGACAGCGGGTCGTCTCGGCGTACCCCTGCATCATGTCGACGCGGGACTGCTGCAGCCGGCGCTGTGCCTCGGCGCGCGCCACCACCGCGTCGACGACCTTCCTGCCTGCGCCACTGGGGCCACCGGCCTCCTCGACGAGGTCGAGCAGGTTGAGCAGCCGTGCGGCCTTGCGCGGTCCGAGCACGGTGCGTTCACGGACCGCGGGGAGGCGGTCACCTTCGCGGGGGAGTCCCGCGGCGGCCTCGGCCACCCGGGCGACGTCGTCGGGGTCGGGCAGGCCACCGCTGAAGAAGCGGCCGAGCGACAGGTCCTTGTCGCGGTAGACGAGGTGGACGCGGGCCGGCTCGCCGTCGCGGCCGGCGCGACCGATCTCCTGGTAGTAGGTGTCCGGTGACTCCGGCACCTGGGCGTGCACGACGAACCGGATGTCGGGCTTGTCGATGCCCATCCCGAAGGCGGACGTCGCCACGATGACGTCGAGCCCGCCCTCTAGGAACGCGTGGTGCACCTCCTCGCGGACGCGCTGCGGGAGGCCGGCGTGGTAGGCGGCGGTACGCCGACCGAGCTCGGCGAGCGCCTCGGCGTACTCCTCGGTCGCCTTGCGGGTGCGGCAGTAGACGATGCCGACGCCCTCCTCGGCGGCGACGGCCTCGAGGACAACCCGGCGCTGGTCGTCGGGTTCCTCGACGCGGGTGACCTCGAGCGCGAGGTTGTCCCGGGCGAAACCGGTCACCACCAGCTCGTGGTCGGTCAGCCGGAGCCGTTCGACGATGTCCTCCCTGACCGGGAGGGCCGCGGTCGCGGTCATGGCGATCGTCGGGGGGCTGCCGAGGTCGGAAAGCAGGTCTCCGAGACGGAGGTAGTCGGGGCGGAAGTCGTGCCCCCACGAGGACACGCAGTGCGCCTCGTCGACGGCGACGAGACTCGGCCGCACGGACGCCAGCCGCGCCCGGACCTCGTCGTTGGCGAGCTGCTCGGGGGAGCAGAAGAGGAACTCCAGCGTGCCCGCAGCGGCCTCGGCGAGGACCGCCTCCTTCTCCGCCTCGCTCTCGGCGGAGCTGACCCGACCGGCGCGCAGCTCGGGGTGCTCCTCCCCGAGGTTGGCGATCTGGTCGCGCTGCAGCGCCAGCAGCGGTGAGACCACGACGGTCACGCCGTCGATGAGCAGCCCGGGGAGCTGGTAGCTGAGGGACTTGCCCGACCCGGTGGGCGAGACCAGCAGGACGTCGCGTCCCTCCAGCAGGGCGCCCATCGCCTCCTCCTGCCCCGGCAGGAGGGACTCGTGACCGAAGTAGCGGCGTGCTGCCCCGCGCAGTCGGTCGAGGGTGCCGGCGGTGGGCGCGGGAGGCGGCGTCATGGCGGCAGCGTCTCCCCGAATCGCGTGGGTCAAGCACGGTGGGGTCGATCGGGTCCGGTCCGCTCCAGATCGCCCGGACCCATCCCCGCGGTCGGGGGCGGCGAACCAGTCACACGAGACCGAGGTCACGTCGACCTCGTGTGATGAGGGAGTGCACATGTTGTTCTACGTTTTCTTCTCCGCGGTGGTGGTGCTGGCCGCGGTCGTCGGGTGCATCGTGATCTGGGGGTACGACGCGGTGCGCGCCGACCGCAGCGAGGTCGATGTGCGGGAGGCGACCAGGACCGGGCTCACCCCCGAGGCCCGGCGACTGATCGCCGCCCGCCACAGCGACTGACCGGGCGACCCGAGCGGCCTCCGGGATCCGTGCCGTCCGGGGTGACGCCGCACTAGGGTGAGGCTCACGGGAGGTGGGCCGTGGCCGGTGCGGAGCAGATGAGCGGACCGCTCGGGCTCGTCGACGCGCTCGACGACGTGGCCCGGCTCGAGCCGCTCGCGTCGTACGCCGAGGAGATGACCCGGGCGACCGAGCGGCAGCTCGACGACGGCGTCGACGTACTCGAGGTCACGCAGACGGTCGCACACGCCAACGACGTGCTGACCTCCCGGCTGCTGACCCTTGCCGAGGAGAGTCTGGGGTCGCCGCCGTACGCCTATGCCTGGTTGGCGCTCGGGTCGCACGGGCGTGGCGAGCAGGTCCTCTCCAGCGACCAGGACAGTGCGCTGACCTACGGCGGGCCGCGGCTCGCCCCCGGAGACCCGGACGAGTACTTCGCCGCGCTGGCCGCGCCGGTCGTGGACGGGCTCGCGTTGGCCGGGATCCCGCGCTGCACGGGCGGCTACATGGCCACCGAGTGGTGCCACCACCTCGACACCCTCACCGGCTACTTCGAGCGCTGGGTCAACGACCCGCTGCCGAGCGCGCTGCTCAAGGCCGAGATCTTCCTCGACGTCCGGCCGGTGCACGGCGAGCTCGACGTCAGCCGTCTCGACGAGATCCTGGTCGCCGGCGGGCGGCGCGGCACCTTCCTCAAGCACATGGCGGCGGCCACGGTGACCTTCCGGCCGCCGGTCGTCCTGCTCGGACACGTCCACACCGACCACGGTTGGCTCGACATCAAGAAGAGCGGCACCGCGGCGATCGTGCTGCTGGCCCGGCTCTACGCCCTCGCCGCCGGCACCAACGCCCGCACCACCGAGCTGCGGCTGCGCGCCGCCGGTGCCGCTGGCACCCTCAGCGCCGACGGGGTGGGCCGGCTCGTCACCGCCTACCGCGCGCTGACCGGTCTGCGCCTGCGTCACCAGATCGAGCAGGTACGCCGCGGCGTACCGATCGACAACCGGGTGCGGGTCGGCGACCTGACCGCCGAGGAGCGCCGGGCGCTGCGCGACGCGATCCGCACCGTGCGGGTGATGCAGGAGATCACCGCGAACCGCTATCAGACGCACACGGTGACCTGATGGGACGACGGGTGGACGACGGGCGCACCAGGGCGAGGCTGGTGGCGCTGGCGGTGGCGGCCTTCGCGCTCTTCGGCTACCCACTGCTGCGGGTCTTCGACCGCGAGGTGATCGTGCTCGGGGTGCCGCTGGTGTGGCTCTACGTGTTCGCCGCCTGGGGCCTCCTGATCGCCCTCGTCGCGCTCGTCGTACGGGAGCGCTGATGGTCTCCACATGGGTGGTGGTCGCGGTCTCGGTGGCCTATCTGGGTGTGCTCTTCGCGATCGCCTGGTTCGGTGACCGGCAGGCGGCCCGGGGACGCAGCATCATCAGCAACGGCTACATCTACGCGCTGTCCATCGCCGTCTACGCCACGTCGTGGACCTACTACGGCAGCGTCGGGAGCGCGGCCGAGGGCGGCATCGCGTGGCTGCCGATCTACCTCGGCCCGATGGTCGTGGTCATCCTCTGGTGGGTCGTGCTGCGCAAGATCATCCGGATCTGCAAGCGCGACCGGATCACCTCCCTCGCCGACTTCGTCTCCGCCCGCTACGGCAAGAGCCAGCTGCTCGGCGGTCTGGTGACCGTGATCGCGGTCCTGGGCCTGGTGCCCTACATCGCGCTGCAGCTCAAGGCGATCTCCACGACGTTCACGATCCTGCGGAGCGAGGCGGGTGCGGCCACCACCGGCGACGGGGCCGTCCCGCTGCTCCAGGACACCGGCCTGTACGCCGCCCTGATGCTGGCGGCGTTCACGATCGTCTTCGGCACCCGCCACCTCGACGCCACCGAGCGGCACGAGGGCATGGTCGCCGCGATCGCCTTCGAGTCGCTGGTCAAGCTGGTCGCCTTCCTGGTGGTGGGGGCGTGGGTGACCTACGGGCTCTTCGACGGCTTCTCCGACGTCGTCGAGAGGGCGGCCGAGCGACCGGAGCTGGCCGAGCTGATGACGCTCAGCCCCAACACCGGCTACGACACGTTCTTCTGGCTCACCGTGCTCTCGATGCTGGCGTTCCTGCTGCTGCCGCGACAGTGGCAGGTGTCGGTGGTGGAGAACGTCGACGAGCGCCACCTGCGCACCGCGATGTGGCTGTTCCCGCTCTACCTGCTCCTGATCAACCTCTTCGTGCTGCCGATCTCCCTCGGGGGCCTGCTGACCTTCGGACCGGAGGTCGACGCCGACACCTTCGTGCTGGCCCTGCCGATGGCCGACCAGCAGTCCCTGCTGGCGCTGCTGGTCTTCGTCGGTGGTCTCTCCGCCGCCACCGGGATGGTGATCGTGGAGACGATCGCCCTGTCGACGATGGTCTCCAACTCGGTCGTCATGCCGCTCCTCCTGCGCAGCAGGGGCGCGCTGCGCGGACGGGGCGACCTGGGCCGGCTGGTTCTCCTGGTCCGGCGCGTCACGATCGTGGCCCTGCTGCTGCTCGGCTTCGTCTACTTCCGGGTTGCCACCGACGCGCTCGGCCTGGTGCAGATCGGCCTGATCTCCTTCGCCGCGGTCGCGCAGTTCGCGCCGGCGGTCCTCGGCGGCCTCTACTGGAAGGGCGCCACCCGCGCCGGCGCGCTCGCCGGACTGGTCGCCGGGATCTCGATGTGGGGCTACACGCTGCTGTTGCCGTCGTTCTCCGACTCCGGCTGGATGCCGTCGAGCCTGCCGACCGAGGGGCCGTTCGGCATCGAGCTGCTGGCGCCGCACGCCCTCTTCGGCCTCGACGGGCTCGACCCGGTCGGCCACGCGATGCTGTGGAGCATGCTGGTCAACGTGGGCATGACGGTCGGGGTCTCGCTCTTCAGCACCCCGCGCCCCGTGGAGAGCGTGCAGGCGGCCCTGTTCGTCGACGCGATGAGCCGGCCCACCGGCACCCCCGACCTCGCGCTGCGGCGCGGCGAGTCGACGGTGGGTGCGTTGCGCGGACTGCTCGAACGCTTCGTCGGGCCCCAGGGCGCGCACGCCGCGCTCACGGCGTACGCCGCCCGCACCCGTGCCGACGTGACTCCCGAGGCGGTCGCGGACGCCGAGCTCATCCGCCACGTGGAGGCGCTGCTGGCCGGCTCGGTCGGCTCGGCGTCGGCGCGCGTGATGGTGTCCTCGGTGGTCTCGGAGGAGCCGCTCGGGATGGCCGAGGTGATGGAGATCCTCGACGAGGCCTCGCAGGTGCGCGCCTACAGCCACGCCCTCGAGGCGAAGTCCCGCGAGCTCGAGCGAGCCACCGCCGAGCTGCGCGAGGCCAACGAGCAGCTGCAGGAGCTCGACCGGCTCAAGGACGACTTCGTCTCGACCGTCACCCACGAGCTGCGCACGCCGCTGACGTCGATCCGGGCGTTCTCCGAGATCCTGGTGGACAACCCCGACCTCGACCCGGACGAGCGGCAGGAGTTCCTGGTGCCCATCGTGGAGGAGACCGAGCGGCTGACCCGGCTGATCAACCAGGTCCTCGACCTGGCCAAGCTGGAGTCCGGGGCGGGGGAGTGGCACGTCGAGCCGGTCGACCTGCGCGAGGTCGTGCAGACCTCGGTCGCCGCGACCGCGCAGCTCTTCCGCGAACGCGACATCTCCCTCGACGTCGAGATCCCCGAGGGACTGCCGCCGGTCGCCGCCGACGCCGACCGGGTGGCCCAGGTGATGGTCAACCTGCTCGGCAACGCGGCGAAGTTCGCCGCCCCGGAGCGGGGGGCTGTACGGGTGTCGGCGTCGGTGCGCGACCCCGGTACCGGTGCCGGCGGGGACGGCGAGGTGCAGGTGGATGTGGAGGACAACGGCGGCGGCATCCCCGCGGAGGACCGCGCGGTCGTCTTCGACAAGTTCCGCCAGGGCGGGGACGCCCGGCGCGGCCGGCCGTCCGGCACCGGCCTCGGGCTGCCGATCAGCCGCGAGATCATCGACCACCTGGGCGGAAGGCTGTGGGTCGCCGACCGCCCCGGCCCCGGCGCCACCCTGTCGTTCACGCTGCCGGTCGCGCACGCGGAGGTGGAGAGATGAGCAAGAAGGTCCTGATCGTGGACGACGAGCCCAACATCGTGACGTCGCTGGAGTTCGTGATGCGACGCAGCGGCTACGAGACCGCGGTGGCACGCGACGGCGAGGAGGCGCTCGCCGAGGTGGAGCGCTTCCGCCCCGACCTGGTGCTGCTCGACGCGATGATGCCGCACCGCGACGGCTACGAGGTCTGCCAGACACTGCGGGCGACCGGGTGGACCGACCTCAAGATCGTGATGCTCACCGCGAAGGGACGCGAGGCCGAGCGCACCAAGGGCCTCGCCGTCGGCGCCGACTCCTACGTGGTCAAGCCCTTCTCGACCCGCGAGCTGGTGGCGCACGTGCAGGAGCTCCTCGGCGAGGACGACGCGTGAGACCCGGCCTGTCGGCAGGCGCGTGGCGCGCGGTCGGAGGGGTCACGGCGTACGTCGTGGTGGTCGCGGCCGCGCTGGTCTGGCTCCTGCTCGCCGAGGTGGACCCGCTGGCCGTCGGCGTGCTGGCGCTGCTCGCGGTGGTCGGCCTGGTGGCGATCCTCGCCCGCGTCCTGGGAGTCACCGCCGCGGCCGTCCGGCGGATGACCGAGGACACCGGCGTGATGGTCGACGCGAACCCCGCGCACCGGATCGGCGAGGTGCGCGCCGAGGAGCTCCGGCCGCTCGCGACGGCGATCGACCGGCTCGCGGAGCGCCACGAGTCCACGCTGCACGAGGCGGAGGGCCTGGCCGAGGTGGCGCGGCGCGACATGGAGTCGGAGCGCAACCGGCTGGCTGTGCTGATGGCCCAGCTCACCGTCGCGGTGGTGGTGTGCAACCGGGAGGGCCGCATCCTGCTCTACAACGAGGCCGCCCGCACCCTCTTCGGCGAAGCGCCGGTCGGTCTGGGGCGGTCGGTGTTCGGGCTGGTCGACCGGGGCCTCCTCGCGCACGCGGCGTCCCGGCTCGTCGGCGGGCGGGGAGGCGACTACACCGCGACCACGCTGCACGAGGACCGGCTGCTGCGGGTGCGGGTGACGCTGGTGCCGGAGCCGGGCGACAGCGTCCCGTCGACGGGGTCGGGGTTCGTGCTGGTCCTCGAGGACCTGACCCGTGAGACCCGCGCCGGGGACGACCGCGAGCGGCTGGTGCGCACGATGACCGAGGCCACCCGGGCCTCGCTAGGCAGCATCCGGGCCGCGGCCGACAATGCCCTGGACTTCCCCGACCTGACCGCCGACGAGCCAACTGAGGTCAGCAGCACGATTCTCAGCTGCATGGCTTCGGCCGCACTACGGAGCGGGACCAGGACCGTCCAGGGCTACTACAACTTCACAGACGGGACGGGCTACTGCCATGCCGATTGAGGCCGACATCAGCCCAGACGCCCGTGCGGTGTTGAAGGCTCTCGCGATCCGCAAAAACGTCATCATCACCGGTCCGCCAGGCACCGGAAAGTCCCGGCTGCTCAACGAGGTCCGCGAGCTGTTCCAGTGGAAGCAGGGGGAGACGGGTTCGGCGCCGACCGGCCGGATCCCCATCCCGGCATCCTCCGGACCGATCCCGCCATGGTTCCCCAGCCCTGACCAGGACGTCACCCGCAGCGTCTTCCAGACGGTCTTCGACCAGAACACCAAGTACCGGGACTTCATGCGCGGACTCGTGCCCAAGGTCGGCGAGGCCGGCGCATTCGTCGTGACCAGCGGAACGCTCTACCGGGCAGCCAAGCATGCGGGCCACGATGGCAACGCCGCCCTCGTCCTCGTCGACGAGATCAACCGCGGTCCTGCCGTCGCTTCATTCGGTAGTGCGCTCGTTGGCCTTGAGGCTGACAAGCGACTTCCCACCGACGGCACGGCCACCGAGACGACACAGTTCTTCGAGATCCTGGGCGACGGTGGGGAGCACGAGTCCTTCGCGCTTCCTCATGACCTCTACATCCTCGCGGCGATGAACGAGGCCGACACGAGCGTTGAGCCCCTTGACGTCGCGTTCCTGCGCCGGTTCCACATCCACCGCCTCGAGCCGCAAGAGGACGTGCTGCGCGATCACCTCGGCCTCGACCCAACACCTGCTCCGCTGCCTGAGAGCCCATCGAGCGCCGAGGACTACTACGAGGCGCTTGCCCAGGCATTCACCAAGATCAACGAGCAGGTACTCCTGGGCAGGGGACAGGCCTATCAGCTCGGCCACGGTGCCCTGATGCACGCACCCGCAGACTCCGCCGTTGCAGCTGCCCAGGAGTACGTCGCCACCGCCTGGGCGACACTCCGCGGCCACATCGACGAGGTCTTCTACGGGAACACCCGAGCGGTCTCCGACGTCCTGCGTGCCGAGAACAGCAAGAGCGTCTACTCCTTGGTGGAGTCCACCTTCGCAGGGCAGACGGTTCGACGTATCTCCGGTCCTCTTCGCCCGACTCCCGAGGAGCTGTACAAGCTCCTCGCCCTCATTGCGACCGAGTGACGGCCATGGACCGGCTCGTGCTCCAGGAGCTTCGAGAGCGGCCACGGACAACCGGCGAGGTCGCCTCACTGAGCGGGATCTCCGAAGGCGAGGTCCTGATCCAGCTGCGAGAGCTCAATGACCGTGTCAAGACGCTGCTCGGCTACGAGAACGACCCGATCACCACCACCAGCGGCGGGACGTGGAAGGCGGACGGCGTCGCAGGCCTGCTTCGCCTCAACGCCAGCGTCGAACTGGAAGTGGTGCCCAAGTTCCTGGACCCGTCGACGAGCGGTTGGCGTAGCGACTTCTTTCTGCTCGCCGTACTCGTCCGAACCGGCCACCTCCTAGTCCACGATGAAATCTCCGCCGGCACCCAGGACCGCGGCGACCTCGCAACACTGATCGCCAGGTCCTTGCTCAACCTCCACTCCGAGAATGAGCGCCGACCAATCCGCTCCTACCGTCGAACGACCAGTTCCGACTTCGCAATCGACGGCGATGTCGAATGGGAGACCGTCGTCCTGCCGGACCCGGACGGCTTCGAGGTGTCCCGACTCGAACTGACCCGTCGCAATCCCTACAACGCGACGCTGGCGGCTGCCGTCGCAACCCTGATCCCAGAAGTCGCGGACGCGGATACCCAGGCGCAGCTCAGACTGCTCGGCCGACAGTTGGCACCCCAGTCGAACCCGCCGGCTGTGTTCGCGCCACTTCCGGTCCGCCACCGCGGCTGGCAGCAGGCCTACGACCTGGCTCGACTCGTTGTCGAGGGACTGGGCCTCAACCTCGACGGCGGTGCTTTCACCGGCCCAGGATTCCTGCTGTCGACCTGGTCGGCCTGGCAGTCGCTCTGCGAGGAGGTCGTGCGTCGGGCGCTTCCAGACCACAAGGTAGTAGGGCAGATGCGATGGGTCCTCGGCCATCGCGGCACGCAACCGGTCTACGCCACACCCGACATCACCCCCCTGACCGGTTCGCTCGCCACGCTTCTCCTTGACGCCAAGTACAAGACCCGTGTCGGTCGGACGCCCAGCATCAGCGCAGCAGACGTGTACGAGTCTTTGGCGTTCCTCCGCGCATCCGGCGCGACAAACATGAAACTTCTCTACCCCGCTCTGAGCGCACCGGAGCATCTGCCGCTGGGGGAGTGGAAGTCGTTCGACGAAATCAAGGTCGACGATCTGACGATCACGGGCTACGAGGTCCAGGTCCAAGGCCTCGCCCGAGCCGGAGGATTCGATCAGCTGGTTGCCGGCGCACGGGCCGCGCTACAGCCAAGCCTCACAACGGCTGCTAATGCCACCCAGAGCGCTTGAGCCCGGCCCAACGCCGGCCGTGGGCGATACCGCCCCAGATGCGACCAGCGAGGCGCAGCCCAAGGCGCGCACGGTACTGGACCTCCCACCGGGACGACGGGAGAACCTGCTCTGGCGGCTGAGTTCGCTCGAAGAGGTTCACGTGAACAAGCCGCTTGAGGAGCTGCTCGACACCTGCACATCCCAGGCGGGCATGACCTACGGCGACCGCGCGGTGCAGGACCGTTCCGGGGTGTACCACCTGTTCTCAGGCGATCGCTCGATCTGCCTCGGGTCGGCCACCCCATCAGAATGGTGCGACGGACAAGTCCGGTTCGGCGCCGGTGAGGCCGCGGTGAACGTTGCCCAAGTGCCGCTCGAGCAACGCTGCGCGCGAGCGGCCGGCCGCTGGCCGTCGCCTGCCACTGGTCGGGACGCACGGGCGACCGTGCGCCGGCAGCTCGTCGAGGCACTAGGGCCAGGATGTGCGACATGCCCTGATCCTTGGGCGACGAAGATCGACCACGATCACTTCACCGGCCTGGTCCGCGGGTACCTGTGCACGAGCTGCAACACGGTTGTCGACCTGTGCCCGCACCTGTCTGGTTGCCGGTTCTCGGAGTACCTCACCGAACCGCCGGCACGAGCTCTGGCGATCACTTATCCGGCTCTTCGTACCTGCGGTGGGAGTGGGTGAGCGACTTGGCATGACGCGGTCGGGGTGAATGGGGTCGAGGCCCTCCAGGATCGGGAGCGACCAAGCTGCCCAACCGGAAGGCCTCGACGA